>DASYFE010000187.1:0-79261 GCA_036498585.1 Pyrinomonadaceae bacterium | reverse complement strand
TGATTGCTGCCGAGCAGGGCCCACTCGCGCTGCGACGTGCGCACGTGCAGGCTAACGCGCGACAACAACTCACCGGGCGTCGAAGGTTTCGTGATGTAGTCGTCAGCGCCGGCGGTGAATGCCTGGACCTTGCGCGCTTCGTCGTCGCTTTCCGAAAGCGCGATGATAGGCAGCTTGCTCGTCGTCGGCTGCGCGCGCAGCAGTTTGCAGAGGGCAAGACCATCGACGCCCGGCATCTCGAGATCGAGTGCGACGAGGTCGCAACGAACACCCTTGAGCACGCGCAACGCCGAGGCGGCTTCCGTTGCCGTTACGACACGGTATTGCGCAGCCTCGAAGATTTCGCGGAACCGGTCGCGTGCGGCCGCGTCGTCGTCAACAATTAAGAGTGTGGCGCTTTGATTTTCGGCGGGAGCTACCATGCCTCATAGCGATTGAAAGCGAAGAGCGAGGAATATGTCAAGATTCTTCTCTGTGCAACCTCCGTGTTCTCTGTGTCTCTGTGGTTAGAAATGGTTGAAGGGAACCACCACAGAGACACAGAGAACACAGAGGTAGCACAGAGAAATCACTGCAAGGAAGTTACCTCGGTGGCTGGGTCTGGAGCCAAGCGGCCCACGCGGTGGGTGGATTTCATGCGGTACATCTCGTTATCGGCGGCGACCACGAGTTGGTCCAGGGTGTCGCCGTCGACGCCGAAGGTCGCGGTCCCGATACTGATCCCGACACGCGCAGAGCGGTTTCGACCCAGCGGCAGCGAGAATTTCGACACCGCACTCTCGATACGCATGCACAAGTCTTCAACCTGCGCGCCGACAACCTCCTGCACGAGCGCGACAAACTCATCGCCACCCGAACGCGCGAGAAAGTCATACTCACGCAACTGCCCCGCGATCAGGTGCGCCACCTCGCGCAGCATCTTGTCGCCGGCTTTGTGCCCGTAAGTATCGTTGACGTTCTTAAACTCATCGAGGTCGAGCATCACGACCTGGAACGTTCGATCAGTGCGACGCGCGCGTGCGGCCTCCTCTTCAAAACGCAAAGACAGGTAACGCCCGTTCGGCAATCCCGTGAGCGGATCCGTCAGCGCATTCGACTCCGCTTCAGCGTGCTGCATCGCGTTCCCAAGCGCGTCCGAAGCAAGCCGCGTCACGGTTTCCAGCAGCCGCATATGATCGTCAGTGTATTGCTCGAGCTCCGTTGAGTAGACCGAGAGCGCGCCGAGCAACACATCGTCCTTGAACAACGGCAACGACGCCATCGAGCGATACTTAACGCCCGCATCGGGATTTATGTCAGTGAAATCAAGACTCGGATGTAGCTGGTTAACAGCGCTTCGATTCGCGAGCGCAAAGCCCGTGACGCCTTCACCGAATGCGATACAACGCCCGGACAGCCTCTGTGCATGCTTGCCGGCGACGTGTCGCGCGGTAGCGTAACCTTTCTGATCGTCGTAGAAGTAAACGATGCACGTGTCGAACGGGACGACGTGGCCCACCTTGTCGACGAGAATCTCGAGCGTGTGCTCGACATTCAGCGACGTGCCAAACGTGCGGGCAATCTCGTACAACGCATAAACTTCGCGATGCGCTTTCTTGATCTGGTCGTAAGCAATGTAAGAGCCGCGCTCACGCGTCTGACTCATATCGACTTCGCTAAGTTGAATCGGCGGCTCGGTTGAATAGTTTGCACATTGATGTTGCAGGCCGAGCCTTTCGATCTCGGCATCAAAACGCGATAAGTGTTTGAGGAACTGGTCGACGACGACCGGATCAAAATGAATTCCGGAACCACGCAGCAGCAACGCCGTCGCTTCGTCGAGCGTCATGCCACGGCGAAACGGTCGATCTTCGCGAATCGAGTCGAAACAATCGACAACGGAGATAATGCGCGCGGTGATGGGAATCTGTTCGCCGCGCAGACGATCGGGATAACCGCGGCCGTCCCATTGTTCGTGGTGATGCCTGACGATTGGAATCACAGGATAAGGGAAGTCCACACGACCGAGGATCTGGGCGCCGACGACCGTGTGGATCTTCATCTTCTCAAACTCAGCATGAGTCAGAGGTCCGGGCTTATTCAAAATGTGCGGCGGCACGGCGAGCTTGCCGATGTCGTGTAACAACGCGCCGGCTTTGAGCGCGGCGATCTCGTCAGGCGAGAGACCAAACACTTCGCCCATGCCTGCGGCGTAAATCTGCACGCGACGAACGTGACAATGTGATGTTTGATCCTTGGCGTCGATCGCGGTCGCGAGTGCTTCTGCGGTTGCGAGATGGAGCTCACTGAGCGCTTCGATCTCGCCCGTCTTTGATTGCAGACGCGCACGCGCGCTGCGATAGATCAGATAAGTTGCAAGTATTGAGATTGGAGTCAGGATGAGATAGGGCAAGAGAAACGTGCCGTAGATCAATTCAAGCACGAGCGGCACGGCGAGCAATGTCCACGCAATCCACAACTGATTTGTGTGCCACCAGTGACCCAGCGATGCGCGCACCGACGCGACCGGAGACAGAGCTGGGAGCAACTCAGCTCTCTCTCCGGTGAATTGGGCAAGTGGCAACCCGATACGCTCGGGTTGCCGTGCTGGGTGAGATGTTTGACGGCTCGTTATTGTCATAGAACTCTGCGGCTACGGGCCCCGTGCGGAGGACCCGCGAAGCCAATGGCTTCTGCGCCGCGCTGTCCCCTATTTCAACTGTCGTGCCGTTTTAAATTTCCAAGAATTCGCGATTGTTGGTTGTGAGTCATTCCATTCTGACAGGTCAGATTGAGAATTTCAGTCAGGCTGGTTAATCTGGGCCTCTAGTATGGAGAACTTACCGACACACGTCGGATATATCGATCTGCTGCGGAGGAACCGTAGCTTCAGACAACTGTGGCTCGGGCAAGTCGTCAGTCAAATGGGCGACTGGTTCGACACCATCGCGCTCTACACGATCATTCTTAGACTCACGGGCTCGGGTCGCGACGTCGGTCTGCTTCTCGTCGCGCGCTTCGTTCCCAGCTTTTTCTTCGGACCGATCTCGGGTGTGATTGCTGACCGGTTCAGCCGGCAACGAATCATGATCGTGTCAGACATTCTGCGCGCGTTTGTAGTGCTGGGATTTTTGTTTGTGCGCCGCCCGGATCAGTTGTGGATCATCTACGTGCTGACGGTTTTTCAACTCGGACTCTCGACGTTCTTCGAGCCCGCAAAGACGGCGGCGATACCATCCATTGTCGAGGATCGTGAGCTCCTGGCCGCGAACGCGATCTCGTCGGTGACGTGGTCAGCGATGCTCACTATCGGCGCCGCGATCGGTGGGTTCATCACTAGCTTGTTTGGAACTGACGTCGCGTTCATTGCTGATGCTGCGACGTATCTGCTGTCGGCGGCGTTGATTGCGAGTATTCGGCTTCCGAAGCGAAAGAAACGTGAGCGACAAAAAGTCTCGCTCAGCAGGCTTTTGGGGATTGGGGAGACGATTGAAGGTATCAAGTATGTTAAGGATCGGCCGCGTGTCCTGGCGGCGTTGCTAGTAAAGCCAGCGTGGGGAATCGGCGGTGGCATACTGACGCTTTTGGCAGTGTTCGGCGAACGCATCTTCCCGGTTGGCAAAGACGCTGCGGGTGGAATCGGCGTTCTCTTCGCCGCACGAGGGATTGGAACTGCGGTCGGTCCAATCGTAGCGCGACGGATTGCGGGCGAAGGAAACCGGCGCATGCAGGCGTCGATCGGGATTGCGTTTCTGATTGCCAGCGTCTTTTATATCTTGTTTGGCAGTGCGCCCAGTTTTATTTTTGCGCTCGTCGTGCTGGGAATCGCACACTGTGGCGGCAGTATTCTCTGGGTCTTTTCCACGGTTATATTGCAACGGTCGGTCGTAGATAACTTTCGCGGGCGCGTGTTTGCGGCAGAGATGGCGCTAGTGACTTTGACTATGGCAGCGTCTAATTACATCACTGGCGAGTTGTTGGACCGGTTTAAGATCTCGCCGCGGATCGTGACGGTTGGTATTGGGACTTTCTTTCTGCTGCCGGGTATTGTGTGGTTTATAACGCAGCGTTGGTGGGATCGTGAAGAACGTGTGGCGCGTATCAGAGTTGACGAGCAGCAGGTTGTTCACCAGTCGATAGAGTAACTATGAAGACTAAAGTCGGAGTGATGGGTTCGGCCGCTGCTGAGAGCGCGCGGCTCGAGACCGGCAACACGCTTGTCGACAAGGCCGAGCGGCTCGCGCACGTGATTGCCGGCAAGGATGTGTTGCTGCTCACGGGCGGAACGACGGGCATTGTTTACGTTGTTGGCAAGACGGCGCACGAAGCTGGCAGCTTTCATATCGGCATCTCGCCGGCAAGCAATGAACGCGAGCACAGCGAGTTGTACAAGTTGCCGGTCGATGCATGCGATGCGTTGATTTACACGGGGTTTGGGTTGAAGGGGAGGAATGTTGTGCTCGTGAGGTCGAGCGATATTGTGCTGTTTGTTTCGGGCGCGATGGGATCGTTGAACGAGTTCACGATTGGGTACGATGAGGGGAAGATTATCGGGTGTTTGACCGGGACGGGTGGCGTGGCTGATGAGTCGGAGTACTTGATGCAGAAGTTTGGGAAGAGGACGAGTACGGCGCGTGTGTTTACGAGTGAAGATCCGGTGAAGTTGTTAGATGACTGTATGAACGCGTTGAAATCGAGGTGAGTTTTTAGACAGGATTTACAAGATTTTTCAGAATTAACATGTAAATCCTGTCTCATCTTGTAAATCCTGTCTAAAACTGATTTCGATATGACTGATCCGACAGTAATCGCGCACCACATCAATCAGCCAATTTGCCCTTCCGACTTTGATAACGAAATCTGGCGGCAGTGTCAGTCCGTACAGATCGAACATTACTGGTCCGGTGAGCCGGCTATTCCAACGCGCCATGCTGAAGCGAGAGTCTGCTGGTCTGATGAAGCGCTGCATGTGCGGTTTGTTGGGAAGCAGAACGAGCCGTTAATCGTCTTTGAGAATCCAGTCACAAACACAAAGACACTTGGCCTGTGGGATCGCGACGTCTGCGAGATCTTCCTCGCGCCCGATTCCACGCAGCCGTGGCGGTATTTGGAGTTTGAAGCAGCCCCAACGGGCGAGTGGATCGATCTGGGGATCGTGGTGCGACCGGAAGGAAGAGAAACGGACTGGGAATTTGCGTCCGGCTTCACGACCGCCGCGAAGCTCGAAGGCGAACGATTACTCGTCGGTATGAGAATCCCCTGGAGTGACGTGCTTCCTAAGCCGTCGGCGGGCGATGTTTGGCGAACGAATGTGTTTCGCTGTGTCGGTCCGGAAGCGCCGGAGCGTTACCTTGCCTGGCTACCGACAAGAACACCAGAACCTAACTTTCACGTGCCTGATGTCTTCGGAGAGCTGCGCTTCGAGTAGATCCGCGTTTATCCGCGTAAATCTGCGGCCAAGATGTACTTCTCAAAACTCTTCCGATCCGCGTCGCTGATCTCGAGGATCCGAGCCCCGATCAGGTATCCACTTCCATCTTCCAAGTTCTCATACCTGACTGTCACCACCTTCATCTCGACTGGTCGATCCGGCAGATCGAGCTTCACGTGTAGCTTCCGATCAGCCCCGGCAAGGTAGTGTTCACCAATCCGAATCGCGGGAACAATCAGGGCCAGCCCCGTGACACTGACGTCCAATGTGTGCCCGTTGAGGGTCGGTAAACGGCGCGCACCGTTTGCGCTCACATGCGGATCTGACAAGCTCAACGTGAAGCTCAGCCGCGTCCGCACACGCTTATCCCGTCGCCGGTTTCCGATAAAACGGCGCAGTTGCGACACGATTCTACGGGGTAGCTCCGACATCCTTCGCAACCACTAAAGAGATTCTCGGACTAATTGAGGAGGGGCACGATCGGGGGCAGTTCGCCGCACGAGCATAATAGAAAACCTACTCGCACGGACGCAACACTTTAATTCTTTGCTTTAATTCTTTACCACGAGCGGTTTCCCACCCGCGTCGCCGCTTCGCACTCCCGAAGCGTCGAGATAGAACGAAAGACGGCCCGAGCGGCCGTACTGGGCAGGTTCGGCGGTCGCATACCACGACTTTCCATCCGTGGCGCGAACCACCTGAAAGCGATAGCCCGTAGTCTCTGTGCCTTCGAGGTCTTTCGGGAGCAGGCCGCCGGTGATGAGCTCAGCCATGTTGCCAAACTGGCCGTTGTGGCCCTGCGCGTAGACCACCTGGGCAAGTGAGATACGCGTCAACATGTCCTGGACGTCGCTATGATGGGCATTGATGCGGGCCTCGAAGAAAAACTTCTTGCCCTCTTTGCGGACCAGCTCGAGGTTCTCGCGATCGCCTACGATCCAGGCGTTGTCGATCTTGATCAGCGATGCCGGCTCGATCTTTTCCTTGCCATCGGCGTCGAGCACTTTCACGAAGACGGTCGCAGCATCACCGCTGATCTGTTCCCCTGTGATGTCGACCTTCTCGGGAATCTTCTCGCTGACCGCCACCGCCATCTTGTCGAAATCGGGTTTGAGATCGTCGTATTCCTGCGTCGAGAGTCCTTCGATGGCCGCGCGATAGATCGACATACCGAACGCTTCGCGAAACTTCCGTTCGCGCATCATGCGGTAAAACTCGCGCATTGTTTCAGTGGGCGTGCGCGGCGCTTGTGCGAATGAGGTGGAAGCGCCAAATAAGACAACACACAACAGGAGAATTATTCTTGTACGCATAAACAACTCCTCTGCGGCCCTCTGCGTATCTCTGCGCTCTCTGCGTTGAAATAGTTCTTAACGCAGAGTCCGCAGAGGTACGCAGAGGGCCGCAGAGATAAAACTCACTCCTCGCGACGAACGACAGGGGTCGGCTTCAACACTAACTCCCGCCCAACAAGATACAGCAGAATCGTGAGTATCAGGAATGGAATCATTCCGAGCACGTCAGAATTCGGGCCTTCGAAGAACGGATTGTGATGCGTCGCCCACTCCTCGAATACCTTCAACTGCGTGACGATGCCTTCCCTCAAATTCAGGAACGCGAAGATCACGCCAGCGAGCGTAGCACCAGCGATATAACCTGACGCGAGCAGCACGCCCGGACTCTTGTCAGTCTCAGCCGCCATCTGCTCTTCGCTGAGATTCATATTCTCCGGCTTCTTCCGCAGGTACTTGTCCACCAGCCAACGCACCGCACCGCCAACAAAGATGGGCGCGGACGTGGAAATCGGCAGGTAAACTCCGACCGCGAAAGCGAGTGAAGGCACGCCGCTCAACTCGAGCACAATTGTGATCATCACCCCGAGCAGTACAAGCCCCCACGGAAGCTCACGACTCAGAATTCCCTTGATGATGTAGGACATCAACGTCGCCTTCGGCGCGGTGAACTTCGCCACCGTGTTGTTCGTGCCGGGCACTTTGTCGTAGATGCCGTTGATACCAGGATCCGCAAGATAAACCGGCACGCCTTGATCGTTCACGAAGTAACGTCCGGCCGGACCGTAATCGGTAGTCGTCTTGTGTACGACGTTGTATTCATTCGTATCGGCGCTCGCCTGCCCGCCTTGCAGCCGTTCTTTCTTCGGCTGATCACCGCTTTTGACGTACTGATCCGGAGAAAACCTGAAGTCAGCCGGGAAACTGAAATCCTTGTTCTGGGCCACCGGCACGTAAACACTGCCCGACTGGTTCATCGCCAGCAGGATTGGCCCTAGCGCGAGCGCAGAAACAAGAGCGCCGACGAGAATCGCGATCTGCTGAGCCTTCGGTGTAGAACCGACGAGAAAGCCGGTCTTTAAGTCCTGAGACGTCGTTCCGCCATTCGAAGCAGCGATACACACGATACCGCCGATGGAAAGCGCGGTTACGAAGTACGGCGGTGCGGTCCAGCCGATAACCAGAAACACAAGACACGTCAGCAACAGCGTCGCGACCGTCATTCCCGAAATCGGGTTTGACGACGATCCGACTTCACCCGTTAGTCGCGACGAGACAGTCACAAAAAGGAATCCAAACGCAATGATCAGAATCGCGCCGAGAATGTTGAAGCGCAAATTGAGCTGCGGAACGATCATGATGACGACCATCAACGCGATGATTCCGGCGAGCACAAACTTCATCGAAAGGTCCTGGTCTGTACGCGGTGCGTTGTCATTTGAGCCCGTACCAGATCGTCGCAAGTCAGCGAGGCCGCCTTTCAAACCGCTCCAGATCACGGGCAGCGATCGGAAGAGACTGATGATTCCACCTGCTGCGACTGCGCCCGCGCCGATGTAAAGGATGTAGCCCTTTTGGATCTGCGTGACGCTCATGTCTTTGATTAGGTGTGTAGTTTCCGGTGCGAGCGGCGTCATCCAGCCGCCGCCGAAGTACTTGATCGCCGGAATCAAAACCAGGTATGCGAGCACGCCGCCCGCGACCATGATCGACGCGATGCGTGGTCCGATGATGTAACCGACACCGAGCAGCGCGGGATTGTTTTCGATCGAGACCGAGCCACCTTCGAATGGTCTGCCGAAGACTTTGCCCGGATACTCTTTCCACGTCTTAAAAATCTGTTCGATACCGTAGTAAAGAAAACCGATACCGAAACCACTGATGATCGTCTTGCCGCCAGTCACAGCTTGATCGACGACCGCAGTGTCCTCTCCCGATCCCTCGCGCGCGGCTGCCCGAGATTCCTCGGAAGCGCCGGCTTTCAACACCTCGGCGCAGGCAGTACCTTCGGGATATTTGAGGAAACCGTGTTGGGCGACGATGAGCGCGCGTCGCAGAGGAATCATCATCAGGATGCCGAGCAGGCCGCCGAGCACCGAAACCAGCATCACACGCGATAACTCGAGATCGAATCCGAGAATCAGAATCGCCGGCATCGTGACGCCGATACCGAAGGCGATCGACTCGCCGGCCGAACCCGCAGTCTGAACGATGTTGTTTTCGAGAATCGTGGCGTCGCGCAAACCCAATTTCGATAACACGCGGAAAAGCGTGATGGAGATCACCGCAACCGGAATCGACGCACTGACCGTTAGACCAACCTTGAGCACGAGATAAAGCGAAGACGCACCGAAGATGATGCCGAGTACCGTTCCCACAAACAACGGCAGTATCGTCAGCTCACGAAGCTGGACGCCCGCCGGAATGTAGGGTCGGAACGTCGTTAAATAAGGATTGTCTGGCTTGAAACCGACCCGGTCTGGGTACTCGTTTGCAGGGATGCTTTCACTGGACATCCGAAGTGACCTCCAACAAGTTTTGAAAAACGGGGAGTGCGCAGGGGTTAGAAAACGCCGTTACTTTACCATGAATACAGTGTTTTTGAACCTGATTAGGCGGTTTGAGGTTGCCTCTTTTGCTAAACTGCTGCAACCCATGCGCAAACGAATAATCACACTGCTGCTGCTATTTCTCGTGACTGGAGTCGCGACGGCCCAGAAAAAGATCCCAACGCCCGCCGAAGTCCTCGGCTTCGTACCAGGTGAGGATCGGAAACTCGCTTCTTGGGACCAGATTGTCGATTATTTCCAGAAACTCGACGCCGCCAGCGACCGAGTCGTCTTCGAAACACTCGGCAACACGACGATGGGCAAGCCGTTCGTGATGGCAACCATCAGCTCAGCCGCAAATCTTGCGCGTCTCGAAGAATTCAGGAAGATCCAGGACCAGCTCGCCGATCCGCGTAAGCTCGGCCCAGTCGCCACACGCGATCGCAAAGCCGCGGAGTTGATTCGAAAGGGCAAGACCGTCGTCCTGATCACTTGCGGAATACACTCGACCGAAGTCGGCTCGTATCTCTCGAGCACGTTGATCGCACACCAGCTCGCCTCATCAACCGACGCGAACGTTCAAAAGATTCTCGACAACACGATCGTCCTGCTCGTGCCGTCGCTGAACCCGGACGGCGTAGACATCGTCAAGAACTGGTATGACAAAACACTCGGCACACCGTTCGAAGGCTCCGATCCGCCCGAGCTTTATCACAAGTACACCGGTCACGATAACAACCGCGACTGGTATGCCTTCACGCAGGTCGAGACGCAGCTCACTGTCGATAAGATTCACAACGTCTGGCATCCGCAGATCGTCCACGACATTCACCAGCAAGGCGCGTTCGGTTCGCGTCTGTTCCTACCGCCGTACATGGCGCCCGTCGAGCCAAACGTGCCGAAGGCGATCGTGCAGGGTTACACGGAGCTCGGAAACTGGATGGCCGCCGAGATGCGCGCCAAAGGCTTCGAAGGCATCACTACGAATTCAACCTACGACGCATGGTCTCCCGCGCGCGCGTATTCGCACTATCACGCCGGCGTGCGCATGTTGTCTGAAACTGCGTCTGCACGAATCGCGTCGCCGCTGACGTTGAAGTTTGAAGAGCTTCGTTCGCGCGAAGGTTACGATCCGCAGAAGGAATCGCCGAAGTTTGGACCACTGTGGCGTGGTGGTGAGTGGCGCTTGAGCGACATCACGAAATACATGACGACGGCGGCGTTTCTGCTGCTGGACCACGCGGCGACGAATCGCGAGCAGTGGCTGCAACGTTTTTATGCGATCGGGAAAGAGGCGGTGCGACCACGCCGAGCTGGTGAGATCTTTGGATTTTTGGTCGAGCCGTCACCAAATTCCGAGGTGCTCTTGAACATTCTGAAGAGAGGCGGTGTTGAAGTTTCGTCTGCAAAAGAAGGAACGGTTTTCAAAGTCGGTAAGCAAACTCTTCCAAGCGATACACAACTGATTCGAATGGATCAGCCTTACGGCGCGTTTGCGAAAGCGTTGCTCGAAGTTCAGCATTATCCAAACCTCAGAGACGCTGACGGGCATCCGATTGCGCCCTACGACGTGACCGCAAACACGTTGCCGTTATTGATGGGCGTGCCGGTGCAGGCTGTTAAAGCGCCCTTCCGTGCGGTGCGAAGCACAGAACCCGTTTCGGATGTTTTGACTGATGCACCGAAGATGCCGCGTATCGATCTTTTCGCGATTTATCACTCGTCTGTGCCAAGTCAGGATGAGGGTTGGACCAAATGGATACTCGATTCGAAGAACATCTCTTACGGAGTGCTTACTGACAAAGAGTTGCGCGCGGGCGTCACTGTTTATAAACCGTCGCCCGGTGTCACGGGGAAATACTACACGTTACTCATTCCCGATCAACCGGCCCGCACGCTGCTTGAAGGTTATCGTACCGGCTCAATGCCCCTTGAATTAACCGGTGGCCTCGGGCCGGAAGGTGTGAAGACGCTGCGTGACTTTGTTGAGACTGGCGGCACGTTGGTCTTTCTGAATCGCGCCGCGAACTTCGCGATCGAACAGTTCAAATTACCTTTGCGGAATGTTGTGGCAGGACTGCCGCGCACGGATTTCTACGTTCCGGGGTCGATACTGCGCATTGAGCTCGACAGGTCGCATCCAATCGCGAATGGAATGCCGAAAGAAACGATCGCGTGGGCTGAAGACTCGCCGGTGTTTGAAGTGACGGCGAACGATCCAAGTGTTCACGTGATCGCATCGTACCCGGCGGACAAAGATCCGCTACTCTCCGGGTGGTTGCTCGGTGGAGATTTGATCAAGGGAAAGGCTGCGATCGTGGAAGTGACGATGGGAAAAGGACGCGTAATCCTGTTTGGCTTCCGGCCTCAATACCGGGCGCAGTCGTTGGCGACATACTCGTTATTCTTTAACAGTTTAGGTGCTCGATAAGTTTTTTTTCACGCAAAGGCGCAAAGGGACGCAAAGACGCAAAGGCGGGTCAAAGACTCTGACGCGCCCGAAGCATTTGACCCGCCTTTGCGTCTTTGCGTCCCTTTGCGCCTTTGCGTGAAATCTCTCTTTGAACGCCTACAGATTCTTGAACTTTCCATGCCAACAGGCGTATAACTACCATTGACCGCGATGGTCCCTCTTCTTTTTACTTCGGTTCTGGTTTTAGGCTTACTCGCTATCGCCATTTACTTCTGGCAGAAACCCGCGAACACGTCGCAAACTACTGACTTTCATCTGCCACCAGAAGAACCGCGGGGACTGTTTTCCGACTTCCACCTTAATCAACTTAGACCCCCGACTGACGATCAATTATCGGAAAAAGGCCCGAAAGTAGACGCAGAGACTTTTCATCAGGCCATTGCAGCCATTAAAGCGTTTCAGGAATCGCCCAATAGAACTTCCACAACAAACCTGCTGCATGCTGCGGCCCTTTCTGACAATGCGAAGAATTACGGCCGTGCGGTCGAGCTCGTGCTGCTCTCCTGGCGAGACGGTAGCCTGTCAGACTTATCGGCGCGCGAGCTTCAGGCGTTATTCAACAGTGAATACTGGGTGCTGTCGTCACACACTCGAACTTCGGGCGCAGGCTTTGTCCTGAAAGGCACACTGTCCCGCGCGAATCGTGAGCTTGAGTCCACTAACAACCCAATCTAACCATCAACTGCCTCCAGTTGAATTTGAAAGAGAAAGACCATGCCAAATCTTGAAATCACAACTGTGATCCCTTTGCTTTTCCTAGCATTCGTTCTTCTGATCGTCTTCCTCGTAATCCTTAACCGGATCTTCGTCAACGTCGGTGCACGAGAAATCGCGATTAAAGAACGACGATACTTCGGCAGACGAATGCCACCGGGAAGAGTAGTAGCCACGGAAGGCGAAGTCGGTATTCAAGCCGACGTGCTGAAGCCGGGCTTGCATCTCATCAAGTTTCCTTTTGAAAAAGTCGTCCGCAAAGTCCCGTTAATCGAAATCGGCGCCGATGAGATGGGCATAATCGAAGCGGTTGACGGTGAGCCGATGCCTCCCGGCCGCATCTTTGCGCCAGACCGCGCTCAGAATGCTCACAACAACTTCCAGGATCCGATCGCGTTTATCAAACAGGGCGGCGTGAAAGGTATTCAGCTCCGCACCCTCCCGCCGGGTCTCTGGCCCATTCACCCGTATCTGTTCCGCGTTTCAATCGCGAAAGCGACGCTCGTGCCGCAGGGCAAAGTCGGCGTAGTCACTGCCGCTGACGGTGGTCCACTCGATCCCGGTCGCCTGCTTGGCAAAGCGATTCTAGATCACCGCAACTACCAGGATGCCGAACAGTTCATTCAATCCGGCGGCCAGAAAGGACCTCAGGTCGACATTCTGACGCCGGGTGTCTATCGCATCCTGACGCAATCCGCTTCTCTCGAAGGTGGGAATGAAGCGAAACCTGGTCTATTCAACGTGCGGCTTTTCGATGCGACTGTGATCAATGAGAACCAGATCGGTCTCGTCGACGCATTGGATGGTGCGCCGCTCAATCCACGGGATTACGTCGCAGAATCGTTTGCCGGTCATGACAATTTCCAGGACGCCCATGAGTTCATCGGCAAAGGCGGCCAACGTGGTCCACAGAAAGATATCCTGCTGCCCGGCACTTACTACATCAATCCGCTGCTGTTCAAAGTCATTCCCGAAACAGCCAAGGAGATTAGGCCGGGTGAAGTCGCAGTCGTTGTCTCGAACGTCGGCAAGGATCCGTCAGAAGAAGTCAGACGTGAGATGGCGGCGAAGGTGCGGGAACGAATGGAACGGGAGGAGCGGGAGCAGGTAGAAGAGTCTGCAACTCGCCTCGACGTGATGGACGACAAGCGCACCGTCGAACAGATCAAGGCTGATCTGATGACGGGCGATCCAGCCGACCGGCGACTCGACGAGGGCGCCCATGAAGCTTACGTTGTTCCCGAAGGTTTCCGGGGTATCCAGGAAGCCGTCGTTGGACCAGGACGTTACTACGTGAACACGCTGGCTATCAGCCCGATCGTCATTCCCACGACCAACCAGACAGTGGAATGGACGGCGGGTGAAGTTGCCAATACGTTCAACCCCTTCGAGGTCATCTCCAAAGATGGTTTCACGATGCAGTTGGAAGTGCGTGTTGTCTTTCGTGTGAAGCCTGAAGACGCACCGTTCATGGTGGCGAAGATTGGCGGCATCGAAAGGTTAATTCAAAACGTGATGCACCCGCTGATCGACTCGATCTTCCGAAATCAGGCGTCTGAGTCGTCTGCGATGGCGTACCTGCAAAACCGGCACGAAGAACAGGAACGCGCGGAGGCTCGCGTGCGAGCACACCTGCTCAAATATCACGTCGACGTAGTGAACGTACTCATCTGCCACATTCATCTGCCGGAAGAGTTGATGAAGACGCAGACGGAGAAGATCCTCGCCGAGCAGCGTCAGAACATGTACAACGCTCAACGAGAGGCGGAAGAGAAACGCATTCAACTCGAGAAGACCAAGTCACAGGCCGACAACCAGAAAGATCTGATGGCTGCGACTGTCGGTGTCGAGATCGCGAGCAAACGAGCCGAGCAGCGTAAGGCTGAAGGCGAGGGCGAGGCCCATTACATCCAGCAGACGGGCCGTGCCGAAGCTGAGAAGGTTCGTTTGATGGGCGAGGCGCAGGGCGTCGCTTATCGTGAGCAGGTCAACGCGCTTGGTCCGCAGGGTGTTGCGCTTGTCGAGACGTTGAAAGTCATCGGCGAGAAGGGCGTTCGCATCACGCCGGACGTCATGGCCACTGGTGGGGGAGGCGACGCCGGCGGCGGAATTGGCACATTGCTGCTAATGAATCTCTTCCGCGAGCGGCTCAACATCCCTGGTCCGAACGGTGAAAAAGCCCCAACCAGGTAAACACTTCCTCTGGGTATAGGTCCTATCAGCTCGATAGGACCTATACCTTCTTTCATCAACACACAAAAGCTACAGAATCTCCACGCCTTCTTGGTCTAACTCTCGTAATTTCTCGGCGCTCGATCTAGCAATCGTCAATCAACGCCAAAACAAGGAGGGGTGGAATGAGACAATCACTCGGTTTGGTTGCTTTAATTCTGTTCGTGGCGGGTCTCAGCTTCGTTTTATCTGCGCAGGATCAGCAGGGTGGGCGGCCGATAACCGTCACGATGACAGGCGCAGCCGAAGTTCCGGGCCCAGGCGATCCAGACGGAACCGGCACCGCCAGAATCACTCTTAATCCGGGGAAAAATCAGGTCTGCTACGAATTGAAGGTAGACAAAATTGCGGCTGCCAACATGGCTCACATTCACGCCGGCGAGGCCGGTAAAGCCGGACCGCCAGTCGTCACGCTCACGCCACCGGCAAACGGTTCGTCAAAGGAATGCGCGCCGCTCGAGCAGGAAAAAATCATGGACATCATCAAGAACCCCGGCAATTACTACGTGAATGTCCACAACGCGGAATTTCCCAACGGCGCCCTGCGCGGCCAGCTTAAATAGGTCCTATAGGACATATAGGACCTATATTCGTTTATCGAGATACATCTGCGCCGCCATCTTCGTGAGCTTCCAGACTCGCGACCAGGCGATGTGACTATCGCCGTTCTCGCGGCCCGTGAGCTTGTCGAAGATCATCTTACGGAAGGCTCGTCCCTCACGTCGCAACATGAACTCCTTCGCAAACGGTTTCGCAGTCTCAAAGAAGCTGAAACCCGGGTCGGTCACGACACCGATACCTTCGAGCGTCATCAGCGCGCGCATGATGTAGGTGAAGTTTGACGGCAGACGGAAGGGATACTCGTAGATCACCTCAGCGAGATCGTATGTCAGCTCCTTGAAATTCACCTCGCCAAGCTTCAGATTGAGATAGTGCGTGAACAGACTCTCGACCACCGGCCGCACCGTCTCCGGATCGACTCCCGGCTTCAGGAAATTCAGATTGATGATGTCCTGGCCGAGACCCTTCACGTCACGACTAACGACGTGAAAGAACGCATCGATCATTTGCGTCTGTAACGTCGGACCGATCCGCCCAACCATGCCGAAATCGAAGAACGCAAGATGCCCGCTGTCCATCACGAGCAGGTTTCCCGGATGCGGATCCGCGTGAAAGAAACCGTCCTCAAGTAGCTGCTTGAGATACGTGCGAATCAGCATCCGGTTGACCTTAACCGGCGAGATACGATTCGCACGCAGCCCTTCGAGATCGACTACCTTCGTACCGCGAATAAAGTCGAGTGTGAGCACACGCGTGTTCGTGTGCGTCCAGTAAATCTTCGGCACTCGAATCGCGCGCCACGTGCGGAAGTTGTAACGGAACCGGTCCGCGTTACGCCCTTCCTTGACGTAATCCATCTCTTCGAAAATCGTCGAGTGAAACTCGCGCAGCATCCCTTCCCAGTCGGCGTTCTCATTCGCCTTCGGGAAGAATCGATTCGTCAGCTTCACGAGTCGAAACAAAATCGCCACGTCGAACGAGATGGTCGACTGTAGATTTGGTCTTTGAACTTTAACCGCGACTTCCTGTCCCGTGTGCAAGCGTGCGCGATAAACCTGTCCGAGCGATGCTGCAGCGATCGGCTCGGCATCGATTTCTTTGTACGCTTCATGCAGACTGCGACCCAGCTCCGCTTCGACGATCGCAAAAGCTTCGGACGACGGGAACGCCGGCACCTGGTCCTGCAACTTCTGGAGCTCTTTCACATACTCGAGCGGCAACAGATCGGCGCGCGTGCCGAGCGCCTGTCCGATCTTGATGAACGTTGGGCCAAGATCGATCAACGACTCGCGCAGCCACATCGCCTGCTTCTCGAGTCGCGCTTGTTTCTTAGCCGAGCCTTCCGCACCGCGAAACACTAAATAGCGCAACGCGCGGACTAACCGATCAAACGCAACGTAGAGTTGTGTGGTAGCCCACGCTTTGAATCTAGCCTTACGTCCGAGGCCACGCGCGGCCTCACGTTGCCTCGCGACTGCCCGATTATTGAAATCTGCGCGAATGTCGTAAGTGTCAAGAAAGAGGTATAGCGAAAACAGCCCGAGCACTCGTGCGACTCGCGCCGCACGCAGCCAGCCGTGCAAGTCACGACCCGCAAGAATCTCGTCCACCAACGCTTCAGTTAACGGTGGCACCTGCGTCGCCTGCTTCGGCGCGGGCTGCGCGCTCACAGCCAGACCATTTCCATTTGTCTTAACTAATGCCTGATTTGTATTCATTACAATTACGTCTATATAACTGCCAGCATATGCTTCGTGCCGGCTCTCTCAAAATAACTGTTCGCACGATCGACATCTATCATAATTTGCGTTTTCAACTGCTCGATTGAGCTAAATTTGCGCTCGTCGCGGAGGCGATACAAAAACCGAACACGCACAACATCGCCGTAAAGGTCGCCGTCCCAGTTCATTACGTAGGTCTCGACCGAAGGTTCCGTGGCGTCCCCAAACGTCGGTCTCAGGCCCACATTCGTCACGCTCCGCCGCCATTGTCCATCAATCAACGTGCCGGTGACGTAAACGCCATTCCGGGGTATGACGCGGTTGTGTGGGTGGAGGTTGGCCGTCGGGAAACCCAGCTTGTGCCCGCGTTCTGCGCCTCGCTCGACGCGTCCTTCAACACCATAAGGACGGCCCAACATGCGTCGCGCAAGATTCACCTGGCCGGCAGCCAGCAATTGGCGAATCTTGCTGGAGCTGACGCGACAACCACGCAGCTTGACCTCCGGCACTTCCCCAGCGACAAAACCGAACTCCTCGCCCATGCGTTTCAGCAGCTCGATATTCCCCTCGCGATTGTGCCCAAACGCGAAGCCCTTACCGAGATAGACCTCTTTCGCGTGCAATCGATCGACAACCGCATCGCTAAGAAAATCCTCGGCGCGAATCCTCGAAAACTCTTCCGTGAAGCGCACCACGATCGTCTGTTCGATACCGAGAACACCCAACGCTTCGATCTTCTGGTCGAACGTTTGCAGCAGTGGCGGGGCCGACTCCGGATGCAACACGGCGCGCGGATGCGGATCGAATGTGATCACTGTAGGCACCGCACCCAGTGCACGCGCACGCTCGACAACGGTACGCACGATCAACTGGTGACCGAGATGCAGACCGTCAAACACGCCGAGCGTGAGCACGGTTGGTCGTTGAATCTCGGCGTTGTCAGTTCCGTGAAAGAGACGCATAGGAATTTCGTAGCCTGCGCTACCAGGCATATTCTTAGCCTGCGAAGCAGGCGTCAGCATAAAGCCGGGGGCGCGAGCCCCAGGATCACGAAACAAAAATTTGGCAGAGCCCGCGACAGCGGGCGACAGCCCCTGATCCCTGACGCTGTCGCCCGCTTCGCGGGCTCGACGTGGGTTTTACGTTCGATCCTGGGGCTTGCGCCCCAGGCTTTATGCTAACGCCTGCTTCGCAGGCTAAGAATCGCGCAACAGACGCCTGCGTCGCAGGCTAAAAGCAGAGCCGCACAACTCGAAATCACTCGACTACCAATCCGTCGTAAGCAAACTCGACACCCGCGGGCAGACGCGCTGAATCGCGAGCGTGCTTGATGTCGTGGGCAATATGAGTAAAGAAAGTTCGTCGCGGCTTTAGCTGGTCCACGTAGCGTAAAGCTTTATCGACCCACAAGTGTGTCGGGTGTTCTGTGAACCGCAAACAATCAAGTACGAGCACGTCGAGACCTTGCAGCGCGTCGATTGTCTCGCGCGGGATCTCGCTGAGATCGGTCAGGTATGCAAAATCGTTGAAGCGATAAGCCATCACCGGCAAGCGGCCGTGGATCACCTCGAGCGGCGTGATCACGAGCTCTGCGCCGACGCAGAAACTCCCACCCGGCGTCACGATATTGGGAATCACTTCGGGTAGACCACCACCGAAGTGTGAAGGCTCGAAGATGTATTTGAAGATACGTTTGATATCCACCCACGCACGTTCATTCGCAAAGACACTCAAAGCGCCAAAGCGAAAGTTGAGCGGGCGAATATCGTCGAGCCCGAAAACGTGATCGGCGTGACAGTGAGTGATCAGAACCGCATCGAGATGTTTCAGTCCAAAGCGCAACGCCTGCTGTCGAAAGTCGGCAGACGTATCGACCAGCACGGTGCGCCCGGCATGTTCGATGATGATTGAAACTCTCAGACGCTTGTCGCGAGGATCGTCTGAGATGCAGGTCTCACATTCACAACCGATTGACGGCACGCCGGTGGAGGTTCCCGTACCTAAAAAGGTAAGCTTCATCTCCCCCCAGTGATATCGCTCCCGGTGAATCTTTTCGCCTGCTGCGGCGAGTTGACGAGCGAAACGTACTGCATTCGCAGGTCTGAGAGTAGCCCCTCGAGCATTCGCTTCTCCTGCGGCGTCAGGTTTCCGTTCGTCTTCTTCTGCAACATGCCCAGGACGTCGATCCAGTGCTTGCCCGCGTCGATATCGACATCACGCTGGTGCGTTACCGGGTGTTCCACCATACCGAGCGTAGAGGCGGCATTCTGAGCCAGCATCATTAGGAAACTCATAAAACTCGCCGGATCGCGCGCGTCGGCGAGATCTTCTTCAGTGAACTCGTCTTCTGCCGCCGGTGATTCCTGCTCAGTGCTTGCTGAAACTTCCGGTTCCGGTGTCGCTTGTGCTTCCTCGGCGGCGGGAGCGGCTGCGGCCGTTTCAGGTTCCGCAGCTGGCTGTGGTTCCGCCCTCTCTTCAGGGGGCAGATCGCGTGGGCTGCCGTCTGGATTAAACAGTCTTCGGTCCGTAACTTTGAAATTGGGTTGCTCTTCTTGCATGACGTTATTAAACCATAAAGGCGTTTGCCACGCATGCGGTGTAGACTAATACCATGCCCGCAACATTTAACGATTTAGTCGCACTTATGGCTCGCCTCCGCTCGCCAAATGGATGCCCATGGGACCGCGAGCAAACGTACGCTACGCTCGCGCCGATGCTGCTCGAAGAAGCTTACGAGGCGTTTGAAGCGGTCGAAGACGCGCGTGAAGGCCGGCCCCGCGAATTGTGTGATGAGCTTGGCGATTTGTTGTTTCAGATCGTCTTCTACGCGCAGGTCGCGAAGGAGCGCGATGAGTTCACGATCGACGACGTCACGACTGCGATTCACGACAAGATGGTGCGACGCCATCCACACGTGTTTGGTGACGTTGAAGCCAATGACGCTGCGACTGTGTTGCTCAACTGGGAAACCATGAAAGCCGAGGAACGGCGTGCGTCAGGCAAAACTGAAAACACCAACACGTCGTTGTTGACCGGTGTCTCGTCGAAAGCGCCCGCGTTGATGGAAGCGCATCAGTTATCGACGAAAGCCGCTCGCGTGGGCTTCGATTGGAAGTCTATCGACGACATCTTCGATAAGTTACAGGAAGAGATCGGCGAGCTGCGTGCGGCGATCAAAGATCACGTGGAGTTGAAAGACGAAGCGAATCACGCGCGCGTGCGCGAAGAGATGGGCGATCTCTTGTTTGCAGCGACGAACATCGCGCGACACATGCAGGTCGAACCCGAAGCCGCGTTGAAGTTAACGAATCGGAAATTCAGGCAGCGATTCGAACACATCGAGAACTCACTTCACCAGCGCGGCCAGGCGTTTGATCAAACGTCGATCGATGAGCTGGAAGAGTTGTGGCAGGAAGCAAAAAAGAAATAACCCGCGAAGCGGCCGACAGCATAAAGCCTGGGGCGCCAGCCCCAGGATCAAGATTACAAAAAGCGATTGAGCCCGCGAAGCGGGCGGCAGCTGTCGGCCGCTTCGGGGCTCTTTGTCTATTTATTGAGTAACCTGGGGGCTTGCGCCCCAGGCTTTATGCTGACGCCCGCTTCGCGGGCTCAGTCGTTGATTCGGATTGATTGCAGCACCTGATTGAATGCTGTATCGAACCCGCGTTCGTTCTGCGGCGCGACCGCGACCATGTAGAACACTGACCCGTTACGCAATTGCGTCGTGATCAATCTGATGGTCTCCGGACGGCCCGTTGCTTCGTTAACGTTCGTCAGCGTCGTCCACAGCGCCGTGCGGCCGTCGAGCGTGCTTCGTTGATAACCACCGCTCGTGCGCAGGTTGTTATTTCCCTGCGCGAAGTTATTGATCAACTCCTGAGTCGCACCCTGCAAGTTACGGCTATTTGTTTGCCCGACGCCAAAGCTCACGCCGTGCGTGTAAACCGCCTGGCCGTTGTACTGACCGTAAGCGCCCTCGGGCACAAACCAAACCGAATTACCTTCGTTGACCTGCCGCCAGTTGTTCGGCACGCTCACATTCACACCGCCGTTGAAGATCGAAACGCTCTGATAACGACCCGACGGATACGATACGCGTCCAGTCGGCGCACTATCCGGATAGTTGCCGGTCTGCTCACCTTGCGGATAACGCTGTCCGCTTCGTTGAATATCAGCCATCGTCGGCGCGGCCCCGTAGCCACGCAAACGCTCCTGAACACGCGCAAACGCGCGCGAGTCGCGGGAAGCTGAAGTGTTAACGCGCAGAGACTGAGCTTCCTGGTTGATGCGCGCATAACGATCGCTCGCGCTCGGGTGATCGCTCAAGAACCCACCGCCACCGCCGCCTTGTCGCTCGATTGTTTGGAACATGTTGGCGAGGTCACGCGGATCGTAACCGGCTCGGGCCATGATCTGCGCACCAAGAATGTCAGCTTCAGTTTCGTATTCACGACTAAACTTCAGCAGGTAAACCGCAAATGGAGCCTGTGCGAGCTGGCCAACGCCTGGGCCACCGAGAATCGTTCCAGCGATGCCGGCAATGCCGCCGAGTATGCTGTACTTTTGCCCCTTACTCGCCTGCGCCGTGCCGTGTCGCAACGCAACGTGACTGATCTCGTGCGCCATCACGCCCGCCATCTCACCTTCCGTACGCGCCGCTTCGATCATCCCGCGGTTAACGTACATTGGACCACCGGGAAGCGCGAACGCGTTGATGTCTCTCGCGTTTACGACTTTGAAGTAATACTGAAATTCGGGATGTTGAAATTCCTGTGGAATGCTCGTAACGAGCCGGCGTCCCACACTCTCGACATAGCTCTGCACTTCTTGATCGCGCAGCAAGGGAAACTGGCTCTCAGCTTCCTGCGCCGCCTGGCGGCCGAGTTTGATGTCGTCCTGAATACTGTACTTGTTGCTGTGATATTTGATTTGCGTCTGCGCAAGCGCCGTGAACGGCATCACGCTGATCGCCACGAGCGTTAGCCACGCGATTAAGGTTTGTCTCTTAAACATCGATTTTATTACCTCCATTGCCGATTACGATTGCCTAATTGGAAATCGGCAATTCGTCCTTTTCGGGGAGTGTTGCACCAAAACGAAACGCAGATCTACCTGCCAAAGATCGGTTTCACTTCGTAAATATCGCATATTTCGCGACTAACCGATCAGGGCAAGTGAACAATGCAATGAAAATGCCAGATGGGATTTAGCCCCGATTGCGAGGCTCGATATGCTTGTTAAACCATTGAGCGGGTTCGGCAAGCGGGGTTATCTGATGCGGCTCGCCCTTCCCGACGCGAATCATCGAGATAATCAGAAACGCAAAGGCTGCTACTTTGAACAGCGTCCCCCCGAGTGAACTGCCGGTCAACATGCTGATGACGCTGAAAATCGTTTGGACTATCAGTATCGCGATGTGGAGTGCGACGCCTTGTGACGCGTGGTAACGAACTTTCCCTTCGCTACGCGGCACGAGGAACAACTCGAGCAAACTAACCACGAGTCCGATAGAAAACGGCGCATAGGGCAGCATCGAGGCCCATTTCTCCGAGATGCCGATGCCACGGATCGGCCGCGAGGATGGAGCGCTTACCGGGGGCTGGTAGATGTTCTCTCGTGATTGATACTGCG
Organism: Pyrinomonadaceae bacterium; assembly: GCA_036498585.1. Taxonomy (GTDB): domain Bacteria; phylum Acidobacteriota; class Blastocatellia; order Pyrinomonadales; family Pyrinomonadaceae; genus PSRF01. The sequence continues at coordinate 56,678 of DASYFE010000187.1, read as the reverse complement.
CCGGCGGCGGAGCGTAAGTCGGGGGAACGAAGATCGACGGGTATGGAGCTTCGAGAGGTGGATTGTCGTAACGACGAGTTGGCGCTTCCGAGTAAACGTTCTTTCGCGCGTCCTCAACGTTCTGAGGCCGGGGCGGTTCGTTGCTGACTTGCTGCGTCGTGCCGCCCACTTGCTGCGTGACGCCGCCGAGGTCGCCCCAGACGTCCTCTGCTTTCCGTTCAACGTCCGGGTCGAGAGGGTTAGTGTCGTATTTGCTCTTCTTCGTTTCCATTTAAGCTGGGGTAATATTACTAGTCTGCGATCTCATACTCAACCTGTTGCCAGCGATGCTCCCGCTCGGAGATAGAGAAAGCCTTGATGACGGCCTCCATGCCGGCGAGGCCGATGATCAGGTATTTGGCCGTTGGATAGTAGGCGAGGCGGACGTCGGTCTCCGACGGACTCGGGTCGGACGCGCGCGGGTGTGAATGATAGATCGCCAGCAGATCTTCGCCGCGCTCGCGCATCTGACGTTGCGCGGCAAAGAGATCTTCAGGTGCGGCTTCGTAAGCTGATTCGGGATGCGGCGTAACGTTGCGAAGACGATAAAGCGTGACTGCCCGCGCTTCTGAGATTCCGCCAATCAATCCACAACACTCCTCCGGCGCCGTTTCGCGAGCATGGGCGATCATCGCGTCCACATGTTCACGACGGAGTTGAAGCAGCGGCATGGTCAATCTTCGACGACTCGCAGATGCAACTCTTCCAGAAGTTTCGGATCGACCTCCCCCGGCGCATCGATCATCAGATCGGCGGCGGAGGCTGTTTTTGGAAATGCGATCACGTCGCGAATGTTGTCAGTGCCGGCGAGGACCATCATCAGCCGATCGATTCCCGGCGCGATGCCGCCGTGTGGCGGCGTGCCGTATTCGAGCGCGTCGAGGAAGAAACCAAATCGCTCGCGCGCTTCTTCCGTGCTCATTCCGAGTGCTTTGAAGACGAGACGCTGAACGTCGCGTCGATGAATACGAATCGAGCCACTCGCCATCTCGACGCCATTGATCACGGGATCGTAAGCCTTGGTTCGAATCTGTCCGAGCAGATTCGCTTCACCGCCTTCGACCGCTCGCTGCAATAGCTCCAGATCTTCATCGACCGGCGACGTGAACGGATGATGCATTGAGTAGTAACGACCATCCTCTTCGTGAAACTCGAACATCGGAAAGTCAGTCACCCAGAGCGGCGCGTAGACGTTCGCGGGAATCAGGTTTTCACGCTTCGCGATCTCATTTCGCAGCGCACCCAAACTCGCCGCGACGATCTTCGGCTTGCTGGAAACGATCAGAACGGCGTCGCCTTTCTTCGCGCCAGCAACCTCAGCCATGCGCGCTACAACGTCAGCGCCAAGAGCTTTCAAAAGTGACGACGTGGTTTCATCGCCGAGTTTAATCCACGCCAGCGCACTCGCTCCGTAACGCCTTGCAAACTCCTGCAACTCGTCGAGAACTTTACGCGAGAGGCTTGCGCCGCCCGGAACAACGATTCCCTTCACTTGTCCGCCGGACGACAATGCAGACGCGAACGGCGGAAACTCAGTGCCTTCGACAGCGTGGGCGAGATCCTGCAACTCCACTCCCTGAATGCGCAGGTCCGGTTTGTCTGAGCCAAAGCGTCGAATCACTTCTGCAAACGTGAAGCGTGGAAAAGGAACCGGCAGCTCGACGTTGATGAGTTTGAAAACGGACGCAAACAGACCTTCAATCAAACGGTAGATCTGGTCGAGCGTCGCAAAGCTCATCTCGACGTCGAGCTGTGTAAATTCCGGCTGGCGATCGGCGCGCAAGTCTTCGTCACGAAAGCAGTGCGCGATTTGGAAGTACTTATCGAGACCGCCGATCATGCACAACTGTTTGAAGAGCTGTGGCGACTGCGGTAGGGCGAAGAACTTGCCCGGAAAAATACGCGACGGCACGATGTAATCGCGCGCGCCTTCGGGCGTGGACTTGATCATGATGGGCGTTTCGATCTCGGTGAAACCCTGCGCCGACATGAAACGCCGAATCTCGTTCGTCACGCGATGACGAAGAAGCAGGTTCGACTGCAACTGCGGCCGGCGTAGATCGAGATAGCGATATTTCAGCCGCAGGTCTTCACTCGCGAGCGCACTGGGTGCTGCGTCGAGCTGGAACGGCGGTGTGCGCGCATCGTTGAGTGTTAGCAACTCTCGTGCGTGGACTTCGACCTCGCCAGTCGCGAGCTTCGGGTTGCGTGTGTTCTCAGCACGCGCCAGAACTTCGCCTCCGACCGCAATCACATACTCGCCGCGCAGATCCTTGGCTTTCGTGTGCGCTTCCGGCGCGTCTTCCGCATTGAAAACGACTTGAGTGATACCGTCGCGATCGCGAAGGTCGACGAAAGTGAGCTCGCCAAAATCACGACGTTTTGCGACCCAACCCATCAGCACGACTCGCTTGCCGATGTCCTGAGCGCGCAGTTGTCCACACGAATGTGTGCGTTCTAAATTTCCTAAGTTATCGAGCATAAAATCTCGAGGCTAAACAGCCTGAGCAATTTCTAAACGGTTCCCACCGGGATCGTGAACATAAAACCGCGACCAGCCGGGCGTTGGCAAATCGTCGGGTGTGATCTCGACGCCTGCATTCCGAAACCGTTCCTCAGCTTGAGCGAGGTCACTGACGGCGTAACAAACGTGTCGCTTGCTGATGCAGTTCTCGCCTAACGGTGCTTCGATCGACAGATGCAATTGCATCGGACCGAGTTGATACCACGCGCCGCCGCGTCCGCGCGAGCCTTCCGGCTTCGGCACTTCTTCAAGTCCCATCACCACGCCATAAAAATGCTTCGCCGCATCTTCGAGCGACTTCGGAACGGTGACGTTCACGTGATGTATGTGGGCGTTCATTTCTTTTCTGCAAATCCGGCAGCAGCGTCGAACTGCTTCTCTCGATCGGCGACGGCCGGTGGCTGCGCGGTTAGATAGGCATTGAAGTCTGCCGAGCGATTTCGCGGAATGCTCAACGATTTCCACTCCGCTGAACGGAAGTGCTTCGCGAGAAAAACGATCTGGCCGATGTGATAAGCGTAATGCATCAGTTGGCGATTGATCGCCTGCACGATCATGTGCTTCTCACCGCGAATCAACACCGTCTTTTCGAAGTCTTCCGGAGTCAACGGCTCGATCGCATCAATCACACATTTCCAGCCGCGTTCCCAGTACGCGAGCACGTCGTCTTTGGTGGTCGCCGCGTCGATGACAAACTCCATATCGCGATTGCGATCGGGTTTCTCGCCGTCGGAAGTGAGGAAGTCAGTCCAACGCGAGATCATGTTCCCGGCCATGTGCTTCATGACCACGGCGACGCTGTTTGCTTCCTCGTCGAGAGTTACAAAAAACTCTTCGTCTTTCAACTGCGCAATCGCCTTCTCCGCGAGCTTCTTGTACGCCCGCATCGCCGACACGGCATCCATATGATAGTTCTGAACTATATCTTCACTGGACATTTGTTAATCCTTCTTTCACAACCTCCGCCACCTTCGCGCGCTCAACCGTACGTTGCTCACCACTCCGCATATCCTTGATCGCCACTAGCCCCTTCGCCTGCTCCTCTTCGCCAATCACAGCAACGAACGGCACATCAATCGACGACGCATATTTGAACTGTTTCCCGAGCTTATCAGCCTGCGTGTACAAATCAACCGACAGACCTCCGGCTCTCAATTCCCTCGCCAACTTAATTGACTCCGCCACACCATCTTTATTCCAAATCGCCACCATCACATCAGCCGGCGACGAACCCAACCCTGGCGGAAACATGTCTCGCTCATTCATCACGACGAGTATGCGCTCGAGACCCAGCGAGAACCCACATGCGGGAATATCCTGCCCGAGAAACATCCCGACGAGGTTGTCATAGCGGCCACCGCCACCAAGACTCCCCGCGAGATCCTTCACATTGATCTCCATGATCGTGCCGGTGTAGTAAGAAAGTCCACGCGCAAGAGTCGGATCGATCTTCACACGATGTCCGATACCCATCACGTCCGCGAAATCCAGTATCGACTGCAAATCATCGACGCCCTGCGCGCCCAGCTCGTTGTCTTTCACAAACTCGACAATGCGGCCCAGCACCGCTTTATTAAACGCTTGCTGCGCGTTGTCCTCAGTTACGATCTCGGCGGCGTGTTCGAGCTCAGACAAAGCCGAGAAGAACGTTAGCAATCGATCACCCGCAGTCTCTGCAACGCCGCGCGCTTCAAACTCTTTCTTGACTCCCTCGCTGCCGATCTTGTCTAACTTATCCAACGCGATGAGCGCCGATTCATGCTTGTCCAGCGCGACGCCGGCGATGCCGAGAATTCCAGTCAAGACTTTCCGGTGATTGATTCGCAGGCAAAAATCTTTAAAGCCGAGCCGTGATAAAACCTCAGTTGCCGCACTACAGATCTCCGCCTCGACAATCGTCGAACGCGAGCCCAGCACGTCGACGTCACACTGGTAAAACTCTCGATAGCGTCCGCGCGCAGGCCGGTCTGCGCGCCACACAGGTTGAATCTGGTAACGCTTGAAAAACTTCGGCAGCTTGTCGCGATACTCCGCAACCACGCGCGCGAGGGGAACAGTCAGATCGTAACGCAGCGCGAGATCGGCTTCGCCCGTTGACTCGTGCACGCCTCGCTTGAGTATTTTGAAGATGAGCTGGTTCCCTTCTTCGCCATACTTGCCCATCAACGTCTCGATGTTTTCAACGGCCGGCGTTTCGAGTGGCTCGAAACCGTAGCTCTCATAAACTTCCTTGACCAGATCGATGACGTATTCGCGTTTGCGAACGTCTGCGGGCAGGAAGTCGCGCATACCGCGCGCTGGTTGCGTCTTCGCTGAAGGCATTACTTGAAAACCGAGAAACCGGCGTAAATCACAAACTGATTCAGGCCGCGATTCGAACCCGACGTATCTCCATTCGAGATGTGATGAAACCTGACACCGATATTTACCGCACGACGCTCGGAAGTAAAGATGCGCACGCCGCCGCCCGCTTCACCGACAAAAGCAAAACGTCCTGAATCCTCGATCGGCACGTCTTTGTTGAAATAAAGTAAGCCTCCGTTTAGGTGAACAAACGGATGGACCTTCCTGCCGTTTGCGAAGTCGAGTTGCAAACCTAAGGGCGTGAATCCAGCGCCGTACGCTGTCTCGCGTCGAAATGTATCGACGCCAGTCGGGCTCGTAGTGCGCGAGACGATCACACCCGTGGCTACTGCGACTGGAACAACGTCGACCGTGTATTGCAATGCGAGCGAGTTGTTAGCGGCAAGCGTGCGGCCATAGCGCAGCGCGCCGATGAAGAATTTGCGATCCTCAGCTTCGTCCTCGTGGAGGCCTTCGAAAATCGTGGTTGCTTTCGGTGAAAAGCCGGCCCAGAACCCCCACTCGTTATCGCCTCGCTTGAGGAGAAACGGGTTGTCAGTTTGTGCAAAAACAGGCACGCTCGCGCAAATCAAGACAGCTAACGTGAAAATTAATTTTGAGAAACGAGTCATTTAAAGTCCTTCAGTCGAAATTTTCTTACAACATCATCTCTTTCCTGTACTCCTGCGTGTACTCCACGTAGTTCTTCCAAAACACTTCGAGGCCAACCACCTCTTCATCCGTCAACGCGCGCTTCACCTTCGCCGGAAATCCCATGACCAGCGATCTCGGCGGGATGATCGTGCCTGGACTCACGAGCGATCCGGCAGCAACCAGCGACAACTCACCAATGCGTACGTCGTCCAACAGGATCGCGCCGATTCCGATCAAACATCCACGCTCGACGTAGCACCCGTGCAGAGTAACACTATGGCCCACGGTCACTTCGTTTTCGAGTATCGTGGGATGCGTGCCATTCCGCACGTGAATCACGGAATTGTCCTGCACGTTGGCGCGGTCGCCTATGCGAATGTGATGAATATCGCCGCGCACGGTGCAGTTGCACCAGATTGAAGCCTCTTCTCCGAGGTGTACGTCGCCTATCACTTGAGCGCTGGGGTCGACATACGCGGTCGGGTGAATCTGCGGGTGAACCCCACGGAACGGTCTAATCATGGTTTCGGCAGATAGTAACATAGTGTAAATTGACGCCATGACCCGACCCGCACTTTTCCTGCTCCTGCTAGCTGCCCTCGGTTCAGCGTCGTGTACCGCCGCCTCGCTCTACAAAGTGAAGCCGGTTACTGAGTTGCCGCCGATGCCTGCAAGCACGCGCAGCGCAGACGCAGGCGGTGTAACGATTCGCGTCGCGCCTTTGCTGACAGATGAAGAGAGCCAGGAGCTCTTCGAAGCGAACCTGCCGCTCAGCGGTGTTTTGGCGTTACGCGTCGAGCTGGCGTTTCAGAGCGGCGTGCCGGTAGAGATCAAGCGGGCACGGCTTCGGCTGCGTGATAGTGAAAATAAAGAATGGAAACTACTGTCACCGAAGAGTGCGGTTTCGAGAATCATGAAGGCGAATGGGGTCTACGCCTACAATCCGAATTCGCGGAAGCAGTTTGAGAATGAGTTTGGCGCGTATGCTGTTGATTTAAAGACGCCGCTGTCGTCAGGAGATTCGCGTCGCCACGGTTTTCTGTTTTTCCAAACTCCTGACAAGCGTCCGGTGCGCTCCGGTCAACAGCTCACGTTGACGATCGAGCGCCTTCCGCAACCCGCCTCGATCACCATCAACTAGAGCATCCACAGATTACGCAGATTTTTAATGTCTGTGTAATCTGTGGATAACTCTTTGCGCTATCCTCGCGGCCCTGTGGCCCTCACGGTTAGCTCAGTTCCGGCAGTCAAATCAAGATCGTTTCGACCCTGGACGTAAACCGATCCTGCACCGGCTCCAGCGCCCACTATTGCGCCGATCGCCGCGCCTTTACCGCCACCTGCAATCGCACCAATAATGGCTCCGACCGCAGTACCGATGGCCGTGCGTTGAATCGTCTTGCTGCTCTGGTCGCTGTCGCGAACCGCGCCTTCGTTATCAACACGGACCACATCACCATTCGTCGTACGAACAGATTCGAGAATACCGGCAAAGCGGTAGCTCCTGCCGTCTCGCGTCCGAATCGTGTCGAAGTCCAACGTCATTTCAGAGCGCCCGGAAATGCGGCCGCCACGATTTATGCTCACCACTGAACCCTCAATCGTCGCACCGTCATACTGGCCCGATCGAACCGTCATTGTGAAGCGATCGCCTTCGCGAACGTTCTGCGTTGACAGATCGTTGTTCAGCACCGCGACGAGCTCGGTTCCATTCGGAATTATGAAGCTGCCCGTCGCCACGTCACCAACACCGGCCGTGCCCTCGCGATTCGTGTCGTAAATGTTCAACTGCGCGGTGTCAGAAGTCCTGTCGTAGTAGGACCTGACTGTAACCGGTTGTGTTACGCGATCGCTGTAGAGCGTCCGCGTGACTATTAGCTCACGACCATCGCTTGACGGATCGAACGTGACGGTAAAGTCATTTGAGCGCTCGCCCGTTCTCGTGATCGTTAAAGCATCGCCCGCAAAATTCGCACGGACACGAACACTGCGTCCCTGCGGCGTCTGCTCAACCTGCTCGCGACCATCGGCCACGAAGCTGATTTGCGGCGCGCGAGTCGAAGCGATCGTCACCGAGGTTCCACGACGATCGATCGCGATCTGCTGCGGTGGATCGAAGCGTCTCAGCAGCGAGTCGTACACGCGCTGGCGCTCAGCTAACGACAGGTTTCGCGTCGCATTATCAACGGCCGTGCGAACGTCGTCGCCCCGACTCACGTTTAGACGAAACGTTCCGTTCAAATCCCTTCGTGAACCGCCAGGGAAATTACCGCCCGGGTAATTACTGCCCGGCACGTTCGACCAGTTCCAAGCGATGCTGTATGCGCCTGCTAACTGATCGAGATCTGTTCGCAGCGAGCTCCAGTTGTTCTCGGTCTGGTACGAGAGCTGGTTGTCGGCGATGAAGTTGTTCAGGTACGCCGCGCGATCCAAAACGTTTTGCGCATCAGACGAGCTCGACTGCCGGCTGTTCACACGATTTCGCAGTTGAACCAGCGCCGTCTCGAAATCACTTAGCTGGCGACGAACTTCGTCGAGCGGGTAGCGATTGCTCGAGCGCGTTAAATCCTGGCGCAGGTTGCGACTAAACGTTGCTGAGCGAACGTTAAGACGATCGATCAACTGCCGCATCTGAAAATCGCTCAGGTTGTAGTTGTTGTTGTTATCCCTGTCATAACCGCCCGAGCCGATGCTGCCACCACCTGAGCTCCAATTCGTGTTCAGGTTGTAATAGTTCGCGAGCTGATCGAGATCCGCGCGAATGGCCTGCCACTCACGGCGCGAGCCTGCTCCGAGTCGATTGTTCGCGAAGAAAGTATCGATCTGCACACCGCGATCGAGAAGCATCTGTGCATCCGAAGTGCCTGTCCGGCGCGTTCCCAGCCGCCGGTCGAGTTGGTTTGCTGCGTTCTCGAAATCCAGGATCAAGCGATTGATATCGTCTACGCGATAGTTGTTTCGATCCGCAGCGTTCTGCACTGCGCGCTGTAGCGAGTCGGTGCGCGTCTGAATACGCCGCACGGTCTCGCGAATGGCCGCGTCGTTGCCATACTGGGCCATTCCAGTCATGGCCATGCCGGCGGTCACCAGCGCTAATACAAACGTCATGAAAATTGTTTTTCTGATGGGTCTCATCTCTTCTCCTCCTTCAGACCTGGGGCCTGCATTTCAAACTTTGTGCCAAGCGAGTAGTCGTTCAGGGGAAAGGCTGAAAATGATACGTACCGCTGAATTACCTTCAAACAATGCTCAACAAAATCGCACGGTTTGAGAGCTTTGATAGGGTCTCATGCAAAAGCTGTGGCACTTGGAGGAGGTTGAACGTTTTGGGATGAATGCATCCACAGATTACACAGATTGGTGAGGGTTGTCTGTGTAATCTGTGGATGGATCTTATGGCTCGGGTGGGGCGGGTTTGTCAGTCCCGCGTTCGCGATTGAACACCGACGACGGCAGCCACGCCGGCATCGCCTCGTCATTGGCTGCGCGCAGTCCCATCAACAGCATGATGCTCGCAACAGTGCGTGGGCCTGTCCAGTCCCAATCGGGACGAACGATGTCTGTCGGCTGGTGATAGTCTGTCTTTTCCCACTTCTTCAAGCGGTCAGTCCAGCTTTCGACACTGCCCTCAGGCGCTCCAAGGATCATGATTCCCGGTACACCTTTCTTCACGAAGAAGTAATGATCGGAGCGATAGAACGACTTCTCCTCAGGCATCGGATCCGGAATCACTTTGAGCCCACTCGCCGCCGCGACTTCATTCAACAAGCTGCCAAGCGACGAATGCTCGGCGCCATAACCCACCAGCACCTTGACTGGTCCATAAACTTCCGTGCCCATACCGTCGAGATTGAAGTCAGCAGCGACTTGCTTGATCTTCCACGTCGGGTTCTTCACCCAGTAATCGGACCCGTAACCGCCATATTCTTCTCCCGTCACCGCGAGAAAGATCATCGAGCGGCGCGGCTTCGTTTCAGTTTTGGAAAAGCTTTCTGCGATTGCCAGCATCTCGGCGACTCCGAGCGCGTTGTCGGCAGCACCGTGATAGATGCGGTTGTCGGCTGAGAGACCGTACGCGTCGTAGTGAGCTGAGAAAACAATCGCTTCCGCCTTCAACTTCGGATCGGAGCCTTCAAGTAGTCCGACCACATTATTGCTAACGCCTTTCGCTTTTTTGAGCTTCACTGTGACGCTGCCGTTTTGCACGAGATCGATCGGTCTGAACTCATTGCTCTGGGCCTTGGTGAACGCCTCGGCTCGCGTGACTCCAGACGCCGCAAACAACTTTTCCGCAGCCGACTCGCTGATGCTTATGAACGGCGGCAGGAAGTCAGGCATCTCCTGCTCGCCCTCGAGCTCGACCTGCCGTCGCGTCAAATAATCGGCGAGCTCGGAGAACGTGAGAGTTTCCATGTCCCCACCAATAGTGACGATTGCCGAGACGCCTTTCTGGATCAGCCCGCGTAACACATTGATCTGCGCATGCGCTTTCTTCCATTGATCCTTGCTGATCTCAGGTGGTGGGCCATCACGAATGACGGCGATCTTTCCGCGTAAATCGACGTCGCCGAGATCGTTGCGCTTGAGGACAGGAACCGAAAGGCCGTAACCTACGAAGTACATCTTCGCCTTGATGTTTTTGTCGCCACTCAATGGCGGTGTCACGAAATAATCTGTTCCGAACTTGAGATTCTGCTCGCCAACAGTGAATGCGGTCTGCGGTAGAAATTGTGTTTCTTTGAACTTGATTGATTGCAGGTACGTGTTCCCGTCACCGAGCGGTTTCAGACCGAGCTTTGCAAAACGATCGGCGAGGTATGCGGCGGCCTTGTCACCGCCTGGTTGAGCGGTTCCGCGTCCCTGCATGTCGTCGGCGGCAAGCGCGTTTACAGTTTCTTTAAGACTCGCGACAGTGATGTTGTCGACGAGTTTCTTTTCGGCGGCCGACACTGCGCGCGTAGTTGCCGGTGCGGCGCTCTGCGTCCAACCGAGCGCGGTTGAGGTGACCAGCAGAAGGGAGAGTAATAGCGCGAGAGGTTTATGTTGATTCTTCAATTTAAATTTATTCCTTCGTAGAAAACTCTTTGACAAAAATGGGCGGCCACGGAGTGCCGCCCCTGCAGTTATTTATTATCAGACTTTAACTCAACCTGTCGATCCAAATCCGCCGGCGCCGCGCGCGGTCTCATCGAGATCCGTCGCCCACGTCGCTTCAGGCGTGATGATCTGTTCGATAATCAACTGACAGATCTTACTTCCGGCAGGTAGCTTGATGGTCTCGTCGCCCGTGTTGTAGAGCACACAAACAATCTCGCCTCGATAATCCGAATCAATCACACCGGCGAGCACATCGAGTCCATTCTTCGCCGCCAACCCCGATCGCGGCGCCACCCGTCCATAAAACCCCGGCGGAATCGCCACCGCCAATCCTGTACGCGCCATCACACGTTGTTTAGGAGCGATCTCAACATCCTCAATCCCACAAACATCCAACCCCGCCGCCAGCACACTTCCCCTTTTTGGCAGCACGGCTCTTGGATCGAGTTGTTTGAAACGTAGCATCCTCTACATCTTCGGCAGCGTGACGCCGCGTTGGCCCTGGTATTTGCCGCCGCGATCTTTGTAGGAGGTTTCGCAGATTTCGTCGGATTCGAAGAAGACCACCTGGGCGACGCCTTCGTTGGCGTAAATCTTTGCGGGCAGTGGTGTCGTGTTGGAGAACTCGAGCGTCACATAGCCTTCCCATTCCGGTTCGAAGGGAGTGACGTTTACCAGAATTCCGCAGCGCGCGTAGGTGCTCTTGCCGAGACAGATCGTGAGCACGTTGCGAGGGATGCGGAAATATTCAACAGTGCGCGCGAGGGCGAAGCTGTTCGGTGGAATGATTACCGACTCGCCTCTGAGGTTGACGAAGTTGTTCTCATCAAACTCTTTCGGATCGACGATCGTGCTGTTGATGTTCGTGAAGAGTTTGAACTCGTCAGCACAGCGAATGTCGTAGCCATAACTCGACGTGCCGTACGAGACTATTCGTTTACCGTCAATGACTTTGATTTGGCCGGGTTCGTAGGGCTCGATCATGCCGTACTCTTTGGCCATACGGCGGATCCACTTATCTGATTTGATGCTCATGTTGTAAAAGAAACGGCATTTTACAGGATTTCAGGATGTAACAGGATTTACAGGATGTTTTATTGCTCGGCGCGACGGATGTTCACCGTTCCATCGCCGACTGTGAACTTGAAATATGCGCCGCCAGCACCGGCGCGTCCGCGCACAGTCTTCTCGGTGATGCCGGGTTTCTCCCGTGAGGCGAGGCCTTCGAAGGTGTTGACGATTTTGCCGGTGCGCAGGACTTCCGCATCGATGTCGCCGCTGAAACCGGGCTGTAGATCGACATTGATTGTTCCCGAAGCAATGCGAATGTCTGCCCCCGCGCCACGCCAGCTCCGCGCCGGAATATTCAGAGTAATTGAGCCGGCGGCGACGGTGGTGGTAACAGTGCCGCCAGTAAGCGATAAAGACGTATCGCCTTCAGTTGCACTCAGACGCAAAGCGCCCTCGACACCCGAAAGCTTCAACGTGCCGTGCCCTGCATTCACTTCAAGATCCGTGTTGATCGGAACGCGCAATCTATAATCGATCTTCCACGGCAGATTGAGCAGCGTCTTGGGAAAATTCTTCGCCGTTTTTTTCATGTAAGCGCGATCGTGCGTGCCGGTAGTGAGCACGCTAAGGTGGTTCAAATCTTCGTCAAAAACGAAACTATTTACTTTAGCAAGCTGGTCCAGGTCAGCTTCTGTTGGACCTTTCAGCTCGATATCGGCAGTCAGCTCGACTTCATTGCGCGACCAGCCTTCAACAGTAACGTTACCTCGCGGCGCTGCGATCAACGTTACCGTGCCGCCGTATGAGAAACGAACCGTCTCTTGCCGTCGCGTGGTGCGCGTCAGGAGTTGTATCTCAGGAGCAGCGGGTTTTTGAGAGAAGACTGGACCAGCAAAACTCAACACGATGGAGATGAATAGAATCGCTTTCGCTTTTGACATCGCCAAGCATAGTAGCGTCGTTTGCGGCATTCGAAAACAAAAAAAGGACGTTGCTTATTGCAACGTCCGTAATGAGGCTTGCCATTAGAGCTGCGAAGTTATTTTCGCAAGAAAGTGATCTGACCACTGAAATTAATAATCGACACAGACGAGCGGCCGTCGCCGACGTCGCCCACGATCTTTCTTCCGTCCTGCGACTTGAAATTCTTGTTCCAGAAGTCGTTCAACGCAATCTTACGCGCGGGCGACGCCGCCTCTAAACGAAACGCGGAATCACCCGGAATGCGAATCGTGATGTCGCCCTTGTTTGATTTGAACTCGTAAGTGCCAAAGCGCTGAAACTCACCGTCATAAAATATGTTGCCGATAACGTTCTGCGCGACCACATGCGAAGCAGTGATATTGGTGAGCTCGATGTCGCCTTCCGAAGAAACGTGCGCGCGCACCAGGCCACCGCGAATGTTCGCAACGCTGATGTTTCCGCGACGTGTTTCCAAATCGACGGACGAATCAACCGGAACCTGTAGCTTGAAGTTGATGTCGCCGACGTCGCCTTTGCCGCGGTTCTCACTCATCACGTCAACGACGAGACTGTCGTTGATCTGTTTCGGCGTAACGTGAGTGCCCTTCGATTCGATCGTCGCTGAGAGACGGATCTCGTCTTTATTCCACGATTCGACGACGATCGTGCCGGAGATATTTCTCAACTCGATACGGACATTTTTTCCGGCCGCATAGCGCTTCGACATCTTTTCCTGCGCGTAGCCGACAGAAGAAAGTGAAAGGAGTGCACCAATCGCGAGAACACCGGCGCGAACAGAGGAACGCGAAGTTAAGAATCTAAATTTCATTACGATGGGGCTTTTAATCAAACAAACAATCTATTACAAATCGGAAAACTCTTTCAGCAACGCAAGCTTGTCATTCAACGATTCGTTGAGCATCTGTTCGGAGACTTCGTCATGGGGATTGCGTTGCAATTCACTCATCGAATCGGAGACAGCCTGGTCAATCACTTTCAGGTTGCGCTCGAAAGTCTCGCGCATCTCAGGACTCCAGCGGGCTTTGTTCAGCTCGACGCGCTGGTTCCAGTAGTCAATTACCTGACGGCGCTGAAAGAAACGATCGTCTAAATTGGTAGCTTCAGCCTGAGTTCCCGCCACGATGGTCGGCGTTCCATAACCACCCCAGCGACGCAACCCGACTACGGTCGCGAGCGACACGAGCAACACGATCGCGACAGCCGATGCGGCTAGTTGTGGTAACGAGAGTTCCCAACTACGACCCATCCAGCGGCTAAAGAACGAACGGCGTTCTGTATTCGTGTTGACGCGACTCGGGAGTTCTGCCTCGATCGTGTTGCGAATGCGAAGCCAGAGCGCCTGCTCGTTTGGCGGCGCTTCATATACTCCGCGTTGCGTGCGGGAGAAGTCGACAATCGACGCCAGGTCCTGGCGTACGCTATCGCAATCCAAACACTCTCTGAGGTGCGTATCGAGAGTGAACTCATCTCTTTGGGTAATCGATCCGTCAATCAGATCGTGGATGAGTTCCTGACAAGTCTCGCAGTTCATTGCTTACCACCTTCGTTCTGTCTCATAACACACACAAATCGAATCAAAGCTTTTTCTGACAGAACCTATTCCGGTTGTCATCAATCAAGGGAAGACTGCGTTGAAGCCGAGCCATTTTGGCAAACTAATTCGCTGGCTCATAGCTTCGAGGCTATTCCTCGGTTTTCTGTTGCCTCAAAAGCCCGCGCAATTTCATTCTGGCTTTATGTAGCTGCGACTTCGACGTTCCTACCGAACACCCAAGCATTCTGGCAATTTCCTCGTGTTCATGCCCTTCGATGTCGTGAAGCGTGAACACCGTCCGGTATCCCGGCGGCAGTTGAGCGATAGCCTTATCGAGCGCTATCCGGTCAACTACGGGCATGGAATTGGGGTTTTCCGTGCCTTTTACTATCTGAATCGGCGTTTCGCCGTCTTCAGTGGTCTGCTCCATACGCACGCCGCGTTTGCGGAAGTGCATGAGGACCTGGTTTACAGTCAGGCGGTGCAGCCAGGTAGTAAAGGCGGATTCTCCACGGAAACTACCAATTTTTCTAAAGAGCTGAATGAAGACCTCCTGTGCGAGGTCTTCAGCCTCCGAGACATTGCCGGTCATTCTCAAACAGAGCGAGTAGACGCGGCGATTATGACGCTGGTAAAGCTCTTCGAAAGCTGCCATGTCGCCGTTGGCGGCTTTCTGCGCCAGCGCATAATCTGTAGTTTGCGGTGTCTCGGTTTCGGCTGCGGTCACGTGCTCGTCCACTCGGGCAAGCTCGGAAGAAATCTCACAACTTCCGGCTTGTTTTGGCACGAATCTCACGCTTCCGCGAGTTTCAAGGGAGCTGCACTGTTTCCTCTGGATGCCCGCGTGGGGAAGCGATGCGGAAGTCAGTACCCTCAAACGCGGCTGTGATGCTGCGCCTCACGCGCGTCGTTGCCTTACCCGACCTAAAAATAGCGATTTTCCCAGCCGAATCAACACTTTCGTACGGCTTGGGTTGCAGGATACGTGTTGAGGCGGCGTGGTGACAAGCGCCCTGAGATATTAAGTAAGTCTTTTACAGGATGACAGGATGACAGGATTTACAAGATATACATGTTTATCCTGAAAATCTTGTAATTCCTGTCCCAGATTACTCCGACCAATTCACGTCCAATAAGTTCTATCGAGCGAACGATAACCAACAGCTTCCGAGACGTGATTGGAGTTGATCGCTTCGCAGCTTCGAGATCCGCGATCGTGCAGCGATGACGCGTTGTCGAATCGTCGCAGAGCTATCTGTTTCCGGAGCAGTCTCGCCGCGCAGCTCGCGAAACTTCACAGCGGGTACATCGATGTGAATGTCGATGCGATCGAGAAGTGGTCCGGAGATGCGACCAACGTAGCACTGGATCTGAGTTAGCGACAGCGACACTCGCGCGTGGGATCATTCCAGAAACCACAAGACATGGATTATCACGAGACCGATAGAGTCTGGATTCCTCTGAGCATAGCTGCCTGATCCTGTCTTTGGTTTCATATCTCGTGGTCGTTCTAGTCTGGCGGCCTAGGTTTTTGACGAGCACTCCTTAGACCGCCCAATATCCAAGGACTTTTTTCGTCTGCAAAAGTTTTCTTGACACTTACACCCGTGGGTTGCTATATCAAGCCGTCCAGTTCGGCCTCCCCCTAGCATAAGCCGCGTCTTCTGAATCCTCGTTCAGAAATTCAGGCCTTTTTATTAATCGTTAGTGTCTTCGGCGTCCAAGCCGACTCTCAAAGGAGGTTCCCCAAATGAATAATCTAAAAAGCGTGCACGCCATTGTGCGTGTGGTACTTGTCCTTGCCTGCTTCCAAATGTTGGCCCTCGGGCAGACGGATGAAAAAAAACTAGCGACAGTTACAGGTGGTGGTCTAAGCCTCAAGTTGGATGTCTCCATCGCAAACTCTGGATTGACCGTTACGGTGGCGGCCCCTGACGGACAAGTCTTCCGCAAGGACTATAAGGCTGCCTCATCCGTTGAATTCAAGCTCGTCGATTCGAAAGGCTCCGGGCTTCCTGATGGTCAGTACACTTACGAACTTCGCGTCTCAGCTCCAATCTCGTCTGACATTAAAGCAGCACTCTCAGAGGCACGCGCAAAAGGTGACGAGGACGTGGCGCGCGACTTCATCAAACGCGGCTTATTACCAGCTCAACCACTCACCCAGTCGGGAGGATTCTCAATCGTGAATGGTTCGGCTGTTGTCGGCGGAGCTTTGAAAGAAGAGACCTCACGTCGAGTTGCGAGCGTCTTGGGCCAGCCGCGCATCTTCAAGCCGACCGCTGGAGTAGCGATGAGTGGTCTCCGGGCCCATCATCCGGTAGTTAATCCCTTTTTTGATTTTGTGATTGCCGACGATCTCATTGTGCAGGGTAGCGCCTGCGTGGGTCTTGATTGCGTTAATGGCGAAGTCTTTGGCTTTGACACACTCCGAGTGAAAGAGAACAACACGCGCATCCAGTTTGATGACACGAGCGCATCTGCGGGCTTCGCAACCAACAACTGGCAAATTAGGGCCAACAGCTCAGCAAGCGGTGGCGGCAGTTTTCTCGCATTTGTGGACCAGGGCGCCACCGGCAATTCGGAGAGCGGCACGATTGTGTTTGAGGTTGACGCCGGAGCGCCGGCTAATTCGCTACGGGTGAGTAGCACGGGTAACATCGGCGTTGGGACAGCCACGCCGGTGTTGGATATCCACGCGAATACAACCGACACTCCTGCGATTCGACTCGAACAAAACAATTCGGGTGGCTTTACGGCTCAGACCTGGGACATCGCCGGGAATGAAGCTAACTTCTTCGTCCGCGATGTCACAGGTGGTTCCACGTTGCCCTTCCGCATCCGGCCAGGTGCGGCAACCAGTAGCCTTGATATTGCAGCCAGCGGCAACGTCGGGATCGGCACAGCCACTCCAACCAGAGCCAAACTCGAAATCAACAAAGCATCACTGTTCAGTGCTGCCGGTGGTATTGAAATAAACGCGGCCGGCCTTGACACGGCCTTGGCAATGGGCGCCGACTCCACAAACAACATTGGCTGGATCCAGGCTCTTGAGCCAGGTGTGTCCTTCACCACGAGGCCCCTAAGCCTTCAGCCAAACGGAGGTAGGGTAGGCATCAACACAAACGCACCCGACCAACTTCTCTCAGTCAACGGAGAAGCCAGCAAAGCCGGCGGTGGAAACTGGTTAGTATTTTCGGATGAGCGGTTGAAGAACATCAAAGGCCCCTTCAACAGCGGACTCAAAGCCGTCATGCAACTGCAACCGATACGCTACGAGTACAAGCCGAACAACCCTCTCGGTATCAACTTAAAAGGAGAGCATGTCGGGTTTGGAGCTCAGTCATTGCAACAAATCATTCCGGAAGCCGTTACGAGTACCGAGAGCGGCTATTTGCAGGTCAACAACGATCCGATCCTCTGGACCATGCTCAATGCGATTAAAGAGCAGCAGAAGGAGATCGAACAGCTCAAGACGGAAGTCCGTCGATTGAGAGCATTATCGCGCCGGCGGAAGTAACAAGGGCGTGCGATACATTACGTGATGTTTGTAGGGGCGGAACCCCGTGTCCGCCCCTTTCAAAGTGCAGGTTGGTCGCCGTGATCCGATTTAGTTCAGGCTCACGTCCAGTACGTTCGGTCCAGCGAGCGATAACCTACAGCTTCAGAAACATGGTTAGAATTAATCACGTCTGTACCTTCCAAATCCGCGATGGTCCTACTGACTTTCAGAATGCGATCGTAAGCACGGGCTGACAGGCCCAGTCGTTTCATTGCGTTTTCAAGCATCTTCTCGGAATGCGAATCGATTTGGCAGTACGCACGAATCATGCTTGGCGTCATGGCGGCGTTCGAAAAGATCTTTTCGCCCGCGAAGCGACGGTGTTGTCGCTCGCGTGCTGCGATGACGCGTTGTCGAATTACCGCAGAGCTATCTGTTTCGGGAGCAGTCTCGCCACGCAGCTCGCGAAACTTCACAGCGGGTACGTCGATGTGAAGGTCGATGCGATCGAGAAGTGGACCGGAGATGCGGCCAACGTAACGCTGGATCTGAGTTAGCGAGCAGCGGCACTCGCGCGTCGGGTCATTCCAGAAACCGCAAGGGCACGGATTCATCGCGGCGGCTAACATGAAAGAAGCGGGAAAAGTTAAGGACATCGAAGCACGACTGATCGTGACTTGTTGGTCCTCCAGCGGCTGCCGCAAGACTTCCAAAACGCTGCGATCAAACTCGGGCAGCTCGTCGAGAAAAAGCACGCCATGATGCGCAAGTGAAACCTCGCCGGGTCGCGGCAACGACCCACCACCAATCAGACCCGCATCGCTGATCGTGTGATGTGGCGAACGAAAAGGACGCTCAGTGACGAGTCCGGCACGTCCAGTCAAACCCGCAACAGAATGAATCTTCGTCAACTCGAGCGCAGCCTCGAACTCGAGCGGCGGCATGATCGTCGGCAAACGTTTCGCGAGCATCGTCTTGCCTGAACCCGGTGGCCCAATCAGCAAAATGTTGTGTGCTCCGGCGATCGCGATCTCCAATGCTCGCTTCGCAGACATCTGGCCGCGAACTTCTTTGAAGTCGACGTTGTATTGACCTGTGCGCCGGAGTATCCCTTCAACGTCAACCTTCATCGGCTTCGGTGGCATCGGCGACCGCAATTGCTCGACCAGACCAACAGCGCTGCGCAGATCCGCGACGGGATAAACATTCACGCCTGACACCACGGCCGCCTCAGTCGCATTCTCTTCCGGCAGGATCAAATGACGTATCGAGCTCTCACGCGCCAGCATCGCGATGGGCAGCGCGCCTTTAATCGCTCGCACGCGGCCATCGAGCGAAAGCTCGCCGACACAGAGAACGTGAATCAGATTCTCGCGCTCTGCGAGCTCGCCGTTAGCGCCGAGTATTCCCAACGCGATCGGCAGATCGAAACTCGCGCCTTCTTTGCGAACATCCGCGGGAGCGAGATTGATCGTGGTCTTTTTAAATGGAAAGAAGTGACCGCAGTTTTGAATTGCGGCACGAATGCGCTCACGCGACTCGCGGACTGCGGGATCAGGAAGACCGACGATCGTGACCGGCGGCTCCTTGTCGTTGTCACTACGAACCGGAGTTAAGTTGACTTCAATGTCGACGAGATCAGCGTCGATGCCGTAGACGGCGGCTGAGAGTGTTCTGAAGAGCATGTGAGGCGGCTCCTAACGTGATTATGAGGTTTATTTTCATCCACATATTACACAGATGCCATAAGCATCTGCGTAATATGTGGACCAAACTTTTACTAAAAATTAGCGACGCCGAGAGGGTGCAGTCGCTGTCGATGGGATTTTAATTTCCTGTCCGGCTTTCAATTCAGAGTTCACCGGGATTCCGTTCAACCGGGCGACGTCGTTGGCGTCGAGGCTGCGCGCCGCAGCAATACTCGCGATCGTATCGCCCTTGCGAGCACGAACTTTATTTAGGCCAGCCGCTGGAATGTCGCCCGCGGTCGTTGCCGCCGCCGTCGACCTCACCCACTTGGTGAGTTTGACGCTGCTGCTTGGAGCGACGATCTTCGTTGCGCCTTTCAGATCAACTCCGCTATTCCATGACTGAAGTTGGGCCACGTTGAAGCCGGTTCGGTTCGCAACCGTCTGCCAGTCTTCACCGGGCGCCACTGAAATCAATCGCGCGGTCTCACGCTTGTCCGGCGTGATTCTCTGAATCAAAGAGGCAAACTGTTTCGCACGTCCCGCTGGAATGCGCACATTGTACGTATCGCCACGCGGTGTGATGTCACGCTTCAACTCCGGATTCAGGCTGCGGATGAAATCGACATTGGAGTCGGTCGCGTCCGCAACAAGCTGCAAGCTGGTCGCTGTCGGAACCTGCACCACGTCGTACGACATCGGCGTATCAGACTTGATTCCTTTGAATCCATACTTCTCAGGATTCTTGGCGATCAAAATCACCGCGAGGATGTTCGGAACGTAATTGCGTGTTTCCTGCGCGATGTACGGATAGATCATCCAGAAGTTGGCAGTGCCGGCGCGCGAGATGGCCCGGTCGATATTTCCCGCACCGGTATTGTAGGCGGCCATCGCCAGTTCCCAATTGCCGTTATAGCGCTTCGAAAGATCTTTCAGGTGACGAGCCGAGGCGCGCGTCGCCTGTTCGTAACTGTTCCGCTCGTCGATGTAAGCGTTCTGGCGCAAGCCATACATGCGGCCGGTGCCCGGAATGAACTGCCACAATCCCGACGCTGCCGCCCACGACACTGCTTTCGGTTTCCACGCGCTTTCAACCTGACCCAGCCAGGTCACGTCCAGCGGCACACCTTCCTCAGCGAAAATCTTTCGCGCGAGCCTCATGTACTGGCCTGAGCGGCGCAGTCCACTTTCCATCGTGGAGCGGCCACGCGACTGGTAGTAATTGATGTATTGCTGAATTAACGGATTAAGAGTGAAGGTGAAATTGACGTTCTTCTGAGATTGTTCCAACGCGAGAATGTCGGCATTCGAGACTTGCTTCTCATCCTCGGTAAGAACCAGTTTACTCAAATCATCGAGTGGCGACGGTTCAAACTTCTGATCGCGAAATCCGATCTGCGGAGCAGGCGCTGGCTTCGGATCTTGCGTCTGCGTGTTTTGAGCGACCAGTTGCGTGTTTACCGCTGCATTTGGAAGCTGAGTTGGAACTTCCTCGCGATAGATACGCTCGACGAGCTCGAGATAGTACGTCTGCAGTTTTTGACTCGCACGCACATCAAAGCCCGACTCCAGAATCGAATCAATCGCTTTATCAAACTCTTCGCGAGCTTGTTCGCGCTTATTGTCTTCGAGGTTGAGCTTTCCCCGACGGAAGTGATCTTCCGCACGCGTCATGATCTGCGAAATGCGACCTTCGGACTGCTCAACTTCTGATTGGATTGTTCGTGCCGATGAAGCGACGGGAATCTGAGCGACAACAGTAGCCGCCGAAGCGACAAGCGCCATTAGTAAAGCCACACAGGCCTTCAGACGAGGTAAACTCGTTGAAATCAAATCGTCTTACTCCTCAGTTTGTGCGGTATCTAATGGCTCCTATGACTTGCAATGCAGGACTCGCTGGAAAAAGGAGCCAAAGTCACATCGGAGGTTACCACACGGTTTTTTGGGGTGTCAAACAAACACCACAGTTGAACACACTCTCAAACGGTAAATTTTTCCACTAAAACCCACGTGACCAGTTCACGCTGCGGACCTGCTTTGGTTGCAAAAGCCTCGGCCACGGGATGCCACAGATTGAAGATGAACTTAATTAAATCCCATGAGCATCCGTGGATCCGCGGCTCAATTCCGTACAGAGCAAAATCGAGCCTGTTTCGTAACAAAATAGCTAAACCTTTAAAAGAGCAACTCTTAGCCCGCAGATAACCTCGTAACCTCGGACGGAACGATGCTTGCCACTGCTCCCGACAAGGGCATGTTCTCCCAGTGTGTCAGAATCAAAATTTGAAAAAACTGATAACAGAAAAGCCTATGTCTACAGTCGTCAAAACTAAAATTCATGAATTCCCCAGGCCCGCCGAGATCGGCGTCGTGCCTTCGCGTTCGCAATTCTTCTTTAACCGCGAGCTGAGCCTCCTGGAATTCCACGCCCGAGTGCTGGAAGAGGCACTCGACAACAGCAACCCGCTCCTCGAGCGGCTGAAATTTTTGTCCATCTTCTCTTCAAACCTCGACGAATTCTTCCAGATTCGTGTATCGGGCTTGAAAGAGGAGTTGGAAGACACCAACCTCGTTTCACCAGACGGACTGACGCCGGCGGAACAGTTGAGAAAAACGCGCGAACGCGTTCTCGTGCTGATCGACCAGCAGGCTCGTTGTCTACGCGAAGAGATATTGCCGCAACTCAAAGCAGCAGGCATTTCTCTGATTCAGCATGAATCGCTGTCGCGCCATGAAAAAGAGAGTCTCAAAGACTACTTCATGGAAAAGGTCTATCCGATTCTGACGCCACTGGCAGTCGATTCTAATCACCCATTTCCTTACATCTCGCCGCTGAGCGTGAATATCGGGTTGATGGTACATGCGCCGGAAGAAGAAAAACTTATTGGACGCAGGAAACGAGAAGCGTCGCGGTTTGTCCGGATCAAGGTTCCGTCACTCGTACCGCGCTTAGTGCCGGTCGGCGCCTCAGGAAATCGTTTCGTGTTACTCGAAGAGATTATCGAGGCAAACATCCAGGTGCTATTTCCCGGCATGAATCCTGGTCCATGCCATCTTTTCCGTGTCACTCGCGACGCTGATATCGAGATCCGCGAAGAAGAAGCTGAAGACTTGCTAAGTCAAATTCAGGAAGAATTGCGTCGTCGAAGGTTTGGCGCCCCAGTGCGACTCGAAGTGTCGCCGGACATGCCCGCTGACATGATCGAGTATCTCACCGAGTCTCTCGATGTCGAGCATGACGACGTTTATGTTTTTGATGGTCCACTGCACGTCCAGGACTTGATGGAGCTCATCGACGTCGATCGTCCTGACTTGAAAGATGAGCCATTCACTGCGTCGGTTCCCACGTGGTACACCGAATATGACAACATCTTCGACGCGATCCGTGAACGCGATCGGCTGTTGCATCACCCGTACGATACGTACGACTGCGTGACCGGATTTATCAATCAGGCGGTTGAAGATCCTGACGTAATGGCCATCAAGATCTGTCTCTATCGCACTGGTCCTGAGTCGCCGATTCCGCCGGCGCTGATCCGCGCCAGCGAAAAAGGTAAACAGGTGACAGCCCTGATCGAGCTGAAAGCGCGCTTCGACGAAGAACACAACATCGAATGGGCGCGCAAACTCGATCACGCAGGCGTTCACGTCGTCTACGGCATTCTCGGACTCAAAACACACGGTAAGCTGACGCTCGTAGTCAGACGCGAAGGCGAAACTCTGCGCCGTTACGTTCACGTCGCGTCCGGTAACTACAACCCAACGACTTCGTGTACCTACACCGATCTCGGCATGTTCACTGTCGACGACACGATCGGCCGTGACGCTACTGAGCTCTTCAACTATCTCACCGGCTTCTCGCAACAGACCGACTATCGCAAGCTGATGGTTGCGCCGATCGATCTACGCGAAAAGCTGAATGCATTGTTCGATCGCGAGATCGAGCATCAACGCGCAGGCAGACCAGCGCAGATCGTCGCGAAGTTCAATCGTCTTGCAGATCTTCAGATCGTCGAGAAGCTTTACGAGGCTTCGCGAGCGGGTGTGAAGATCGATCTGATCGTGCGCGGAATTTGTATGTTGCGTCCCGGAATTCCGGGTCTGTCAGAAAACATCACGGTGCGAAGCGTCGTTGGTCGTTTTCTCGAGCATAGCCGCGTCTTCTGGTTCCAAAATGGTGGTGACGATGAGCTCTACATCGGCAGCGCTGACTGGATGTCCCGAAACCTGAAACACCGCATTGAGGTTGTTGCCCCTGTAACCGATCCCCAATCGAAACGCTATTTGCGCGACGTGTTGCTTGACGCTTATTTGCGTGACAACACGAAAGCGCGTGAATTGCAGCCTGATGGCAGGTATGCACCCATCGGTCGCGGCGCAGAGCCGTTCAATAGCCAGGAATACTTTATTGGCCGGCCGGCGAGTGAATGATCTGCTTACAGATTGCAGGATTTACAGGATGGAACATGATGAATCATAAGAGGAACCTTGTAACACTGATCGTCTTTGCGCTGCTGGTAAGTGTCACTTCAATCGAAACTGGTTTAGCGGCTAAGAAGAAAAAGAAAGAAGCTCTCACGGGCACTCCGATCCTGTGGGAGCGTCCGAACGACATCGCATCACGCGATCTCTTTCTTGGCCCAGGTGGCGCTGCGATGCGTCCCGATCTACGTCGCATCACGTTCATCAAAGAAGAGAAAGGTGGTTACTCGAAGAAGTATCGAGTGCGCGATGGCGCTGGTCGTGAGTGGGTGGCGAAGGTCGGTAAAGAAGCGCAATCGGAAACTTCCGCAGTCAGACTGCTCTACGGTCTCGGTTACCTGACCGAGGTCAACTATCTCGTTCCGCGTGTCACGATTCCCGGTAAAGGAACGTTCAGCAACGTCCGGTTTGAAGCACGACCTGAAAATCTGAAACGTGCGGGCGAGTGGAAGTGGAAAAAGAATCCGTTTGTCGGCACGCCGGAGTTGCAGGGTCTCAAGATCATGATGGCGTTGATTAACAACTGGGACTTGAAAGACGCGAACAACGTGATTTTGAAAGACGGCAACGAGCTTCATTACGCGATCAGCGATCTCGGCGCGACGTTTGGACACGCGAGCACGACGCCGCTCTTCTGGCGGTTCACGAGAAGCCGAAACAATCCGTCGAACTACGCGAAATCAAACTTCTTCGAGAAAGTTAAAGGCAATCGCGTGGTGCTGCACTTCGGCGGAAAGAACAGCGGGCTAATGAAAGACATTTCGATTCAGGATGCGCAGTGGATCGCGAGTTTGCTGTCGCAGCTCAGCGACGCGCAGCTCCGCGATGCGTTCCGCGCAGCGAACTACACACCGGGCCAGATCAATTTACTGGCAGGCGAAGTGCGCGAGCGCACGAACGAGCTCCTGAGCCTGCGTCCCGCTGTCCAGATCGGCAGAAGTGAGTAGGGGTGGCTAATAAAACCGGGAAGCGGGAGATATTAACGCTTGTAGTCGTCTTCACGGGCGTGCTTCTGGTGAGTGCGCTCGTGGTCTATTTTCTTGGGGACGGCAGGCGCATAACGCCGGAAGCAATGCGACAGAGCCCGACGCCTGATGCCGTTCTCCAAGCGTCACCCACACGGCAAACGCAAACCGGCAATAACATCATCGATCGCTTATTCGGCACGGACAATTCCGAAGCTCATGCGAGCAGCACCACGTGGGCAGAGACCCTGGGACGACTCTCGCTTCGGCTTCTTCTCGCCACGCTGCTCGGCGCCGCGCTCGCCTATCGCCCTCGCAGACGCATACTCGTACTCAAACGCAATCCTTACGTTTCGCAAACGCAGATCTTGCTTGCCGTCGTCGCCGCTGCATTGATGATCATCGTGGGCGACAACGCTGCACGCGCGTTTGGAATCTTCGCCGCAGTCTCGCTCGTGCGATTTCGGACGAACATTCGCGATCCGAAAGAGATCACGGTGCTCTTGATTAGCATGGCGCTGGGGCTGGCGTCAGGCGTTGGTCGCTGGGATCTCGCGCTTGTCCTGGCGTTCTTCTCGTTGATCGTGCTTTGGATACTGGAGTGGCGCGAGCCGGAACAGGTGTTTCGCTCGATGGAGTTGAAGGTGACGACGGCGAATGTCGTCTCGACGCAGAGAGCGCTGCGACAGGTGTTCAAGCAGCATGGTTTCGATAAGGAGCTGCGAGCTATCGACCGCGAGGCGACGGAGGATTCACCGGGAAGTATTGTTTACGCGGTTGATGTGAGCCCGATGATAAGTACGGACGAGATCAGCGCTGATATTCTGGCGATTGACGGACCGAATGTTCGCGGGATTGAGTGGGATCAGAAGAAGAGCTATTCGTATCTGTATCAATAAAAATCCGTGTAATCTGTGGTTAAAGTGGCCACGGATTACACGGATCGAAGAACGGATTGATTATTTCTGATTGGCGGTTGACGTGGTGACGGTGGCGTTCGCCTGTTTGGTCAGCCAGTTCGCAGCGTAGTCCTGAACGAACTTCTTCATGTCGCCGTGTCCCCAGCGTGTGTAGAAGTCGAACTTCTTCATCTCCGCATAAACCTGATCGTAGTTCCAGTTGTAGAGATTGAAGCGGTAGACAGCGCCCATGACGCCTGTGCGATGGCGTCCGCCGGCGCAGTGCACGTAAAACTTACCCGTCGTCGGATCGTTAACCAGCTTCAAAAACTCATCGATCTTCGACGTCTCAGGATAATCCTTGTCGCTCATCGGAATGTTCACATACTTCATTCCCAGTGCTTCGACGTTCCGCTTTTCATAGTCCTGCGTGTCGATCTGCAAATCGATCACGGTCTTAATCCCGAGCGCAGCTAACTCTCGATATTCATTTTCCTTTGGCTGGGCCCCACGGAAAAACCGGTCATCCATCTGGCCAAAGTTTTTGATCGAGACGTTACTGACTTCCTGACTAAAGGCTGAGACCTGAGAAATCAAAACTAACGCAACGACGCCCAAGAAAACAGATAGATAGCTGCGCTTAGAAGAACTCACTGAAACACTCCTTGAAATGGGTAATGCGACTTGCCGAGCCGCGGAAACGTCCAACCGGGGACTGAGATTCACCGCACTACTCGATGGTTGTTTTCGCTCTCCTACTATCATGACTGCATTAAAATCAAGCAGGCAAACTAAGCCGGACGCGCATTTGCGGCCTGCGGGATCCTCTGTGGCCTCGGGGCCGGACTGGCCGGAGGCAGCACCTTTTCGCCGAGGGCTTCACGAAACACTTGGCGCATGTTGTCAACAAACACGAAACGTATGTCTTTGAATGGCTCTTTCGGAACCTCTTCGAGATCTCGACGGTTCTGCTGCGGAAGGATAATCGTTGTCACCCGCGCGCGTCTAGCTGCAAGTACTTTTTCCTTCACGCCGCCGATCGGCAGCACGTTGCCGCGCAGAGTGATCTCGCCCGTCATTGCCACATCCTTGCGAACCGGCCGGCTCGACAATGCTGAGACCATCGCGGTGGCGAGTGTTATTCCCGCTGACGGACCGTCTTTCGGAATCGCGCCTTCGGGAATGTGAATGTGCAAGTCATAAGTACTGAAGTCTTCCTCGGGGATGTCCAGGTCTTTTGCGCGCGACTTCGCATAGGAATAAGCAGCCTGCGCTGACTCGCGCATCACGTCGCCGAGCTGGCCAGTCAAAACAAGGTTTCCCTTACCCTTCATGCGCAGTGCTTCGATGAACAGCACATCGCCGCCGACTGCGGTCCACGCCAAACCCGTTGCGACCCCGATCTGATCTTTCTTCAATACTTCTTCAGGAATGACCTTCGGCGGGCCGAGAAACTCGTGCACGCTCTTCAACGAAACCCTGATACCCCCTTTATGACCTTCGGCAATCTTGCGCGCGACCTTCCGGCAGATCTTGCCGATCTCGCGCTCAAGCTGGCGCAGTCCGGCTTCCTGCGTGTATTGCTGGATGATCACAGTCAGCGCGGTTTTCGAAACGTGCAGATCCTTGGCGGTGATGCCATTCTCTTCCAGTTGCTTCGGGATCAGGTGGCGGATGGCGATCTCGCGCTTCTCTTCTTCCGTGTAGCCGGCGAGGCGGATCACTTCCATGCGATCGCGCAATGCCGGTTGGATCGTGTCGAGCACGTTTGCGGTCGTCATGAAGATCACGTTCGAAAGGTCGAAAGTGACGCCGAGATAGTTGTCGCGGAACGAATTGTTCTGCTCGGGATCGAGCACTTCGAGCAAAGCTGACGATGGATCGCCACGGAAGTCCGCTCCGACTTTATCGATCTCGTCGAGCATGATGAGCGGGTTGTTTGTGCCCGCCTGCTGTACAGCCTGGATGATCCGTCCCGGCATCGCGCCGACGTAAGTTCTACGATGACCGCGAATCTCTGCTTCGTCGTGCACACCGCCGAGCGAGAGACGCATAAACTTTCGATCGAGCGCGCGCGCGATTGAACGTCCGAGCGAAGTCTTACCGACTCCCGGCGGACCAACGAGGCAAAGGATCGGGCCTTTCGGCTTTTCTTTCAGCTTGCGCACGGCAAGCGCTTCGATGATTCGATCTTTGACTTTCTCGAGACCGTAGTGATCTTCGTTGAGTACCGTCTCCGCTTTTTTCAGATCGAGATTGTCGACTGAAGATCTGGACCACGGCAGATCGGTCATGATCTCCATCCAGTTTCGCAACGTCGCTGTTTCAGCGGCGTCGGGATGCATGCGCTCGAGTTTCTTCAGTTGGCGCAGCGCTTCTTCTTCAGCCGGTTTCGGCATCTTCGCGGCTTCAATCTTTTCGCGGAACTGCGCTGTCTCTTCGGCGAGCTCATTTCCCTCACCGAGCTCGCTCTGAATCGCTTTCAGTTGCTGGCGCAGGTAAAACTCTCTCTGTGAGCGATCGATGTCGGCGCGCGCTTGCGTGTTGATTTCCTGTTGGACCGTGAGAACTTCGATTTCTTTGTTAAGAAGATCGTTGACGCGACGGAGTCGTGCAGTCGTATCGGCGATGTCGAGCACTGACTGTGCGTCTTCAACTTTCAATTCGAGGTTGGAAGCAGATAAATCCGCGAGCCGTCCTGCGTCATCGAGATTCGCGATGATGGCCATCACTTCCGGAGAAATATTCTTCCCGAGATTGATCGCCTTCTCCATCGACGCACGAACGTTGCGCACGAGTGCTTCAACTTCGAGCGAACGTTCCGGCGGCAGCACCTCGTGCATCACGTTCACCTTCGAGCGCAGATACTCACCTGTCGTATCGACTGTTTCGATATGGGCGCGCGCGAGGCCCTGGACCAGAATGCGAATGCGACCGTCAGGCAACTTGAGCATGCGCATGATTACCGCGGCCGTTCCGACGGCGTAAAGATCATCCGCCATCGGCTCCTCTTTATCGAGATCCTTCTGCGATGCGAGCAGAATCATGCGATTCTCGGCGAGCGCTTCGTCTACTGCCCTGATCGACTTCTCACGCGATACAAACAGCGGGACGATCATGAACGGGTAGATCACGATGTCGCGCAGCGGCAGCACCGGCAGCTCGTTTGGGATTTGTAGCTGCTGATCGGTGTCGGCAGCTTCGATTGCTTCAGAAAATTCTGGTTCTTTGACAATTGCCATGGGCTCTACCCTCGAACCGCAACCATGTATCTCTTCTCTGTGGTCAAATCGCGGTGAACATCACCACGGAGACACAGAGGACACAGAGATTGCATAGAGAAGAATTACTCAGTTGCGTCCTTTACTTCCACGATTACTTCCTCTCCCCTTCGATCTTCAATCTTAGGGAGATGAATGTGCAGCACGCCGCTTTTCAACTCGGCGGTTGCGTTTCGAATGCAAACTGTCCAGCGCAGCGGCACGATCCGGCCAAACTTTCCGAAACTGCGTTCCGAGCAAAGATAGGAGATGATTCGTCGCCGGCTGGGTCTTCGTTTCTTTTCACCCCAGATGCGGAGTTTGTTATTGGTTAGTCCGATCTTGATCTGGTCGGCAGTCACGCCCGGCAGTTCGACGCGGATCGAGATACCCGTTTCGGTTTCGCAGAGGTCGACTGGCGGCGCAAACGTACCGGAGGCGAGCGGGTTCTCCGCTTCAGTCGCTTCCTGCAAAGCCGCGTAAAGACGTCCCACGCGATCACGCAGTCGCTGAACTTCAAGCCGTTCTAATCCGGTCGCGCGAATGGGTTTAATCATTGCTAATTCCCTGGTTCGTTAAGTACTACTTCTTGACTGTCGGCCCTGTGGCCCGTGTACGCACGAGATGTTTGAGCTCGGTCATAAACTCCGAGACGTCTTCAAACTCGAGATACACCGAAGCAAAACGAACATATGCGACTTTGTCCAGTTCTTTCAAGCGGCGCATGATCATCTCGCCGATCTTACTGGTCGGGCGTTCGCGTTCGGGGGATTCCTGCACGTACTTCTCGATTGAGTTGACGATACTATCAAGTTTAGTCGAAGGCACAGGTCGTTTTTCGCAGGCGCGCAACAGGCCAGCCATAACTTTGTTGCGATCGAACGTTTCGCGGCGCCCGTCTTTCTTTACGACCATGTAGGGTATCTCGTCGATGCGCTCGTAGGACGTGAACCGTCGCTCGCAGCGGAGACATTCGCGCCGGCGACGAATCGCATCGCCTTCGCGCGACTCACGCGAGTCGACAACTTTATCTTCGAGATACGCGCAGAATGGACATTTCATACAAGTTGGACCCCTTTCCGGGAACTCGTGGGGCGACGGCAGTGTCGCCCTACGATGGTTCGGGTGAAATCATCGTGCGCAGTTTCGATATGCTCAAATCCCCCCGGATCAAATAAAAAACTCCAAATAAAAGTGCGGGACCAAAATCAACAAGGTGCATGACGATCGATAACGCTGCCGCAGTCTCCTTGTGAACTCCGAGAAACAACAGACCCGCCGCAGTCGCAGCGTGAAAAGCCCCAGCCGCTCCGCCCGGTGTCGGTACGAGGGATCCGACTAGCGCCCAGCCGAGCACGAAGATCGTTTCGCCCGGACCCACTGGTAGATGGAAAGCACGCATTACCAGAAAATTCGCTCCAGCGATTGCGCCCCAAGTTAAGACTGTCCAGCCAATCGTCTCCAACAGCTCGGTCAAGTTAACGAGCACGCGCAGCGCCTGCGCCAGTTGCTCAAATAAACCTAAGACGAGTTTGGCCAGCCTTCGCGGGATGAAGCGCCAGCTCGAAAAGAGTCGCTCAAAGAACCCGATCACGAGTGCCGATCTGGCTCTGAACCAGACGAGAAACGCGAGTCCGAGTATCGTCGCGCCGAGCAGGATCCAGCCTGCAGTGCGAACTCTTTCAAAAGAGACATCAACCGCCGACGGTGGTTTGAACCAGATCAGGTTGATGGCGAACATGAGAGCAACAGCGCTCATGTCGTAAATGCGTTCAACGACGATGGTGACGAGCGAAGCACTCGGCCTGACACGCGGATCGCGCATCGAGAGTACGACTGGCCGGACGAACTCCCCCGCTCTGCCTATAAGAAAGACGCCGCTAAAACCGATCGTCGTGGCGGCAAATAAGTCAGGAAAGCGCGCGGCGCTCAGTGGTTTTAATAGTGCGCCCCAGCGAAAAGCGCGGAAAAGATACACCGAGCAGATGAGCACGATGGCGGCAATTAGCAGGCGCGGATCGGAATCGCGAAGCGCATGACCAACCTCCGCCCAGTCGAGATTACGGCCGAACCACCACAGAAGCGCCGACGCGAGTAGACAGAGAACAACGAATTCAATGTATTTGCGATAGCTCTGGGCGCTCGACATCTGAGTCAGGTCAGGGCAAACCACAACATGTTGGGCCGGCCGCACAGCCTACTACATGAACGGGAAGATCAGCAAGGTAGGGCCTCTTCTCTGTGCAACCTCTGTGTCCTCTGTGCCTCTGTGGTGGAAAACAATGAGAGAACCACAGAGACACGGAGCACACAGAGGTTGCACAGAGAAGATATGCCTTTTGCGCCTCTTTGTGGCAAACTTAACATGAACTTTAGTTTGGAGCCTGTCGTAAACGATTCGACCTACAGGTACCTGGAGAGGATACAGTGGGAGCTGTTAAGGCGTTGGCCGTTAGTGAAGGAGCGGAACTGGTTCGCAGGTGTCGCGCAGGCGACGGCGCGGCGTGGGAAGAGATTGTGCAAAGTTATTCCCGCCGCATTTATAACCTCGCTTACCGCTTCACCTCCCGTTCCGATACAGCAGAAGATTTGACTCAGGAAGTTTTCGTTAGGGTTTATCGTTCTTTGGATCAATACGACCCCAAGCAGGGTGATTTACAGAACTGGCTGATGCGTCTTGCGCGTAACCTTATTATCGACGATTACCGCAAGCGCCAACGCACTCCGCACGATAACCTCGCTGACGATCTCGCCGATCACAGTTATCACCTCCACACGCGGACAAACTCAGTTCAGAAGGAAATGGAGCGCCGCGAGTTGGGCGCGCAGGTGCAGGCGGGTATCGACAAATTGTCACCCGATCTCAGGACGTGTGTGATCCTTAGAGATATCGAAGAGCTCAGTTACCAGGAGATCGTCGACCTCCTGAAGATTCCTGAAGGTACGGTCAAGTCGCGAATCAATCGCGGGCGCATCGAGCTGGCGAAGATTCTGCGAAGGATGAAAGTAGTTGCAATGAGTGAGGCATAGAAACAAAAGCGGCGGGAAGTGAAAAACGATGCTTTGTGTGGATTTCGAAAATCTTTTGACCGACTACCTTGAGGGCGTAGTAGGTCCTGAAACAAATCGGCTCATGGGCGAGCACGCGATGAAGTGCCCTGTGTGCCATGAAACTCTGTTGGCGGTACGCAGCACGATCGAGA
This sequence comes from Pyrinomonadaceae bacterium, assembly GCA_036498585.1. GTDB lineage: Bacteria > Acidobacteriota > Blastocatellia > Pyrinomonadales > Pyrinomonadaceae > PSRF01. The sequence continues at coordinate 24,493 of DASYFE010000187.1, read as the reverse complement.
CTTGCCGAACGGCAGCCGTACCTCCCCCTTCAAGAGAACTGGAAGCTCGTATTCTGCAAAAAACAGTGCCGGACACAGCGATGGGTTGTGAGGAGTTTGAAGAGTGTCTTACTGACTATCTCGACGGCTTCCTCCCCGCGCACCTCTATCATCGTTGGGAACGCCACGCAGCACTGTGCGATCGCTGCACGGAGCTTCCCGGCGAGGTTGTTAGATCAATCGGCGCTTGCTACACATACATTTCAGAAGAGCGACCATTGCCCGAAGGCCTGAACGAAAGAATTCTCCAGGCAACACTCGGCACCGCAACTGCACAAGAGATTAAAGCTCCGTGGACGGCGCGCGCCGCTTCACGATTCCGGTTGTGGTTAGATCCGCTCATCTCCCCACAACTAGTCACAGTCGCCACGATGCTACTCGTGGCGATTCTTGTGTTAACCAGCACAGTTTCCACTGACGGCTCGATCAGTGGCGTTTACGCTGCCGGCCTGCAGCTCGCGGAGCAAACAGGCGCACAATCAGTAGGGAGATAAGTTTTACCGAAATGATGTACTGTGGCTACCATGCTAAGAATCCGGCGGTGGTTCAGTGCAATCAGTGTGCACGCTGGTTGTGTCCTGCCTGCGATCATCGCGTGCGTGGATTTCCTTTCTGCCAGGACTGCATCGTGCAGGGAGTTGAGTTGCTGCGGCACCATTCAAGCTCGCACCCATCCAACATCCTGAAACGAAAAAGCTCGCCGTTTGTCGCCGCGCTGCTTTCGTTTGTTCCCGGTTTAGGCGCCGCATATAACGGGCAAACTTCGAAAGCGATTGTTCACTTCGCGATCTTCGCCAGCTTCTTCCAAATGGCTGTCATAACGCAGGGAATGCATTTCTTCATCCTTGGCGTTATCGGCACCTGGTTGTTTGCGGCAGTCGATGCGTGCAGGACGGCGCAGTTGCTAAAGGCGGGGCTGAGTCCGGATTCGGAAGATGATGTGATTGCTCGCCGTCTTTATGGAAATCCTTTCGCGTGGGGAACGACGCTGATCATTATCGGCACGCTCTTCCTGCTGCACACGTTGTTGGGAGTTACGCTTCCGATCAAGGAATTGCTGCCGGTGGCGCTCGTCGCGCTCGGCGCTTATATGTTGTTTGATTACATTCGTCGCGGCAAAGGGTCTGATCGGATTGTCAGATTTGATTCGCGACGTCCACCACCGTCGGTGGTTCCGAATTCTCGTCCGGTAGACGCCACCAACTTCCGGACAGGTGAAACTACACAGTTCGCCAGGCGAGACGTAACTCCGTTTCCCTTCGAACGCAGATCCTGATTTATACTCCGTTACGAGGTTGAAAATTATGTGTTGTGGTCTTCTTAAAGGTTTTGGCGGACTCGGAGCAATCGTCGCTTTGATCCTCGTGGTGGTCGCTCTTCTGAAACAACTCATTCTGCTCGTTGGGTTCCTGCTTACGGCGCTGAAGGTCGCGATCGTTGTCGTGTTCGTCGCAGTGCTGGTAATGATCGCGCTCGCGATCTGGCGTGACCGCTGCAGGCGACGCGACGCTGGGGTCTAAGCGAGCCGCGAGATTCAACAGAACCGAGCGCGGTAGCGCCGGGTGAATCTTCCCACCAAGCGTGAGATGGAAGACTTACCCGGCGCTACCGCGCTCGGTTCTTTTTGTCTTGCGAAAGTTGCAACAATTTGTTGGCCTGTGATAGGGTCAGGGCCTTGCAGGAGCGGCCGGATGGGTTTCACCTCGGAGGGACCTTGAGGTTTCCAATCCACCCGCTGCAAATCTTCAAGTAGGTTTCATAAAGACAACTTTCCCCCGTAATCGCGCAAATCGCTTTTGGCGAGTTTGTGCTTTCGGTTGTCGCGCCCCTGTTTTACTGCGCGGCAACAGGAGTTCACAGAATGGCCAAAGAAGACCGGTTTTATGCCTTTATTATTGCCCACACGTCCCGTTCCCGAGCCCGAGTCCAACGAATCCGCGTCGAAAAACGATTAGTAACGATCCTCTGCGCAGGCCTTTTGCTGATCGGCGTCGGACTCTTTTACGGACTTTACGGCCTGACTCAGCACGCGGCTCATATTCGTATCGAATTCGAAAATCAACGCCTGCGCGCCGAAAACGAGCGCCAGCGGCAGGAACTGGAAAAACTGAACAACCGCGTCGAGAAGGTTGAAGACACGTCTCGTAAGCTGGCCGAGAAGTCCGGCGTCGTCGAGCAGCCGAACCCACCCGGAACCGGCGGCCCCGCGCTGCCTTTGGACGAGATGGGCCTCGCGACGCTCACTGCGAAGATGGGCAGGCTTGAGGAGGATCTACGCGCTTACGAAGCGATTCTGCGCCAACGCGGCTACACTCCGACCGTGTGGCCGGTAGAGGGAACCCTCGAAGGCGGCTTCGGCGGACGCCGGAACCCATTCGGCGGCGCTGGTTATGAGTTTCACTCCGGCCAGGACATCGAAGCGCCGTGGGGCGCACCCGTATTTGCAGGCGCAAGCGGTAAGGTCTGTTTTGTCGGCTGGCAGAATGGCTACGGCCAACTCGTGATCGTCGATCACGGTGGTGGTCTAACTACTCGCTACGGCCACTTGTCGCACATCGACGTCGAGCTCAATCAGACCGTCTCGAGGGCCCAATTATTGGGGAAAGTTGGATCGACCGGACGTTCGACCGGCCCACACCTCCACTACGAAGTACGCATCAACGACGAGGCTGTTGATCCACTGCCCTATCTGCTGTTGAGCACCAAAGCGGCCGTGAATTGAGATAAAACAAACAGTGTGGGCGAGCTAACCTCAGGTAAGGCTTTAACTTAGGCGATATACAAAAAACTTTTCTTGCTTGACAGGTTTGTGAACTTGGCCTAATATGCGCCGTCGTTCAATGCAGGGACGGCAATTCCGAGCCCAGCATCCCGATCCACAAGCTGTAAGAAATGAGTTTTAGTTCTGCCCCCGTAGTCTGTGCATGCTGAAATGGCGCTCTCCGCGCTTTTCATCATGCATTTTTTGTTGGTTGTGTGTTTCCGTTAGCGCCATTTCAAGGCGCGACCCGGCTCACAAGCATTAACCTTGGTACGATGCTCCCATGGCTTCGTGTCCGTTTTACCGAATCGTTAGGAGGATTCGTTGTTATGTCTAGAATAACCGGTAAGGTCAAGTGGTTTAACAATTCGAAGGGTTATGGTTTTATCGAGCAACCAGGCTCTTCGGACATCTTCGTTCACTATAGCGCTATCCAGGGCGACGGCTTCAAGACTCTCGAAGAGGGCCAGGAAGTCGAGTTTGAGGTTACGCAAGGCCCAAAGGGACCTCAGGCTGAAAAAGTCACGAAGACGTAGTGTCTCCCCGGCTTGCCTTAGCAAAGCCACTGACTTGCTTCCGGTCACGGGTCCGGTAAGCTCACAAGAAGAAAAGGCGACCAGTGCGGGTCGCCTTTTTCTATTTAATCTGTGGTCCTGCTTCACTCGGCTCGCGCTTTGAAACTCACATGCCCATCCTCGACCGCAACTGAAAATCGCACGCGCTCACAACCCTTCTGCTGCTTGATTCCATCAGTCTTGGACGCAATCAATCGATGAAACTTCGGAAACGAAAGATCTTCCGTCGGCTCACCGCAGTGTCGTTTTGCTTCGATTAGCGAGTTGTAGAGATTTTTCACCAGTTCTACCTCGTGATGCGCGTCGAGACAAACAACCGATACGGGCTCGACTCTATGGTCTATGACTTCTCTCTTCGCACTGGCCCGGGCCGCAGAAGCTAAATCGCGACCTTCTTCACGTCCCTGCATCGTGCGCCGCCAGAGATCTCGAAAGGCGTTGTAACGTGCGGCAAGCGAGTTGTAGCGATAACGCTGGGCAAAATTTATCGTACGGTCGTCGGCAAGCCGTTTGAGCAGCGTCTCGACGCGCCCTTTAGTGTCGTAGGGGGGCCGCTTCGATCCACCGTTGAAGAAGATGTCAAACTCAACCCGCAAACGACGGATATCGTCTTCCAACCGCGTCAGTTCCTGGTCAGTAGTTGGCTGGCTTTCGCCGCCACCCAATTTGTTCTTGGCCTGTACCTGTAGCTTTGATCGGGCCAGTTTGTTATCGCGTAGTCCCAAAGGTAAAACCTCCTTTAACAGTCTAGCTTTTTATAGACAGGATTTACAGGATTTTTCAGGATTGACATGTAAATCCTGTAGAATCCTGTAAATCCTGTCTACAACTACGATGTCGAATCTGAACGACAACCTGCGTCACGTACCGTCAGTGGATCAACTGTTACGAACTGACGCGGGCGGTGAGCTGCGCGATCGTGTGGGAACGAGAAGAGCGACGAATATCGCACGATCGGTGATTGCCGAGATCCGCGCCGCAGTCCGTGACGGCGCGGCAGAAGCGACAAGCAATGGGCTACTCATGGAAGCGGTCCAGCGACTAGAAGCAACGGCGGAGCGGGAAAGTCAGTCAGGGATCAAGGCCGTAATCAATGCGACCGGTGTTCTGCTTCATACAAACCTGGGCCGCGCGCCATTATCTAGCGCAGCGCGGGACGCGATCGACGAGGCGGCGCGCTACTGTTCACTCGAATATGACCTCGAGAGTGGTGCACGTGGCGGGCGAGGAACGCGCGTCGAGTCACTCTTAAAAGATCTCACCGGCGCTGAAGACGCCCTCGTCGTGAACAACTGCGCCGCCGCAGCGCTGTTGATCCTTCAGGTGCTGGCAGGTGACGGTGAGACGATCGTTTCGCGTGGAGAGCTCGTGGAGATTGGCGGCGACTTTCGTGTGCCGGACGTGATGGCCAGCTCAGGCACGCGCATGGTTGAAGTGGGGACGACGAATCGGACTCACCTGCGCGATTACCAGCGCGCCATCAACACAAATACACGGATGATTATGCGCGTTCATCCGTCGAACTATCGCATCGTCGGTTTCGCGAGCTCGCCCGAGCGCGCGGAGCTGGCAAACCTGGCGCACGAGGCTGGACTGCCGCTGTATGAGGACGGCGGATCGGGCCAGCTCGCCGATTCGCGGAAGTACGGCGTCGTTGATGAACCCGTCGTGCGCGAGATCGTAGAGAGCGGCGTTGACGTGGTTTCGTTTAGTGGTGACAAGCTACTCGGCTCTGTGCAGGCCGGCTTGATCGTGGGAAAACGAGAGATCGTTTCGCAACTCCGAAAGCATCCACTCTATCGCGCGCTACGCAGCGATAAGCTGAGACTTGCGGCACTGGAGGCAACGCTGGTTTCGCACCAACGAGGGGCTGAAGACATACCGGTAAATCAGATGCTGTCTGCGACTGCGGAGGAACTCGAGCAGCGCGCGCGAGATGTGACTGAAGGTCTCAATGTTGAATTGATACCAGGTGAATCGGCGCTGGGGGGCGGCGCCGGGCCAACCTCGGCCTTTCCGACAACCCTCATCGCCATCACGCATCCGGAGAAATCAGCTCAAGAGATCGAGCACGAGCTTCGTAACTACTCACCGCCCATCATCGCCCGCATCTCCGAAGGGAAAGTCCTCATGGATTTACGCACAGTCTTCGACGACCAATTCCCTGTTATTCGCGTCGCCTTAGCCACAATCAGTAAATAATCCGTGTAATCCGCGGTTAAACAACGTATAATCCTCAAGGCGTTTTTGAATACCTTCCAGCCGCCGCACTCACGCCCTTGATTAGAACAAGAACCCTAACGTACGTAACCGCGTCAGCCGTCGGCATCCTCGCCGGCGTGATGGGCTACCGTCTGCTGGACCTCGACGCTCTTTCGCTCGCCTGCTTAATAGTTTTCAGCGGACTTCTCTGTTTGGTCCTTATCCATGTAAATCGACTCTGGGCGATCGACCGCCAGCTAGTGCGGTCACTCTTCAACTCTTCCACGGCGCACGGTGATTCAATCGTAGACGCGAACGGCCGGCTCGCAAGTGGCCTCAAGCTGCTGAACACAGTCCTGCCTCTGAGCGAGGCCGTGGTTTTCCGTTACGATGGGTCAGAAGGTCTCGAAACCGTCGTTCGTTACAAGAGCCCTGCACCCAATCCACAGGATCCGCGCCGCAATGCGGTCTGGCGCGAAGGCATCAAGCTCTGTCAGCGAGCCGCAAAAAGCGGCGAGATCGTCAGTCAAACAACATCGGTCGCAGTACCCCTGCTACACGAAACCGAAACCGCAGGCGTGTTGCTGATTCGACTCGCTTCCGAGTTCTCGGTTGACGACACACCTTTGCTACTCGCCGTGGGTTCACAGTTCGCTCGCAATCTCGAGCGTGAAAGTTTTACTCAGAACGCCACACGAACTGCCGCGCTGAGTTTCTTCTCACAGAGCGGCAGCAAGAGGAAGCTATATGCACTCAACTTCTTGAAAGCCGTGACCGTCGAACAGCGATGTGAAGCGAGCACACTGGCGCACATCGACGACGGCGTCGCGATCGCATATCTCGACGGCACGCTCGCACTCGTCAATCCCACGCTCATGACTTTCGCAGGACTCACGAGCGAGGAAGTCCCCAAAATGGATCTCTTCGACTTGCTGAACAAGTTTCGCACAGACGTCTTCGATGAACCTGAGATCGCGGTGCGACGCGTGTTGCAGAGCGGAGACGAATACGAAGGCGAGCTCAACTTTGAAGCGAAGAACCAGATCCTCAACCTTCGCATCTCGCTGCTTCGCCAGCGTCAAGATGAGCCGATCGGCATTGCGTTGTACGTCAAAGATCTGACGGCTACGAAAGAATATGAAAAGTTGAAGAGCGACATGATCTCGCTGATGTCGCACGAGCTGCGCACGCCGCTTACGAGTATCAACGGCTTCGCTGAATTGTTGACTGCCGACGAGCACATTCCCGCGCAGGCGCGTGAGTTTGTCTCGATCATCGCGAACGAGTCACAGCGCATGTCGCGCATGATCAATACATTTCTTTCCGTGACTCAGTTGCAGCGCAAGGACAAGCAGGAGGTGTTGAAGATTCCGCTCCGCCTCGACGAAGTCGTGCGCGAAACGATCAATTCACTACAGCCGGTAGCGAAGAAGAAACGCATTCGCCTGATCGAGCAACCGGCGCATCGCATTCCGCCAGTTGCGGCAGACAAAAGCCTGATCACGCAGGCGGTGAAGAACCTTTTGAACAACGCGATTAAATACAGTCCGGAGCGAACGACAGTCACCGTTTCAACGGCGCTCGAAGCGGAAAGCGTGCGCGTGTGTGTTGAAGATCGCGGCTTCGGTATTCCCGCTGAGTCGAAGGAGCGCGTGTGGGACAAGTTCTACCGCGTCGTTCGTGAAGGACAGGAGAAGGACGAAGAATCGACAGGTTTGGGCCTATCGTTTGTGCGCGAAGTAGTCGAGCAACACGGCGGACGAGTCGATCTCGATTCGGAAGAAGGACGTGGCTCGAAGTTCAGTTTCACACTGCCGAGATTGTGATTACTTGTTGATAGTGCCGCGACACGTGCTCGCGCCGCAGATACAACGCTTATCGTCGGAGTGTAAGGTTTGTTCGTAGTCGATCGTGATCTCTTCGCCTGGCTCGATGTCGCGCAAGGCGATGAAGAGAATGTGATCGTAGAGAATCTGCATAAACGCGTTCGGAACGCATGAGTGATTGATGTAGTGAGTGCCGTTGCCTCCGCTGCTTCCGTCCAGACTCCAGCGACTATTCACCTCACAGATACGCAGCATCTTCCGGTGCGCACGCCGGCGCGCTTCAGCGTTTGTGATCTTCTCGCCAGTGTATTCCGCGATCTTGTGTCGTCGCTGGAAAGGTATGGTGGCGAAGCAGCCTCTGCCGTGGATCGCAGAAGGTTTGATGGCTAGTCCATGGGCCAGCTTCATTTAAGCTTGAAAGTGCGGGCGATCAAATCAGTTTGATTACGTATGCGACTTATCTTATCGCGTAGGCCAGTAAAACGCAGCGAATAGATGGTGCGGTTATCAGCGCGAAGGTAGTACGTGCGGCCCAGCATCGGCTTGCCTGTTTTCACAAACTCATACGAGAGGGTGATGCCGTCGAGCCGGCCGTTGAATGTTTCCTCTTTTCCTTCGACGAAGCCGGGCAGGAACCTTAGTTTGACCTGATCGCGTTCGGCGAGCTCGGCAATGGTTGTGTTGGCGTCGACCACTTCCTTGCGAATCGTTAAGTAACCGTCGAGTCGATCGCCATAGACGAATTCCGGGTGTTCGAGAGCAGCATCGGGCTCGTTGATGACGCGCCAGGTGGCGGAGGGAATCTCGAAGCTATAATCAATCTTGTCGTTTGTATATAGCTGTTGAGCGAGCGCGACCGGCGTCAGCAACGCAAACAGAGCCAGAACAAAAGCTAAAACTCGTCGCATTTTTCCTCCAAAGCTTGTCAGATGCCACGGGTCAACATCGTCGTTGCTCAATCCATCTCGGCAATCACTGCCTTCTGCATCGCGATCAGCTCTTCAATTCCACCCACTCCCAGCGCCACCATCTCATCCATTTGCGCGCGGCTGAATGGCTCGCGCTCGGCCGTTCCCTGCAGCTCGATAAACCTGCCGTCGTCAGTGCAGACGATGTTCATATCAACTTCGGCGCGCGAGTCTTCGTCGTATTTGAGATCGAGAAGCGGTGTGTTACCGACGATGCCGACGCTAACTGCCGCAACGTGATGGGTCGTCAACGAGCGCGTGATCTTGCCTATCTTAAGTAGGTGACGACTTGCGAGCGCGAATGCTACGTAAGCGCCGGTGATGGCGGCCGTGCGCGTACCGCCATCGGCTTGCAAAACGTCGCAGTCGATCGTGAGCGTGCGTTCGCTGAGCGCCTTCATGTCCGCAATTGCGCGTAAGCTACGTCCGATCAATCGCTGTATCTCGTGTGTGCGTCCGGATGGTCCACCACGACCGATCTCTCGCCCGGTGCGCGTTTGGGTTGCGCGCGGCAACATTGCGTACTCGGCGGTTAACCATCCCTGGCCGGTGTTTCTCAGAAACGGCGGGACGCGGTCTTCAAGAGACGCGGAGCAAACCACGCGTGTGTTTCCCATTTCGATCAGCACGGAACCTTCCGCGTATGGCAGAAAGCCCGGCGTGATCCGTGCCGGACGCAGCTCGTCGGGTGCGCGTCCGTCAGTGCGTTCGAAGCTCATCGTGTCCCCAAATCTCTACGGCTTCAAGAATGGATGGAGCAGATCCTAAGAATCTCTCGGCTACTTTAGCAAATCTTTCGGCAGCATCGGTCACATAAAAGTGGTCTAAATCATCACAGAGTTGGCGTTCCAGGTAAAGGTCGAGCGCGTCTTCATGCGTCAGATCTGAGCTTTCGAGCAGTGATTCGACGTCGCGGGCAGTCGCTGCGCCGGAATCGATGAGTTTGACTTCCCTGCCGACAGTTTCGCTGATCACGTCGCGGAGTATCGGATAGTGAGTGCATCCGAGGACGAGTGCTGATGGAGGCGCTTCGGTGAAGTCTTGCAAATAATCTCGGGCGACGTTGCGAGCCACATCACTGTCGGCCCATCCTTCCTCGGCTAAAGCGACAAAGAGCGGGCAGGCGCGTTCGACGACTTCGCCTTTCGCGCCCATCGCCGCGATCGCTTTCGCGTAAGCATGACTCTGCACCGTTGCTTCAGTAGCGATGACGCCGATGTTTTTGTCTTGTGCGATTTCGACAGCGGCGCGTGAGCCGGGCTCGATGACGCCGATGACTGGAACTTTGATGGCTTTGCGAATCGCCGGAAGAGCGAGCGCTGAAGCTGTGTTGCACGCGACGACGAGCATTTTGATTCCGCGTGCTTCGAGAAATTTTGAATTCTCGACGGCGTAACGTTCGACAGTCGCGAGTGATTTTGTGCCGTACGGAACGCGCGCGGTGTCGCCGAGGTAGACGAAGCGCTCGTTAGGCAGACGCTCGTGCAGGGCTTTGTAGACTGTGAGTCCGCCAACGCCGCTGTCGAAGATACCGATGGGAAGGTTGCGGTCCAAGTGAGCTTTGGCCTATGCGAAGATCTCTGAGACTTTTACGCGAAAGCCGGGGACGGTGTCGTCGACTAGTTCGTCGTCTTCGTGAAGCATTCTTCTGTTGTTGAGCGAAGAAATGACTTCAACTGTTCGACGCCGAGGATTCACTAGCCAGACCGATCGTGTGCCTGTGTGTAACCAGATTGCCAGCTTGCGCTCAACGTAACCTGGTCTATCACCGGGAGATAACACTTCAATGGCAAGATCAGGCGGACCGGAGTGATAACCCTCCGGACTCAGGCTAATACGAACCTCGGCGACAAATGAAACGTCAGGGCCAAGAACGGTATCTGGATCGCTTTCTAGTTTGTAGCCGCATTCAGTGCCAACCACGCCGAGCCGGTTAGCTTTCACATGTTGCATCAAGAGGAATGTGAGGTTAGCGCAAACGCGCCCGTGCTCATATTTCGCAGGAGGCATCGTGAGGAGTTCTCCTTTAATAAGTTGGTGACGATTTGAGTCGTCGTCCAGTTTTCCTAGTTCTTGCGCGGTCATTAAGTGAGTTAGTGTGCTCATATCTTTGTCTCTGGGCCATTCGGGAGTGAGGGCTCCCGCATTTATGATTTGGTGGAGGCGCCGAGAATTGAACTCGGATCCAAAAACCAACGCCGAAGGACTCTACATGCTTAGTCGCTTCTCTTTCTTGTCAGGCGAACCCGACAAAAATTCGCTCAATGTCGACTCAGTGAAGCGACAAGACGTCGACAAGAGCTAGCCCGGCTTTAGTCTCGCCCACACTCACGGACCGAAAGTGCGGGCCAGCTCATCTGAGTGACATCTCCCTCCGCGCGCATGAGCAACTTGCGGCGAGACGCTCGGTGCTTAATTAGGCAGCGAGAGCCAATTCGTTATTGGCAATTGTGTTTCCCTACGCGTTTTAACGAGCTGCATAAGGTAGCCCGGCATGACATCGCGACGACCGTTCAGGTTCCTGTCGAAGCCTGTCGCCCCCATTTGCGAGCCTGAGCATTATAACCGCCCCATAACAAAGCACAAAAAGCTCGACAAGAAGATTTCTCTGCGGCTCTCTGCGTATCTCTGCGACCTCTGCGTTGAAATCGCCTTTTAACGCAGAGAGCGCAGAGATACGCAGAGAACCGCAGAGGTAATTGTGCCTTTTGTGCCTTTTTGCGGCATAATTCACACTTCTGTGGCTAGCCACGTTGCCCGCACTCCCCGCATCAGGGCAAGTTGTCTCTGGGAGATCATGAATCCATGGCTATAAATCATAAGAAATACTCGCCAACAGCGATCATTAATACGCCTCCTGAACAACGCAGGCACCTGCTCGCACGGCTCTGGTTGCCGACCGTCCTGCTCCTGGCGCTGGCCGCAGGCGGACTGACCGGCATCATCGCCGCTTACGAGTTGAACTACTCGCGCGCCGCAAACGAAGTCGCAGCCCTCGCGACCTATCGTCCCAGCGTCGTGACACGCGTTTACGCTGACGACGGCCAAACAGTAATCGGCGAGTTTGCACTCGAGAAAAGAATCCCACTCAAATACGAGGACATTCCGCCGGTACTGAAAAACGCGATACTCGCAGTCGAAGACGTTCGCTTCTACGATCACATCGGTATCGACCCGATCCGCATCATGGGCGCCGCGTGGAAGAACCTCACCACCGACAGAGTCGAAGGCGGTTCAACCCTGACGCAGCAGCTCACGAAGAACCTTTTTCTTTCCAAAGAACAAACGTACACGCGCAAAGTTAACGAATGGATCCTCGCGCTCCAGATCGAACGGTACTACACCAAGAACCAGATCATGGAGCTATACACGAATCACATGTTTCTCGGCGCGAACGCTTACGGCATGGAGGCCGGAGCCGAAACATACTTCGGTAAACAGGCAAAAGATTTGACGCTCGGCGAAGCCGCACTCCTCGCCGGCATCCCCAAAGCTCCGAGCGACTATTCGCCCACATCAAACCCCGCGAAGGCAAAAGAGCGCCGCGATCTCGTGCTCGATCTGATGGCCAAAAATGGATTCGCCAGCCAATCAGAAGTCGATGCCGCAAAAGCGAAACCGATTCAACTGGCTGACACTGCTTACTACCAGTCACAGCACAAGTCGTCTCCATTCGATTACCCGGTTGAGTTCATTCGCCAGGAGCTCGAAGACAAGTACACGACTCGCGTCGCTCAGGGTGGACTTGCCGTCTACACGACCATCAACATCGAAGCGCAGAAGAAAGCTTACGAAACACTGCGCGCCGGTTTGAGAACCTACGACCGCAGTCACACGTCGTGGCGCTCGAACTACACGATGATCCCGACGACCGTCAACAACGGCGAAGGACCAGCAACCGCACAGGAGCTCAGCAACTACAAACACCCGGACTGGTACGGCAACGACTACGAAACCGGCCGCCACCTGATGGGCCTGATCATGAAAGTCGATCGCGCCCGCAACGAAGCATCGGTGCGCTTCGGCAACTTCACCGCCACGCTGACCGCCGCAGACATGGGCTGGGGTAAGAAGCAACCAGGCAGCGAATTTAAGAACGGTCACCTCGCCGAGTTTGAGATCAAGGAAGTTGACGAGAAGGACCGGCGTTTGAAAGTCGAGTTGTCGCAGGTTCCTGCCGTGCAGGGCGCGATGATGACGCTCAACGCGAAGACCGGCGAGATCGTCACGATGATTGGTGGTTACGATTTCTACACCAACAAATTCAACAACGCCACGCAGGCTTATCGACAAACCGGTTCATGTTTCAAACCGTTCATTTACACGGCAGCGATCGAATGGGGCATGACTCCTGACACGATCGTCAGTGGCGCGCCGATAAGCATCGGCGACTGGCAGCCACACAACTACGATGGCTCGCTAGGTAGCGGTGACATGCCTCTGAAGACCGCCCTCGCAAAGTCGATGAACATTCCCGCCGTACACCTGCTGCAAACTGTCGGTATTCAAACCGGTGCGCAGATGGTTCGTCGTTTCGGCGTCAAAGTACCGATGTCGCCGTATCTTCCGTCAGCACTTGGCGCCACTGAAGTCCCGCTCGATCAAATGGTCTCAGCGTATTCGGCGTTCCCGAACAAGGGAATTCGGGTTGAGCCACACTTGATTCGCAAAGTTCTCGATCGCGACGGCGCGACTCTCGAGGAATGGGAACGCACGACGTACAAGGTGATGAACCAGTACGTCGCGTTGACGATGGTTGGGTTGATGCGCGGCGTCGTCACGGGGGGAACGGCAACAGCCGCAAATGTCCTGCCGCACCCGGTCGCTGGAAAGACCGGCACTGTCAACGATCACACAGACGTTTGGTTCATCGGCTATACGCCGAGTTACGTGACCGGCGTTTGGATGGGCTATCCCGGCAAGAAGAAACCACTCGGCAACGACATGACCGGCGGCAAGGGCGCGCTGCCGATGTTTGTCGAGTTTATGAAGACGTTTTTGAAGGACAAAGAGAAGGAAGAGTTTCCGAAAGCTCCGGAGATGCCGGAAGACATGCGTGAGCTTTTCCGCCAGCGCCAGCGCGAGCTTGCGGCTGAGCGGGCCGAGCAAGCTGCTCAAGCCAAAACTGATGAAGACACCGAATTGCCTCCGGGCACGACTGAGCCAAAGCTGGAACAGGTGACAATGCCGCCACCACCCAAGGCTGACACCGACGAGCAACCAAAAGCGCCGGCAAAGCCAGAAGCGGCAACACCCAAGATCGAGGCGCCTCCTCCCGCTACAACTCGACCACGCGAAGCCGAACCCGCAAAGAAGAAAGGCAAGAAGGGCGACGGCGAGCCCTAAATAGGATTTCTCTGCGGCCCTCTGCGTATCTCTGCGTCCTCTGCGTTGAAATAGATCTTTAACGCAGAGTCTCTTTGCGCCTTCCCGCCTCTGCGTGAGAAAATCACCGTTCTGCGGTATCTCTCTCAAATTTATTCAGATTGGAAAATGCCAAAGTTATGCGCGACTTGATTCTGGGAAGTATCGTGCTGCTTCTTGCTGTCACTATGCTTGTTAACACCAACACATCTCATGCAGGGACTGAAGACAATCCACTGCTCGCAAAATGGGAAGGCCCGTACGGCGGTATTCCACCGTTCGACCGTGTACAGATCCCGCTTTTCAAACCGGCGCTCGAAGCCGGCATGGCCGAAAATCTCGCGGAGATCCAGCGTATTGCGAACGACCCCGCGCCACCCAGCTTCGAAAACACCATCGTAGCGATGGAACGTACCGGCCAGTCGCTTGACCGCGTCGCCACGCTCTACGGAGTTTGGGGCGCAACTATGAGTAGTCCGGATTACCAGGCCGTGCAGCGCGAGATGGCCCCACGACTTGCCGCCTTCAACGATCAGATCACGCAGAACGAACCACTCTTCAAACGAATCGAAGCTGTTTACAACTCACCCGCGAAAGCGAAGTTGACGCCGGAACAGCAGCGCCTCACATGGCTCTACTACACGAACTTCGTTCGCGCCGGCGCGCGCCTCAACCCGGAAGCAAAGAAACGTCTTTCAGAGATCAACCAGCAGCTCGCCGGGCTGTACACAAAGTTCAGCCAGAACGTGCTCGCAGAAGAGACGGACCAATTCATCGTTCTGAAGAGCGAAGACGAGCTCGCAGGGCTGCCACAATCACTGCGCGACGCAGCCGCTGCTGCTGCTGAATCAAAGAAACAACCCGGCGCCTGGGTGATCATGAACACGCGCTCGTCGATCGATCCGTTTTTGACTTACTCGGCTCGTCGCGACCTGCGGGAAAAAGCATGGCGCATGTTCGTCAACCGCGGTGACAACGGCGGCGAGCACGACAACAACGCGATCATCACCGAGATTCTCCAGTTACGCGCCGAGCGCGCCAAACTGCTCGGCTATCCGACACACGCACACTGGCGTCTCGAAAACTCGATGGCCAAGACGCCTGAAAAAGCGATGGAGTTGATGGAAGCCGTCTGGAAGCCCGCAGTCGCGCGCGTGCACGAGGAAGTTGCCGACATGCAGGCGCTCGCCGACAAAGAAGGCGCGAAGCTCAAGATCGAGCCGTGGGACTACCGCTACTACATGGAGAAGGTCCGCAAGGCGAAGTACGATCTGGACCAGAACGAAATCAAACCTTATCTCCAACTCGAGAAATTGCGCGAAGGTATCTTCTGGGTCGCCGGCGAGCTCTTCAATTTCAACTTCACGCCTGTGACAAACGTTCCCGTCGCGCATCCTGACATTCGCGTGTGGGAAGTCACTGACAAGACCACGAAGAAGCACATCGGCCTCTGGTACTTCGATCCTTACGCGCGCGCCGGCAAACGCTCGGGTGCGTGGATGAATGCCTATCGCACGCAGGAGCGAGTCAACGGTGAGGTCACCACCATCGTCTCGAATAACGCCAATTTTGTTAAAGGCAAACCAGGCGAGCCGGTGCTGATCTCATGGGACGATGCGACGACGATGTTCCATGAGTTTGGACACGCTTTGCACGGTCTGAACTCAAACGTCACGTACCCATCGCTGTCCGGTACCGCCGTTCCGCGCGACTACGTCGAGTTTCCGTCGCAGCTACTCGAACACTGGCTCTCGACGCCCGAAGTGCTACAGAAGTTCGCGCTTCACTACCAGACCGGCAAACCGATCCCGCAGGAGCTTGTCGATAAGATCAAGAAATCCGCGACGTTCAATCAGGGTTTCGCGACCGTGGAATACCTGTCGGCGGCCCTGGTCGATATGAAGTTGCACCTGGCGGGTGACAAGAAGATCGATCCGGACGCATTCGAGCGTGAGACACTCGCACAGCTCGGCATGCCGAAAGAGATCGTGATGCGCCATCGCACGCCGCAGTTCCTGCACGTCTTCTCGAGTGATGGGTATTCGGCTGGTTACTACAGCTATCTCTGGTCTGACGTGATCACAGCAGATGCTTTCGGGGCGTTTGTGGAAGGCAAAGGGCCGTACGATCGAGCGGTAGCGGAGCGGCTACGCAAGTATGTCTTCTCGGTGGGCAACACCGTCGATCCCGCTGAAGCTTATCGCGCCTTCCGCGGTCGCGATCCCAAGGTCGATGCGTTAATGAAGAAACGCGGCTTCGCCACAAAGAGTTAAGAAAGTATTAGCCACAAAAAGGCAAAAGGCACAAAAGGAAGAATCACCAAACAAGGTGTTCTTCCTTTTGTGCCTTTTGTTCTTTTTGTGATCAGTTGCGGCGGCCACCCATCAGGCGCAGCATGAAGAAGAAGAGGTTGATGAAATCGAGGTAGAGCGACAGCGCCCCGACCACCGCATAAGCTCCAACACGTCCATCCGGCAGCGCCACAGCCATGTGTTTCAGCCGCTGCGCGTCCCACGCCGTCAGCCCTGTGAACACCAGCACGCCCACCACTGAAATCACAAAGCTCAGCATGTCGCTAAACAGGAAGATGTTTATGATCGAAGCGATGATCAGACCAATCAGTCCCATGAACATGAACTGACCCACGCCGGCGAGACTGCGCTTCGTCAAACTACCGAACACAGCCATCGCACCAAACGTTCCGCCTGCAACCACAAACGCCGACATGATCGAAGCGCCCGTGTAGACCAGAAAGATGGTCGACGTCGTGACACCCACGAGGGCCGAGTAAAGCAGAAACAATATCGCGGCAGTTGCGGGCGCCATTTTTTCCACTCGGACTGACAGGTACAAAACCAGTCCAAGCTGCGCGAGAATCATGATCAATAACAGACCGCGATTAAGAATCAGCGTCTTTATCAACACCGGCGAGGATGCAACGGCGACGGCAGTGCCCGCCGTCAGCAGCAATCCCAGAAACATCCAGCCATAAACTCTGCTCAAAAACGCGGTGACTCGCACATCGCGAACATCCGCCGGAACATACGAAGATGCATTCCAACTCATTTCTTATCTCCTTGCCGGCCTGCGCCGGCTGTTTTTAACGGTCCCAAGTATAACAAAACCGCATGCGTTAGATGCGCGTGGCAATGGTATGATTCCGGAACGACCTTGCACAAAAAGTCCTTGTTTTGGGTTTTCTCTGTGCAACCTCTGTGTCCTCTGTGTCTCTGTGGTGTGGTTTACTCGGAATTCATCAACCACAGAGACACAGAGGACACAGAGGTTGCACAGAGAAGAGTGCGATCGAGACTTTTTGTGCAAAGCCGTTCCCGAACCTTGTGCCTTTTTGCCGCCAAAAATCGGAGGAAATCGATGATCACTAGAAGCCTTTTGATCCCCGTTGCAGTGTTGTTATTCGTTAGCCCGGCGTTCAGCCAGTTCGGACCGCAGAACCGGCTAAACGACCTCGCCGACCGGTTGTCGCGCGACGCGCAAGACTTTGCAGACTCCAGCTACAGCAATTTCACCAACAACTCGCGCGCGCTTCGCAACGACATCGAAGCGGTGATGCTGGCGCACCAGTTTGCGGGAGCCTCACGGATCTTCTATCGCATGGTGGTTGACCGTCGCCGCCTCCAGGATCTGCGCGACTCGTTTGACATGCTTCAGAACCTCGCGCGCTCCGTTGATAGCCGAAATATCCAGCGAGGTAACTGGAACAACATTCAACGCCTGCTGAGCGACATCCAACGCGAGCTCAATGGCGGTGGTGGGGGCGGTAATGATTATCCGGACACCGGTAATCGCAGCGGGCGCATGACCTGGCGTGGCCGTGTTGACGACGATGTGCGAATCAGAATTCGCGGCGGCTCGGCTGACGTCGAGACGATTGGCGGCACGGCTTACTACGATGCGCAGCCGAACTTCGGGAATTCGCTTCCGAATCGACGCGTCACTGTTAGATTGACTGAAAAGCGCGGTCGCGGCGAGATCTTCGTCGAGCAGCAACCCACACGCGAAAACGACTTCACGGCAGTCGTGCGGATCAGAGATACAAAAGGCGGCGCTTCGGAGTACGCCTTTACGCTCGAGTGGTAGGTTTTATCGGATGACGATCTCGTCCATGAAGATCCACGCATCTCCGCCGCTGCCGGGGTGCCACGCGGGAATCTTCCCGAAGTTTAAGGCGCGAATCCTCACATAACGCGCCTGCTTCGGCGGGATCGATTTAACAAAGTCTTTCGTCACGACGCCTTCCTGTTTTTCGGAAATGTCATTCGCGATCGTGATGGCAGGCTCGAAGCTCTTTCCATCCATCGAAAGCTCAAACTCAACACGCGCAGGCATCCAGATCCACGAGCCCATGTCCTGCAGGAAACCGGCGCCGGCGCTCGAAACTTCCTGCACGCTTCCCAGATCCAACACCGCTACGAAATCTTTCCCCTGATAGCCCTGCCAGCCGCCGCCGCTCCAGTTTGTCGTGCCGCGAATGCCGTCAATTAGAGCGAAGTCGCCGCCGCCCGTGTATTGCGAGCTGTAGCGTGACTCCAAAGTGAGCTTCCAATCATGCGGGATGCGGTGATACTTCGCTGTCACAACCATGCTGCGCCTGCCATCAGCCGCAATCGCCCACGCGTTAACTGTGGTGTCCGCTTCGATGAAGAATGGCTTCACGAATTTTTGCGGCGCCGATCCGTCAGTCGTGTAATAGAGATCTCCTATCCCAGCTACTGCAATCTCTAATCGTCCTCGAAACGTCTTTCCGGCAGCTCTGATCACCGGCGCCGGTACGATCTCGGGGCCATCAATACGTGAAACCGGCTCGTTCCCTTTCCCGGTTCCCCATCTCACATTCGGTCGCGAACCCATCGTGAACACAAGCTCGCCACCATTCATCAGATCCTGATGCAACAGGAACGAGTGGTTGTAAGCCTTTCCATTCAACGTCGCTGATTGAATGTAGACATTTCGGCCTGAACCATTAACAGCGCGAACCACAAACGTCTTTCCATTCTCCAAATTGAACCGCACTTCCGGGAATAACGGCGATCCGATTGCATAGACATTTGAACCCGGCGTCACCGGATAAAATCCTGCAGCGCTCAACACATACCACGCCGACATCTGCCCGCAGTCTTCATTCCCGATCAAACCGTCAGGCTCAGGTTTATAAAACTCGGCCATGATCGCCCGCACGCGTGACTGCGTCTTCCACGGTTGGCCCACATAGTCGTACAGGTAAGCCATGTGATGACTCGGCTCGTTGCCATGCGCGTACTGCCCGATCAAGCCCGTGATGTCTACCTGTTCCCGCCCAGTCGTCTGGCTATCAACGGTGAACAATTGATCGAGCTTGCTCGCAAACTGCGCACGCCCACCCATCAACGTGATGAGTCCGCTGATATCGTGCGGAACGAAGAACGTGTACTGCCACGCGTTCGCTTCAGTAAACGCAAACGTAACCTCACGTGGATCGAACGGCTCAACCCAGCTACCGTTACTGCGTGGCCGCATGAAACCTGTCATGCGATCGAAGACGTTCTTGTACGACTGCGCGCGACGGCTGTAGCGCTTGTAGTCTTCTTTTTTACCGAGCATCTGCGCGACCTGCGCGATACACCAATCGTCGTACGCATACTCGAGCACTTTCGAGACTGACTCGCGCTCATCCTCCGTCGAGATAAACCCGTGGTCGATGTACGCAGCCAACCCACGATGCTCCCTGAGCTCTGCGCTATGCTTCATCGCCTCGAACCCCTTGTTCAGATCAAAGCCATCGATACCCTTCACCGCCGCGTCGGCGATCACTGAAACAGCGTGATAACCGATCATCGTGTCAGTCTCGTTTGCGGCAAGCTCCCAAACGGGCAGGCGTCCGCCCTGCTCGTACTGCACGAGGAACGTCTTGATAAAGTCGCGCGTACGTTTGCGATCGATTATGGTGTAAAGCGGGTGCGCCGCGCGAAACGTGTCCCAGAGAGAAAAGACTGTGTAATTCGAAAAACCGTCAGCCGTATGCGTTTTGAAATCTCGACCGCGATAACGCCCATCCACGTCCATGAAAAGATTCGGCACGGTCATCACGTGATAAAGCGCCGTGTAGAAGTTCGTTAACTGTGAATCCGTGCCGCCCGTGACCGCGATCTTGTTGAGCTCAGCATTCCACATGCGCTTAGCGTCAGCTCTCACCCTGTCGAAATCCCAGTGACTGATCTCGCTGCGCAGGTTCTTTAACGCGCCGTCGATGTCGACTGCAGAAATACCGACCTTCACAAGAACAGGCGCACCAGAGCGTGTATCGAAGCGGAAATAAGTCTTTCGCGGTTTATCAGCCGGGCCGTATGCGGTAAACGGCTGCGAAAACTCGAGGGCAAAGTAAACAATCTGATCTTTGGCCCACGCTTGCGAACGTCTCCACCCGACGACTGTAGTTTTGCTCGTGACACGAAGATCTGAATCGAGGACTTTGTCGCGATGCGCGAGATCGATGACGATGTTTGCGTCGTCAGTCGCCGGGAATGTGTATCGATGCATTCCGACGCGCGCCGTGGTCGTGAGCTCGACAAGAATGTTTTCGTCGTCGAGCTTCACCGAATAATAGCCGGGCGTTGCTGTTTCGTTTCGATGTTGGAAGCGTCCGGAGTAATCGCGTCCGACCGACGGTATCAACAGGATGTCGCCGTAATCGGAAATGCCTGTACCGCTGAGATGCGTGTGACTGAATCCGTAGATCTTCGAATCGGAGTAGTGATAACCCGAGCAGCCGTCCCAGCCGGTGAGCCGCGTGTCAGGGCTTAGTTGGACCATGCCGTACGGCGCGATCGCGCCCGGGAACGTGTGCCCATGCCCGCCCGTGCCGATGAATGGATTGACGTAGCGAGTGAGATCGCGTTGTGCCACGATGGGCACTGAGGACAGAAACAGCAGCAGAACAAGATTTACAAGACGTTTCAAGATTTGCATGTTAATCATGAAGAATCTTGTAAATCCTGTCTTCATGGAGCGGTGGCAATCGCGTAGACGAGTCGCACTAAAGCTTGCAGGTCTCTGAGATCGAGCACTTCAACGGGCGAGTGACTGTAGCGTCCGGGCCACGACAAACTCACGTGCAACACACCATAACGCACGAAGTCAGATCCATCCGTGCCGCCATTCGTCGCGCCAACCTGAATCGGTATCGATTGCGCCCGCGCGATGTTGAGCACCCGATCGAGCTCAGCAGGCGGCGCCACAGCGGAGTTGTCGAGACCGCGAATGACTGCGCCTTCTCCGAGCGGCGCATACGCGAATCGCGTCGTCTCAGCCGGTGAGTCAGACGAGACGAACGTATCAATACTGTAAACTCGCTTCACTTTCGAAGCATATTGTTTCGCGAGTTCCCTTGCGCCTTCTAATCCAGTCTCCTCGCGCACGGACCAAGAAAAGATTACTTTGCGTTTGAGAATCGCCGGTTGGATTCGTCGTGCGGCGAGTATGAGTGCTGTCGATCCGGCGCGATCGTCGAGTGCGCGCGCAGTGAAGCGAGTGTTGCCGAGTCGAGTGGCCTGCTTGTATGCGGTGACAGATAGCCCTGTGGTAACGCCGAGCTGTTTCAAAGTATTGCCGTCAACGCCAAACCACGCCGTCAACGCTTCCGGTTGTTTGTTGACAGCGGTGTCTCTCGGCACAAACACACCGCGGAGCGGCGCTGCACCGGAGCGATCGAAGTGGAGCAATGCTGGTTGACCTTCCCAAAGCGACAGGAATAATCCACCGCGCGTACGCAGCGAAACTGTACCGTCATCAGCAATGTTCGTAACTTCGAAGCCGACCTCATCCTGGTGCGCGATGAACATCAACGGATCGCGATCCGGCCCGACTTCAAGGATGAGATTGCCTTCGTTGTCAGTGCGCGTTAGTGGACGCGCCCACGCAGGTAGCGCCGCGATGATGGCCTCTCGAACCGGCCGCTCGTGACCCGAGACCGCCGGAACATCAGCCAACGTCTTGAGCACCTCCGCCACGTTGGAAACAACTGTAGGGGTGGCCCTCTGTGGCCACCCGTCGTTTTGGTTATCGAACGGGTGGCCACGGCGGGCCACCCCTACAATTCCCCCGGAAGGATCCGAAACATTAGCGACTTTTGATACGGCGGCTAATAACTTTGAGGCGTCTGAAACATTCACGCTTTCGACTAGTGTCCCGGCAAAGCGAACACGCGGTGACAATACCGTAATAGATGTTAGCCCCGTAGACTCCGGCAAGTACGCTGGCTTCTCAACCAGTCTCTGACTGATCCCGTCACCGGGCGAATCAGACGCATCGACGAGCGTCACTTCATCAACACGCCCCAACGCTCTCAGCGCCGCTTCAAATCCATCGAAACCAAAGCTGCGCAACGTCGTGATCAGAAAGATCGTCTCGCCACTCTTCACCTCTCCCTGCGCCGCGCTCGCCACCGCCGCACAACCAACGCGCATTCCAGCCAACGCGCCCGCCACAAACTCACCGTACGACCACGCGGCGACATCACGCACCACCGGATTCAACATCTCGATCCCAAGTCGCTGCACCTCCGCTTTCGAAGCCGCTCCAACATCAACCCAAAGATCGTTGAGCGTCGCAACCGGCGCATTCAAAACACGTCCACCTTGCAAGTGTGTGCTCTTAACAATGACAACACCGGGCACAACACCCGCACGCGTCAAAACCCTGATCCGCTGTCCTTCGTGAAACTGCACCCATAGCGAATGCTGTCGTCCAGCACCCGCCTCGCGCAACCGCAGATAGCCATCATCAGTGATCTCAGTGACGGCAAACCCGGGACGATCGAGGCCACATGCAACCACACGCCTCGGACTGCCGCTACCCTTCCGCAAAACAAGATTGCCGAGCACATCGCGTTTCCAACCAGGCATCGATTGCATGATTGAATCAGTAGCAACGTGCTCCCAACCCGGCGGCGCATCGAGTGCGATCCAACTGCGAAGAGCATCCGCGGTATGGACGCCGTTTTGAGCGACAACGTCGGGCGTAATTACCACCAACAATGTAGTCGCCCACAACAAAGTTTTGACAGGATTTGCAGGATTCACGGCATGGGAAGATATACGGTTTGAAATACTTGCGCTACGAAAAATTTGATGGCATACTGCGCGCCTCCCGTCCCAGAACACTCGTCCCATACAGTAGTTAGTTAAGTTTTCATAACACTTCAGGTTTTCCTCCCAGATACGGCTAATCTATATGTGTCGGATTTATTCAATCACCTGTCAGTCCCGCTCGTTTTGTCGCCGTTGCGGGCGGCTCAACACCCCCACGAACCCAACTCTATCTGGAGGAAAAAAAGCATGAAGAAAGTTCTCGCGTTAGTTGTATTTACCGGCCTTTGCATCGCTGCGTTACTGTCGTCACCACCAGCAGGCAAGGCCAAGAATGACAAGCTTCGCAAAAACTCAAACAAGATTGAGAACAGTTACATCGTCGTGCTCAATAACGACGTTGTCGGTGAGCAGGGAATGTTCTCGATTGCTCCGTACGTCGCCGATGAGCTGAGCAACACGCACAAAGGGAAACTCAAACATATCTACCAGAACGCCATCAACGGCTTTGCGGTAGAAATGTCACCCGAAGATGCGGAGCGGCTGAGCATGGACTTCCGCGTTGCGTACGTTGAAGAAGACGGCGTCATGACGACCGACACAACCCAAACCAATCCACCGTGGGGCCTGGATCGCATTGACCAGCGCAATCGCCCAACGAATGGCACCTACGTCTTCAATCATACCGGTGCAGGCGTCTTTGCGTATGTCATTGATACCGGGATTCGCACTACCCACACGCAATTCGGCGGACGAGCTGCGAACGTGTTCGATGCGTTCGGCGGCAATGGCGCGGATTGTAACGGTCACGGCACACACGTCTCAGGCACGATCGGCGGATCGACCTACGGCGTGGCCAAGAGCGTCAACCTCCGTGGCGTACGCGTCCTTGACTGCAACGGCTCCGGTTCGACTTCAGGCGTGATCGCCGGTGTCGATTTCGTGAGAAACAATCACTCTAACCCGGCTGTCGCGAACATGAGTCTCGGCGGCGGAGCCTCGAGCACTCTCGACACTGCGGTGAACAACCTCTCGAACGCGGGAGTAGCGATCGCCGTGGCCGCGGGCAACAGCAACGCCGATGCATGCGGCTCGTCACCCGCTCGTGCAGCGAATGCGATCACGGTCGGCTCGACTACCACCACCGACGCACGCTCTTCATTCTCCAACTTCGGCACCTGTCTCGACCTGTTCGCGCCGGGTTCGAGCATCTTGTCATCGTGGTTTAGCTCTGACACAGCCACCGCAACGTTGAGTGGAACTTCAATGGCTTCACCACACGTTGCCGGCGTAGCAGCGCTTTACAAGCAGGTTAACCCGTCAGCTTCGTCAACAACCGTTCGTAACGCCATCGTCAACGGCGCGACGACGAACGTTGTGACTAACGCCGGCACTGGTTCACCAAACCGGCTGTTGTACTCGCTGTTCTTCTGAGTCACGTTAGTCCAGAGATTACGCAGATTTCACAGAGTCTATGTAATCTGTGGATGGCTTTAGGTAATGGGTCAGTCTGAAAATACGCCGAAGGCGTTGGCTAATTCCAGCCCGGGGTTCGAGCGCAGCGAGAACCCTGGGTTTGTCGTTAACGATCAATTGAACCCTGAAAGGGTTCGCCTACCGCCTAACCCTTTCAGGGTATTGCCTGTATTTTGAATTTATACCCAGGGTTGTCGCT
>DASYFE010000186.1:0-4452 GCA_036498585.1 Pyrinomonadaceae bacterium | reverse complement strand
GGTTCACTGCTCTTAGACAAAATGACCACAGAGACACAGAGGACACAGAGGTTGCACAGAGAAGCAGCCAATCTTCGACCAATAAAAAAGCCGCCCAGTTGCGGCGGCTCGCGATCTGCTACGTTCTCTTCGAACGTCATCCTCCAACAAATCGCGGCGGCCTTTTTTCAAGAAATGCCGAAACGCCTTCAACAAAATCCTTACTCTTCCCTGATTCAATCTGCGTCTCGCGCTCTAGATCCAAGTGAGTCGGCATGTCATTCGCAGCGCTGGCTTCAAGCAGCATCTTAATCTCGCCGATTGCGGCCGTCGGGGCCTGGGCCAGCTTCTCCGCCATTAACATGACCTTGTTCATCAACTCCTCGTCAGGTGAAACTGAATTTATCATTCCCATTTCAGCAGCAGCTTGAGCACTGATCAAATCGCCGGTGAATAACAATTCTGTTGCTCGTTTCCATCCTACGAGCCGGGGCAGCATAAATGTTCCGCCACAATCAGGAGTGAGCCCGATTTTTATAAAAGCCTGGTTGAACCGGGCGCTTTCCGCTGCAATTACAATGTCGCAAGCGAGCGCTAAATTACATCCGCCGCCTGACGCAACACCGTTCACGGCTGCGATAAACGGCACCGGCGTCCGTCTAATCAACAGGATCGCTTCGTTGAGGAGTCGCAATGGCTCATCGAAGAACGCCTCGACGCGCCCGTCCTTCTTCGCGATCTCCTGCATCTCACGCAAATCGCCGCCAGCGGAAAACGCTCGACCAGCGCCAGTGATCACGATTGCTCGTGCGCCGCGTTCGAGCGCCTCCTTAACAGCCGCCTTGAAATCGTGTGCGACCTGCACGTTGAGCGCGTTCAGCCGGTCCGGCCTGTTCAAGGTCAGCACGCAAACTGCGTCACGCATCTCGAGTTGGATCGTTTCGAAAGTCATACTGAGAAAAGCAACAGAACCGAGCGCGGTAGCGCCGGGTCAAATTCCGATATCACGAATGTTCAATACAGTTGACCCGGCGCTACCGCGCTCGGTTCCGTAGGGCGTTCTTCGCCGTCAATCGCGTAGACTGCTCACGCGTTGGAAAAATTCCCCGATTGTTTTTTGTTTATGCCCCGAAGCTAGCTCTTCGCAACAGCCGCCTGAATTTCAGGTCCTCTGCTGCGCGCGACTCGCGCTAAAACAATCGCTGCATAAAACCGGCCTGCCTGATGATGGCTTGAACGGTACTGAATCGTTCTTGCCACACTGATCGCAGGTTATGTCAAATCTCTGACGCTCACCTCCGTGTGCTTTAGAGCCGCCGAAGTTGGCACGCCGTGCGTCGCGGCATGGCTTACATCGCTTCGGGTGAGTTAGGTTGCGTTCCCTGTAATACTCCTGTTCCCGTTCCGTAAACATGAACGGAGTGCTGCACTCCGAACACGTAATTTCAAGGTCTGGCATCGCGGTTTCTCCACGAGAGTGAAAACGAGGACGTTCACTCCCTTGCTCTTCGGAGCGCTGGCGGTGCGTTTCTTTCCACCACAGGACGTGGCCCGAAAGCGCTGATTTTTTTCAAACGCACGCCGAAAAGCTGGCGTCCCGACGGTTATGTTGCGTGTGAGTGTACTCCAGCAATTCACTCTATTCAATTGTTTTTCACAGAAACTGTGGCGCAGGATCTTCATGCACATTGTTCTCTGTGGCGTATACGCAACACCGACCACCCGTTAACCCTTATTTTCGCCCGGCACATGCGTTGCTACTTGGTTTCGACCGAAGCATGAGCAGACTCTTTTATAAGGCCCCGACGTTTGATTAAACAGACCACACTCGGCAGTGCGGTTGAAACCCACGGGATCGGACTACACACTGCTGTTCCGGTCCACGTCAGCCTTGTCCCTGCTCCGCCTGATACCGGTTATGTCTTCCGCCGTACCGATCTCGGCGGCTTCGAAATTCCGGCAACAGTCGAATCAGTCGCGCATTGCGGTTACGCGACCACGCTTATGCGCACCGGTGTAATGCTTTCGACTGTCGAACACCTGCTCGCGGCTTTGCGTGGACTCGGCGTCGACAACGCATTTATCGAAGTCGACAATCTCGAGATTCCGATCATGGACGGCTCTGCCGAAGACTTCGCGCAGATCATCGAACGTGCGGGTATTGTCCAACAGCCGCTTGCACGGCGCGCGCTGCTGGTCCGAGAGAAAGTCTCGTACGAACAAGGCAATCGTCGCATCAGCGTCGAGCCGGCAGATACTTATCAGATCGACTGCTTAATCGACTTCTCACATCCTATGATCGGCGTGCAGAATTTGTTTGTGGAGCTAGGAAACGGCGCGTTCAGTCGTGAGATTGCGGCGGCGCGCACGTTTGGGTTTACAAACGAGATTGAGGAGTTGCGAAAGGCGAATCTGATTCGCGGCGGCTCACTCGATAACGCGATCGTGCTGACGCCGGAAGGAATGTTGAATGAGACGGGGTTGCGCTTTCGAGATGAGTTCGTACGTCACAAGATACTCGACATCATCGGCGACCTCGCATTGTTAGGCATGCCAATCCTCGGAAAGGTCGTCGCTGAGCGCAGCGGCCACATAATGCACGCGGGATTGATGTCGAAGTTACTCCGGGTGCGATCCGCCTGGGATATTGTTGATATGTAGGTAGACAGGATTTACAAGATTTTTCAGGATTCACATGTCAGTCCTGAAAAATCTTGTAAATCCTGTCTAAAGACCACTCCTCACAATGTCATGCACTCTAATTAGACCAACACACATCTCATCCTGATCGACGACCGGCAACACGGAGATCTGCGACGGTCTATCCTCCATCAACCTGAGCGCATCAAACGCCAGCATCTCGGGCGTCACTACGATCGGCTTCCGCGTCATAAAATCATCACACATCAACTTGGCGAGGGCCTCATGACTCGTCTGCTCGATCGCTCTTCGCAAATCGCCATCAGTGATGATCCCCGCCAGTAGCCCACCGTCATCGACGACACAAACAGCACCCAGTCCGCCCTTGCTTATCGCTCTCACGACTTCGACCCACGACGCCCCAACCACGATCGTCGGATTCTCACCATCACGATGCATCAAATCAGCAACGCGCAACGTCAGTCGCTTCCCTAACTGTCCCGCTGGATGATTAAACGCAAAATCGTCCGGCGTAAGTCCCTTAACTTTCATCACCGTCATCGCGAGCGCATCGCCAATCGCGAGCGCCACCGTCGTGCTCGTCGTCGGCGCGAGATTCAAAGGACACGCCTCCTTGTCGACTGAAGCATCGAGCACCGCATCCGCACGCCGCGCGAGCGTCGAATTAACGTTCCCGACAATCGCGACAATCGGCACACCGCGATTCTTAAGATACGGCAACATCGCAACGATCTCGTCTGTCTCGCCGCTGTTGCTCAAAACTACGACTACATCATCCTGCTGGACGATCCCGAGCCCGCCGTGCAGCGCGTCCGAAGGGTGCAGGTAAAGCGCGGCAGTTCCCGCGCTCGTCATCGTCGCCGCTATCTTTTGTCCAATGATTCCGGACTTCCCAACGCCGAGAATGACGACCTTTCCCGAGCAGTTCGCCACGAGCTCAACCACCCGCTCGATCTGTTCGCGGTCAAGCCGCGTGGCCGTCTGGGCGATGGCGTCCGACTCGATCCTCAGTACGTGCTGGATATCTGCGAGATGGTTTTGGTTCATTGGCGCCTTTGATATACGACGCGCATAACATTTGGCAAGTCGGCGGAAGGTAAGTTATAGTCCGGCATTCGTTCAGATAAAGTTTAGACAAGGTGGGTTGCTAATGGGTCTGCTAAGCCTGCTTCCCAAAGAAGACCAGTATTTCGATCTGTTCACGCAGATGACGCTCTATATTTCTGCGGCTGCGCGTGAGCTGAAGGAGATGCTCGCCGACAAGAATCACGCTTACGGCGAGTATGCAAAACGCATCAAAGGCCTCGAACACGCCTGCGACGAGCTCACTCACAGCATTTCCACGCGCCTGAACAAGTCGTTTATCACGCCGTTTGATCGCGAAGACATTTACATGATGTCGACCGCGCTCGACGACATCGTCGACCTGATCGACGATGCGGCGCGCGCGATCATCATTTTTGACGTGCGGGAGACCACCGAGTACGCGCGTGATTTTGCAAACGTGATCGAGCGTATGGCCGACCAGCTCAAAGAGATCGTGTCGACTCTGCAACGCCCAAAGAATATTACACCGCGACTGGTTGAGATTCACCGGCTCGAGAATGAAGGCGACGATATCTATCACGCCGCCATCGCGGACCTATTTCACGATCCACCCGATGCGCTCACTGTTTTGAAATGGAAAGAGGTTTACGAGAAGCTGGAAGCTGCGGTCGATCGTTGCGAGAACGTGGCTAACATTATTGAGAGTGTGATTATTAAGCATACTTAGTAACCGTCTCCCATGACCGCAACTCTGGCTTTCGTCAT
>DASYFE010000185.1:0-31616 GCA_036498585.1 Pyrinomonadaceae bacterium | reverse complement strand
GCCACCCGTTTCTCAAACGTCACATATTCCGAAGAACGGGTGGCCACGGAGGGCCACCCCTACAGTTGTGTTCCGTGTTTACACAAGGAATAGTCAAACATTTATCTGCAACTTTCGCTTCGGGCGAGACTACTGCGGAATTAGGGAAACCTGATTTTGACGAAGCGCTACGACAACATCAGGCATATTGCGAAGCACTGGAATCGTGCGGCCTTGAGCTCGTCCGCTTGCCGCCGGATGATGAATATCCCGACTCGACCTTCGTCGAGGACACTGCATTATTGACTGCTCGTGGCGCGGTACTGACACGGCCCGGCGCTGATAGCCGTCGTGGCGAAGTCGAGTTGATGGCAGCGGTCGTGCGCAAGTACTTCCGTCAAG
This sequence comes from Pyrinomonadaceae bacterium, assembly GCA_036498585.1. Classification (GTDB taxonomy): domain Bacteria; phylum Acidobacteriota; class Blastocatellia; order Pyrinomonadales; family Pyrinomonadaceae; genus PSRF01. Next base: position 31,235 of record DASYFE010000185.1, on the reverse strand, counting down.
TTTATTCGATCGAAGAACCAGGGACACTCGACGCCGGCGATGTCTGCGAAGCCGGGGAACACTTCTTTATCGGCGTCTCGCGTCGTACAAACGAACACGGAGCTAAGCAACTCGCGGGTTTCTTAAATTCATTCGGCTACAGTTCGAGTTTGATAGACATTCGCGGTCTGAGTAATATCCTTCATCTGAAGAGCGGAATAGCTTATCTTTCCGCCAAGCGTCTGGTGGTGATCGAGGCGCTTCGGAACGTACCAGAGTTTTCCGATTACGATCTTATCTGCTTGAACTCAACCGAAGAGTACGCGGCAAATTGCCTGTCACTGAACGGCAGCATTCTAATAGCAAGTGGCTTCCCTGGCGTGAAGCGTGAGTTGGAGCTTTTGGGTTATCCGACGATTTCGTTAGACATGTCGGAGTTTCAGAAGATGGACGGCGGTCTGAGTTGTCTTTCGTTGCGGTTTTAAAACCCTATCCACAGATTACGCAGATTTTGGATCGCATCTGTGTAATCTGTGGATGAAGAAGTTAAGGAGAGAATATGTCGGAGGAAACGTTTGACAAGGCGAAAGCGGTGGAGCTGTTGAACCATATCATGGAGGCGGAGCTAGCCGGGGTTGTGAGATACACGCATTACGCACTCATGATCTTCGGTCACAATCGCATTCCAATCGTGAGCTGGCTACGCAACGAAGCAAACACCTGCCTCTTGCACGCAAACGAAGCCGGCGAGCTGGTCACGCATTTCGGCGAACATCCGTCGCTGAAGATCGGCGCGCTGCTCGAAACGCACAAACACGGCGTCAACGACATACTCATCGAATCTCTCGAAGCTGAAAGAACAGGCCTCGCGCTCTATCGAGAATTGTACGAGCTGGTGCGCGACCGCTCTGTCTTACTCGAAGACTACGCCCGCCGCATGATCGCGGAAGAAGAGCTCCACGTCGGCGAAGTGAACAAGATGCTCAGAAAACCTGGCGACATCAATCAGTTTCAAGCATGACCTGACTTGGCACAGAAACCTCCCCAGCACGAGATCACCCAACTGCTCGCTCAATGGCGCGAAGGGAACCAGTCCGCGCTCGATGACTTGTACCCACTGGTCTACGACGAGCTGCACCGGCTCGCGCGTCGCTACATGAGTCGCGAGCGCAAAGGCCACACGCTGCAAACCACGGCGTTGATCAATGAAGCTTACGTTCGTCTAGTCGATCAGAAGAACGTCCCGTGGGCCAACCGCTCGCACTTCTTTGCGATCTCGGCGCAGATCATGCGGCGGATTCTGATCGATCATGCGCGGCGTCACCAGTACGCCAAACGTGGCGGCGGCGCGCGACAAGTTTCACTCGACGAGGCCGCGACAGTTGTACTACCGGACCAGAGCGGGGAACTGCTGCGTCTCGACGAAGCGCTCAAAAGTCTTGCCGAAATGGATCCGCGTCGCAGTCAGGTAGTCGAGCTGCGATACTTCGGCGGCCTGAACAACGAAGAGATCGCGGGCGTGTTGCGCATTTCCGAAAACACCGTCACTCGCGACTGGAACATGGCGCGCGCCTGGTTGTATCAACAACTCACCGGGAGCGGGGCGAATTGACGCCTGAACGATGGCAACAGATAAGTCGCATCTTCAAATCGGCCATCCTGCTCGATAACGAAGCGCGCTCTGCGTACGTCGCCAGCCAGTGTGGTCGTGATGATTCTTTGCGTGTGGAAGTCGAGAAGCTAATCGATTCACACGGAAAGGCCGATGCTGATGAGTTTATGCACGGCGTGGCCGCCGAAGACGCCGCGCCGCTACTGACTGACGATGAAATTGGGCCGCGTCACGACCTGCTTAATAAAGGTCAGCAGTTTGGCTCCTACATCATTCTCGACTCACTCGGCTCCGGCGGCATGGGTGAAGTTTATCTCGCGCGCGACACGAGGCTCGATCGCACAGTTGCGCTGAAAGTACTCTCGCCCGACATCTCGCAGGACAAACGACGCATGCAGCGCTTTCACCAGGAAGCAAGAGTCGCGTCGTCGCTGAACCAGCCGAACATTCTCACTGTGTTTGAGTTTGGCGAAGTGGATGGACTGACTTTCCTCGCCACTGAGTTCATCGATGGCGAGACGTTGCGAGATCACTTACACAGCAAGCGCCTCAAGGTTAGCGAGATAGTCGACATCAGCATCCAGGTGCTGGCCGCGCTCGATGCAGCGCACGAAGCACGCATTGTCCATCGCGATATCAAACCTGAAAACGTGATGCTGCGCCGTCGTGATGGCGTGGTGAAAGTGCTGGACTTCGGTCTCGCGAAAGTCACCGAGCAGAAATACTCCACTCTCGGGCACGATTCCGATCCGGAAGCCATAACCGAATTCCGGACCGCGCCCGGCGTCATCATGGGCACGATCAATTACATGTCGCCCGAGCAGGCGAAGGCGAGTGAGATTGACGAGCGCACAGACGTCTGGAGCATGGGTGTGATCATGTACGAGATGGTCACGGGAAAGCTGCCGTTCCGTGGGAGCACGACGAGTCACACGATCGTGCAGATTCTCGAAAAGGATCCAGTCCCGCTGACGAAGCTCGTGAAAGCGCCGGTGGAGTTGGAGCGCATCGTGATGAAGGCGATCGCGAAGAAGCCTGTCGAGCGCTATCAGACTGCGAAGGACATGTTGGCCGACCTGCGCGGTTTGCAGAAGCGTCTGGAGATGGAGGCGGAGTTGGAGCAAACTTCGCCGCTAGTAACGCCGGACGAACCCGGTCTCGCGGCCAAAAAGAAACGAGTGTTGGTGTTCGCGGTAGTTGGAATGTTGTTGGTTACTGCTGCGATCTTTGCAGTCAACATCTGGCGGTCTTCGCGATCGACGGGTAGTCCTTCCGTAACAACACCGGTCGTTGAACGCACACTCACCTACTGGATCACGGTGCAGAAGTTCAAAGACAATAACCCTTACCAGGATCCGTTTACACTCGCGGGTGAGATCAACTTCGAAGCCGGCTATCGCATTCGCGTGAACGTTCGCAGCCCGCAGCAAGGTTACTTGTACATTCTCAACGAAGGACCAGCATCCGGAGCGCCTGAATACAACATCGTGTTTCCGACACCGAGTGCGAATAAAGGTTCCTCGCTTTTGCAGCCCCGCCAGATGGTTCAAATTCCGGAAAAGTCGTGGCTGAGGTTTGATGCACAGCAGGGGGTGGAAAAGCTCTGGCTCGTGTTTTCTGAAAACGCGTTGCCGGAGCTCGATTCACTCAAGCAATTCGCCAGCGTTGAGACAGGCGGACTGATCACCGATCCGTTGCGGAATAAGGCGATCAAAGACTATCTTGATAGCCAGACTAGCAAACCAGAAGTTGAAAAAGGCGAGACCCTGACGACTCTCAAAGGAGCCGGTCAGCTCCTTGTCTACGCCATTAGACTCGAACATCACTAACCTGCTTTCGTCGTGGTGGTTTTTTCACCGAGTTCTCGCGTTCATAATTGGACACAAACAAATCCTGTTAGCCCAGAAAGGAGACGTTATGGAAAACTGTTCACATTTACAATTCAAACACATCAAGGGAGATCCCGATGGCGGTGAGTTAAGAGGGTGCTATTTCAAGGAGACCGAACCAGGCAGTGGAGAATTTACCTTACACGCCCCGGACGACTCCGTGATCCCCACCGAGCCTTCACCTATACCAAACAACAGTGGGTTCACTTTCACCACCCTTCATGAATTTACCTGGTCGTTAACCTTTGATTATTCGGAGCCCCAAAAACTGCATGGGCACGGAAGCTGGTCGGCCGTACATGCTAAATCCTTCGGCAACAACCGACCTTCCATCGGCAACGACGACCCAGAGAGTGGAACTTTTCAGGCTCAAGGCGGACCAGGCACAGGCGCCGACGATGATCTCAGTGCCAGTGCATCAGCGTAACCAGGTAAGCTAATTGAGGTTTCTCTGCGGCTCTCTGCGTATCTCTGTGGCCTCTGCGTTAAAGATTATTTAGACGCAGAGAACGCAGAGATACGCAGAGTGCCGCAGAGATAACTTCAAGCCATTGACCTCCGTTTACCAGCGTCATATGATTCGCCCATCCAAACCCTCTCGCATGGTGGTTATCCCAGGCAGTTCTCGCGTTAATAGTTGAGCAGTTAAGTGCCAAATCCACCCGCCACTGAAAGGAGGCGTTATGGCAAATCCAAATCCACATATAAGGATCAGACACTCTACCGGAGGCCTTAGAGGAGAAGACCTGAAGGAGCTCCATTTTCAGGAGACTCCCTCCGATAAGAAAAAGTTTCATCTCTTCAAGGGCAAGGAACAAATCCACACTGTACCCGAGGCGCTGAGCAGCGGCGATAATTTTGGCTTTGTCTTCAAGGACTGGTGTTGGGCAATAACCCAGTTTTGGATTTTAGACCTGAAGTCGACTGGAAATTGGCTGTCCAAGTCTTGCGACGGCAACGATGACCCCGAGACCGGAACGTACCAGGCCCAAGGCGGACCAGGCATGGAAGCTGAGCTCAGGAAGACCGCATCTGGTGCAGTGAAGTAATTTGAGATTTCTCTGTGCAACCTCTGTGTCCTCTGTGTCTCTGTGGTGATTTCAGGTAATACAACCACAGAGATACAGAGGACACAGAGGTTGCACAGAGAAGCAGTCCGTCATGATGAACAAGATCAAAAAGCATTTGTTACTTTTTTTGATTCAGATGCTGGCGTGTGTAGCGGTCGCGCAGACACCGAAGGACCTTGGCGCACTGTCAGATGGCGAGCACGAGTTGAAGGGTGGCGAAACAAACTCACTCCATGTTTCGCTTAGCTCAAACCAATTCCTCTACGCTCTCGTCGAGCAGATTGACATCGATGTGACCACGGCTGTTTTTGCTTCGGACGGCAAACAACTTACCGAAAGCAACAGTCCCAACGACAGGTGGGGCACCGAGCCCGTTCTGTTCGTCGCGCCAGTGTCGGGTGAATTCCGCGTCGATATCCGAGCGTCAAACAGCAAGGCGCAACCCGGTCGTTACCGGATCAAGATCATTGCCCAGCGCGAAGCCACCAGCGTCGACAAAAATCACGCATTGGCCCAGGCGTTATTTGACGAAGCGAGAAAGCTACGACTTCAGCCGACACCAGCTTCCAGGCGCGCAGCCATTGAAAAGTGTCAGCAGGCCCTGCCGCTCTTCGAAGCAGCGGGCGATACCTACCGGCGCGCACTTACGTTACTCGGGATCGGGATTGCTTATTACCAGCTAAATGAGTACCGATCCGCGCTCACTTACTTTGATCAAACACTTTCCCTCGCCCAGACTCTCGGAGATCGCAGACTCGAAGCCGGAACGGAAACCTTTGTCGGCGGCATGCTCGATCTCCTCGGCGACGTTGGCAAAGCGTTGGACCACTACCAGCATGCGGTCAAACTTGCCCGCGAAGGCGGATGGCAACTGGCGGAAGGAAACGCGCTTAATAACATCGGCAAGATCTACAGCGACGTTGCCGAATGGCAAAAGGCGTTGGAGTTTTGCGAGCAGGCGCTGAAAATCTACAAAGCTATCGGTAATGAAAACAACGCAGCGGTCACTCTCAGCACCATCGCTGGGGCCTATGCCGAGTTGGGCGAAAACCGTAAAGCGTTCGATTACCTGGCCCAGTCTCTTCCAATACTTATTGCCAGCAGAGACAGGTCTCCGGACAGGAAGTCAGAGGCTTACGCGCTTTTGAACATGGGCCGCGTATGCAGGCGTCTGAATGAAAACAAGAAGGCCCTCGATTACTACAAGCAGGCCCTGACCATTCAACGCGAGACTGGTAATCGCGCCCATGAAGCCGAAACACTTGACGAGATGGGCGCGCTCGCCGCTGCCGAAGGCGATTACGAAAAAGCTTTAGAGCTTCACAAGCAGGCCATCGAGATCCAGCACACTGTTGGCAATCAACGACGCGAGGCGTTGGCGATTACCAACTTGGGCGAGACCTACAACCTGCTCGGACAGCCGGAAAAGGCGACCGAACAGTTTTCCAAGGCGCTCGCCATCTTTCGCGGAATCGGCGATTTGAGTTATGCGGCTGTGACGCTCGAAGGAATGGCGCGCGCTGAGCAGAAACGCGGCAGTCTCGCAGACGCGCGTAAATACATTGAAGAGTCGCTGGCGTTAAGAGAGACGGTGCGTTCGCGTTCGGGCAGTTTGCAGTTACGTGCGTCGTATCGCGCGACAGTCGAGCAGGCTTACGAGTTTTACATCGATGTCTTGATGCAGCAGAAGCTTGATGCTGAAGCGCTGCGCGCGAGTGAGCGCGGTCGTGCGCGGAGTTTGCTCGAGCATCTGAGCGAAGCACGGATCGATATCCGACAGGGAGTCGATGCTTCGTTGATCGAGAAGGAGAGCAATCTCATGCGAGTGCTGAACGCGAAAGCACAACGCGAGATGGGACTCAAAACGCGCAAGGGCAGTGGGGAAGAGCTCGCGACGCTACAGCGAGAAATCAGCGTGCTTGAAGATGAGTACCAGCAGGTGCAGGCCGCTATTCGCAAGAGCAGTCCGCAGTATTCGGCGTTGACGCAACCGCAGCCGCTCGACCTGAAGGGGATTCAGCGTCAGCTCGATCCGAATACGGTGTTGCTCGAATACTCGTTGGGTAAGCAGCGCAGTTACGCCTGGGTCGTGACGCCGGAGTCGTTGAAGACTTACGAGCTGCCGAAACGAGAAGCAATCGAGAGTGTCGTGCGTCGTGTTAATGGATCGCTCGCCGCACGCTCTCTTACGGCAATCGAGTCACCCGCGCAACGCAGAGCACGAATCGCCGGCGCCGACGGGGAATTTGAGAAAGCAGCGGGCGAGTTGAGCCGAATGATACTGGCGCCCGCGGCGGCTGAGTTTGGAAAGAAACGACTGGTCGTCGTGGCGGATGGCGCTTTGCAGTATGTGCCGTTCGCGGCTTTATCAGTGGCGTCGAATCGACCATTGATCGTGGATCACGAGCTTGTCAGTCTCCCGTCTGCGTCAGCCTTTGCGCTTCAGCGTCAGATACTCGCAAACCGTCCACTCGCGCCTGAGACTGTTGCTGTGATTGCGGATCCGGTGTTCTCGACGAACGATGTGCGACTCGGAGGGAGCGCTGTCAAAGAATCGGCTTCGACGCGCATCATCGAACACGGTCCCGGTGGTCCGGGCGGTCAACTTTCAATCCCGCGTTTGCCATTCACTCGCTGGGAAGCAGATCAGATACTCGCCGTTTCCCCCGCCGGCTCAACGCTGAAGGCAGTTGGTTTCAACGCCAATCGCGCTGTAGCCGGCAACGGCGAGTTAAGTCACTATCGCTACCTTCACTTTGCAACGCATGGTTATGTCGACACCACGCGTGCAGGGTTTTCCGCGGTCGTGCTTTCGATGTTCGACAAAGATGGAAAGCCGCAGGACGGGTTCCTGCGCACGCACGACATTTACAACCTCAAGCTGCCTGCTGAGCTTGTGGTTTTGAGTGCGTGTGAGACGGGGCTCGGAAAAGAAGTCACGGGCGAAGGTCTCGAAGGTTTGACGCGCGCGTTCATGTACGCGGGCGCGCGGCGAGTTGTTGTTAGTCTTTGGAATGTTAACGACAAGGCCACGGCTTCGTTGATGCAGCGTCTTTATACGGAGATGTTGCGCAGCAATAAGACGCCGGCGGCCGCGTTACGTGCGGCGCAGATCGAGATGTTGCGTACGCGGCAATGGCAGTCGCCGTACTTCTGGGCGCCGTTCGTGATGCAAGGAGAGTGGAAATGAGAGTTATCCCCAGTTTTGCTTTGCTGGTCGTGCTCGTGTTGTCGATCTCCGCACAAAGGCCGGAAGACATGACGCGCAAGCTTTGGGACACCGCGTTTAGTTCGTCGACACAGAAGAGCACGAGCCGGCGGCGTGCTTATCGCAACACGACGCCGAATGTGCCCGTCAACAATGTCGCGCCGGAAACAGTTGTGGGGATGACTCTCTGGCGACTGCGCCCACCGCGTCGAACTGATTCCGGCGAGCGTTTGATTGTTCACGATGACAATACTGAGTGGATGCCGGAACGTATCTCCGCAACTACGAGACTGGCTCAGGGAGATCGAATACGAATCAGTGTGGAGACAGTGCGCGCGGGTTTTGTGTACATCATCGATCGCGAACAGTATGCGGACGGATCGCTCGGCGAGCCCTATTTGATCTTTCCGACGAAGCGCACCGGCGGTGGTGATAATGAGGTCGCGATTGGAAGACTGTTGGACATTCCCGCGCAGGACGATAGCCCGCCGTTTTTCGTGATGAGGAAGAGCCGGGCGGATCACGTTGCGGAAGTTATGAGTGTGATCGTCACGCCCACGCGACTCGAAGGCATTAACATCACGGACAAGGCACTGAAGCTTACTGACGAGCAGGTGGCGAGTTGGGAGAAGTCGTGGGGCTCGAGTGTCGGCCGAATGGAGATGGCGATGGCCGGTCAATCATGGACCAAAGAAGAAAAGGACGCGCGCACCCGCGCCTTAACCGCGAGCGCGCCGCCCCCTCAACTCCTCTTCTACCGCCCCAGCGTCAAACCCACCGAGCCGATGTTCGTGAAATTACGACTAGCGTATGGACGGTGAGCGTTCGGCGGGTTCTGGCAAGACCACTAGAAATCCTCACAGGATTAGGGCAAAATAATGTCCCACTGCCAGCAGGTGCGGACGAATCACTAAAGGTTCCAACTCTCATTCGTTGAACACTCAACCTAAAACTCGTGTTCGATAAAAAGACCCTTACCGAACGAGACATTTGCACTAAATTCATCACTCCCGCGATCATTGAGACCGCAGGGTGGGATCGTGATACGCAGTTAAGAGAAGAACTGTCCCTCACGAAAGGAAAGATTCGGGTTAAAGGAAAGCTCTACAGTCGAGGTAAGCAGAAACGGGCTGACTACGTTCTTTACCACAAACTCAACATTCCTTTGGCAGTGATCGAAGCTAAGGACAACACGCACACAGTGCGATCAGGTATTCAGCAAGCTATTGAATACGCCGAGCTGTTGGACGTGCCATTTGCTTATAGTTCGAATGGCGACGGATTCATCGAGCATGATCGATCTGTGAGTTCAGGCATGGTAGAGCGGGAGTTATCTATAAATGAATTTCCGACACCAGAAGAGCTTTGGCGGCGCTATTGCAAATACAAGGGAATCGAAGATCCTGCAGAGAAGAAGCTCGCTACTCAAGACTACTACCCAGTCCTGATAACAAGGCTCCACGTTACTATCAGCTCACTGCCATCAATCGGACGGTCGAGGCGATTGCGAAAGGTCGAGATCGGATTTTGCTGGTAATGGCGACTGGCACTGGTAAAACGTTCACTTCTTTTCAAATAATTTGGCGATTGTGGAAGTCTGGGGCAAAGAAGCGAATCTTGTTTCTGGCAGACCGAAATATCCTCGTTGATCAAACCCGCACCAATGACTTCAAGCCTTTTGGCTCCGCAATGACCAAGATCCGGAATCGTAAGGCAGATAAGTCATACGAAATCTATCTAGCACTTTATCAGGCGATCACAGGACCGGAAGAATCGCAGAAGATCTACAAGCAGTTCTCAAAGGATTTCTTTGACTTGATTGTTGTTGACGAATGCCATCGAGGCAGTGCCGAGGACGACTCTGCATGGCGCGAGATTCTTGAATACTTCAATGGCGCAACCCAGATTGGCATGACCGCAACACCCAAGGAAACCAAGTACGTTTCCAATATTGATTACTTTGGCGAGCCAGTCTTTACGTATTCACTGAAGCAGGGGATCGAAGATGGATTCCTTGCGCCGTACAAGGTGGTCAGGATCGACATCGATAAGGATCTGACGGGTTGGCGACCTGAAAAAGGTAAGAAGGATCGATACGGAAAGGAGATTCCGGATCGAATTTACAATCAGAGCGATTACGATCAGGAGTTAGTGCTCGAGAAGCGGAATGAACTCGTGGCCAGAAAAATTACTGAATTTCTTAAGGCCACAAATCGATTCGACAAAACGATCGTCTTTTGTGAAGACATACCACATGCCGAGCGAATGCGCAGCTTGCTGATTAATGAGAATAGCGATCTTTATTCACAAAACAGCAAGTACGTAATGCAGATAACCGGAGACAACAACGAAGGTAAAGCGGAGCTCGACAATTTTATTCTTCCAGAAAGTAAGTATCCCGTTATCGTAACAACCTCAAAACTGTTGTCGACAGGAGTTGATGTTCAAACCTGCAAGCTCATCGTTCTGGATAAACGTATCGAGTCGATGACTGAGTTCAAACAAATCATCGGCAGAGGGACGCGAATCAACGAGGCGTACGGCAAGGCTTACTTTACGATTATGGATTTCCGTAAAGCGACGGAGCTTTTTGCAGATCCGGGTTTCGACGGCGAACCTGTCCAGATTTATGAGCCCAAAGGCAACGAACCGGTTGTTCCTCCGGATGAGCCGGGTGAGCCCGGTGAAGATGAACCAGCCGGTCATGTTGAGGTGCAGATTGGTCCCGCCAGCAAGGGCCAGCGGAGGACTAAATACTATGTCCGTGACGTGAAAGTTAACCTCGTCGCTGAGCGTGTTCAGTACTACGGCAAAGACGGGAAGTTGATCACCGAATCTCTGGTTGACTATACGAAGAATGCAGTTCAAACCAACTACGCATCGCTTAACGACTTCCTCAGCCGTTGGACTAATGCAGATCGAAAACAGGCAATCGTTGAGGAACTGGAGAATGAAGGCATTCTGCTCGAAGCACTCAGTGAAGAGGTCGGAAGAGACTACGACGCCTTCGATTTAGTAGCTCATGTTGCCTTCGGACAAAAGCCTTTGACGAGACGTGAGCGGGCGGAGAATGTTAAAAAGCGAAATTACTTTGCCAGGTATGAGGGAAAAGCCCGAGCGGTGCTCGAGGCTTTACTGGAGAAGTATGCTGATGAGGGATTAACCAATTTGGAAGACCCTAACGTTTTAAAGGTACAGCCGTTCGACAATTACGGCACGCCGGTCGAGATTGTTAAGGCATTCGGTGGCAAGGCCAAATATGAACAAGCGGTCAAAGAACTCGAGCAAGACCTCTATCAAGTAGCCTAAAGACATATGTCAGTTAGCACAACGGTCAAAACCATTCAAGACATCATGCGTAAAGACGCGGGTGTCGATGGCGATGCGCAGCGCATCAATCAACTTGTCTGGATGTTTTTTCTTAAGATCTTCGATGACCGCGAGGTCGAGAAGGAGCTATTGGAAGACAGCTATCACTCGCCGATTCCAGAGCGCCTGCGGTGGCGCAATTGGGCTGCTGATGCCGAAGGCATTACCGGTGAGACATTAGCAGACTTCATCAATAACGATCTCTTCAAAACACTGAAAGGTCTCACTTCATTAGACCCGCGCGCACAGCTTGTGCGGCATGTTTTTGAAGAGGCAAACAACTATATGAAGTCGGGCACGTTGATGCGGCAGGTTATCAACAAAATCAACGAGATCGACTTCAACCGTAAGAACGACCTGCATCTATTTGGCGATATCTACGAACAGATACTGCGGGATTTGCAGAACGCAGGTAATGCTGGAGAGTTTTATACGCCACGCGCTGTCACACAGTTTATGGTTCAGATGATAGATCCGAAGCTGGGTGAGAAGGTTTTGGATCCGGCTTGCGGCACGGGCGGCTTTCTTACGAATGCCATCGAACACGTTAGACGAAATTACGTGCACAGCGTTGAAGAAGAACAACTGCTGCAGGCATCGATTAGAGGCGTTGAAAAAAAGCAACTTCCCTATTTTCTATGCGTGACTAATTTGATGCTGCATGGCATCGACACACCAAATCAAATCGCACACGACAACACGCTCTCTCGTCCATATCGTGACTACCAGCCGGAAGATCGTGTCGATTCTATTGTGACCAATCCTCCGTTTGGTGGAATGGAGGAGGACGGAATCGAAAAGAACTTTCCGAGCACTTACAGCACACGAGAAACCGCCGACCTGTTCCTTGTTCTGATCATTCACCTGTTGCGTGAAGGCGGTCGCGGCGCAATTGTTCTTCCCGACGGCACGCTCTTTGGTGAAGGCGTAAAGACGCGAATCAAAGAAAAGCTTTTGACAGAATGTAACCTGCATACGATTGTGCGTCTCCCCAACGGCGTGTTCAATCCTTACACCAGCATCAAGACAAATCTGCTGTTCTTTACAAGAGGGCAACAGACAAAAGAGGTTTGGTATTACGAGCATCCGTATCCACCGGGCGTGAAGTCGTACAACAAGACGAAGCCGATTCGCATTGAAGAATTTGATACTGAGAAAGAGTGGTGGACTAACCGAGTCGAAAATGAACGAGCCTGGAAGGTTTCTTTTGATACGATAGCCGCAAACAACTTCAACTTAGACATCAAGAACCCGCATTCACCAGACCTTGATCATGGAAACTTCGAAGAACTACTCGCAGCGCACAAAGAAATCATGGCCGATGTGGCTGAAACCCGCGACAAGCTCAAAAATGAATTGCTGTCGGCATTTGGAATCTGCCGTTCGCAGTGAGAATCACTGAAACTGGTTGGTATACCGAAGAGCAGTCACACGCAAAATGTGCATAGCCGGCAGTTGTGCACAGTCCTACAGAGTTCTTGTGTTCCTTTGATAGGTGCTCAATTTACTTAGCAAACTTTCTACAAAGAACTGTTAATTTGTAAGACCATGACCATGCAATCTTTTTTCGACAACTTCGCATCTTTCTCAGACATGGCCGGTGGCGTTGACAAACTCCGCGAACTTATTCTGCAGCTAGCCTTTAAAGGAAAGCTGGCAACTCAGAATCCTTTTGATGAGCCTGCCGCAGATTTGGTGAAGCGGGCAATAGTGGAGAAGGCAAAAAGCAAATATCAAACGCGATTAAGTAATCAGGAAATACAAACGGATTCAAGTAGCGATTTGAGTCTACCTCCAAATTGGACTGAGGTCGCTTTAGGTGCTGTAACGAATATTATTCGAGGCGTTACTTTTCCGGGCGCGGAGAAAAGTAGAGAGAAGGGGGATGGGAAAATCGCTTGTCTCAGAACGACGAATGTTCAAAATACGATCGAATGGAACGACATGATTTACATCCCAGACAAGTACATAAGAAACGAAGAGCAGTTCATCTATTCGAATGACATCTTGATTTCAATGGCCAACAGCTACGAATTAGTGGGGAAGGTCGCACAGATTAAAGAAATCCCTCAACGGGCTACGTTTGGTGGATTTTTAGCCGTCATTCGCACCTTCGGGATCGATGAGACTTATCTTGTCTATCTCCTGCGTTCGCCGAGTATTCAACTTGCGTTTCGTAGATCTTCAAGTCAAACGACAAATATTGCTAACATCTCGCTAAGTGGTATCCGACCTCTTTCAATTCCAATAGCGCCAATTCAGGAACAAAAGCGTATCGTGGCAAAAGTTGATGAACTGATGCGGCTTTGTGAGGAATTAGAAGAACGGCAACACCGAAGACGCGATAGTCGCGTACGTCTCAATAACGCCACACTTGCTCCGCTTAACAACGCTGCTTCGCTTGGCCCGAAAGAGTTTGAGCAAGCGACCATTCGACTCGCAGATAACTTCAGCACGTTCTACGACTCCGCGGCAACCGTGGGCAAACTCCGTTCAATCATTCTCCAATTCGCCGTTCATGGCAAACTTGTGACGCAGAACTCCAATGACCAAAGCGCATGCGCGTTGCTAGAGGAAATCAAAAAGGAAAAGGAGCGACAGATCCGGGAGCAAAAAAGCAAACAGATCGAACGTCTGCCTGCCATCACAGAAAATGAAACTTTGAATTATTCAATTCCGAATGGTTGGGCTTGGGCGTGGCTAGGTGATCTTGCACGATTTGTTGACTATCGCGGCAAGACCCCGCCAAAAACAGAAAGCGGTGTGACTCTTATAACGGCCAAAAATGTGCGAATGGGGTTTATTAGTGAACACCCGCGCGAATTTATTTCAGAGGAAACTTATAGGGAAGTAATGACACGCGGCTTCCCAAAATTCGGCGATATTTTGTTCACAACCGAAGCTCCGCTTGGAAATGTTGCACAATTGTTGACTAATGAACGAATCGCTTTGGCTCAAAGGGTTATCGACCTTCAAGTATTTAAGCCTCTATTAGCTGAATATTTAAAGCTAAATTTGATGAGTCCCTTGATGCAGAACGCAATTATGGAAAGAGCAACAGGAATGACAGCGACAGGAATCAAGGCATCCAAACTGAAACTTCTGCCTATTCCTCTTCCCCCCCTCGCCGAACAAAAACGGATTGTCGCCAAAGTTAATCAACTGATGTCATTGTGCGACGAACTCGAAATCGAACTCCGCCGAGCTGATGCAGCAAGCGAGAAACTCGTAAAAGCCGCTATCCAACATGTGCTCGAAGCCATTACAGAAGCACATAGTTCTAATTCTGCAGCTATCGCACCCACACATGAGCACTTAGCGAATGCTTAGAATAAAATTTTCCCTCTGCTCACCTTGAACAGTTTGTTAATGACACACTGGTCAACATAGAATTAACTCAACAAGATCGGTTGTCGACTCAGTTATGAACTACAAGCTAAAACTACAAGGGCTACTGACTCCGCCAGGAACGATTTCTGTCTTAGCCCTGAAGGAGTTGGTCGATGACCTAACGGAGGCTTGTGAGCGGGGCTTGCGCCTGGCGATTCAGGGTGAAAGTGTCAAACGCGGTCCAATACCCGGCTGGTTATCGCGTTCTCTTGACTTCACCGTTACTGGCTTGAAAAAGGGCTCCACGACAATCTTGTTGGAAGCTCCGGAACTGGGTGACACCGCTCCGGAATATATTAAGCAGCAGGATCTTTGGTATTCGAAGCCCACACCTGAAGACACTGCTCTCAGTTTGGTGAGCCGGTCGGTGAAAGACGCAGTGTCTGAGAACGTTGAGAGTAACGCCTATGACAAGGGAGTGCTTGATGGTTTACTCTCGTTCGAAACATTTTTCAAAGCTTATGGTAAAAAACTCGTAGTCGAGGCAGCCAGTCGTCCGGCCGAGAGTTTTTCACTGAGTTACTCCGAGCTCGAGCGAGTACGAGAGCTAAAGGCTGAAATACCGGAACCAGTGGCGCTGGTTATCTCAGGAAAGTTTGACCTGATTCAACATAGTCGCCGCAAATTCCAATTGTTGTTGAGTAACGGCCAGTTGATTCCCGGCACTATTGACCCAGATATTCTAAATGTCGAGCAGATGCGTGAATATTGGGGTAAGAAAGTAACAATAAAGGGAACGGTCCATTTTAAACCCGGCCGAAAGGTACGATTGCTCGAAGCTCAAACTATAAAACCTGCGGAAGCGGGTGAAGAAGTGTTTGAAAAGATGCCCGTCGCACCACGACCGGGCGCTTTATTCGATTCTGATCTGCAAAAGCTCAGCATCGGCCCTGCTCTAAAAGAAATTTGGGGCAAATGGCCAGGAGACGAATCCATAGAAGAACTCCTGGCTTCATTAACGGCTTAATTACCTCACGCCAGCATGGAAAAGTTTATCCTCGACACCGGCATTGTTCTTGGCTACGCAACTGCGGCCGGTTACGCGGAATATGTCGAGAAAAACTTTGAACTGTTCAAACCGCCTAGAATTCCAATGATGTCCGTTATCAGCAAGGGTGAAATTTACTCCCTGGCAATTCAACGCAGATGGGGAGAAAGGAAGTTGAAAATTCTTGAGGAACTCTTGAGAAAGCTTCCGGTAGTTGATATCAACGACGAACAGATCATTCAACGATACTCTGAGATCGACGCGTACAGCCTAAGTAAAGATCCGTTGCGCCGTCTGCCAAAAGGTCAGACTGCGAGAACCATGGGTAAGAATGACCTGTGGATCGCTGCAACAGCATCGGTTTTGAAAGCACGACTCCTCACAACGGACCATGACTTTGATCATTTGGACGGAGTTTTTTTGGAAGTGTTATACATCGATCCTAAGCTCACAGCCGCAGATATCTGAATTATTACGACTGCGCGCTAATACGATTCAATTTATGACTGAAGGGTGCCTCACGTATGCCCAGGACAATCAAAGAACTACCCGAACACAATCGCCCGCGTGAGAAGTTACTTGAGAGAGGCGTAGCTGCGCTCACCGATGAAGAATTAGTTGCCGCTATCCTCGGAATGGGCACTGCGGGAATTGATGTGCGCACAATCGCTCGTAACGTAGTGGCATTGATTCGCGAGCACAAAGAATCACTTCGACTAGAGGATCTCTTATCTGTTCCCGGCATGGGCGTCGCGAAGAGTAGTCAGATCCTTTCAGGTTTTGAACTTGCTCGACGTTATCTGATGTCGGATTCAGTGAAGATTGAATGCGCTGAAGATGTGCTCCGTTTGCTTGGTGATATCCGAGACAAAGCGCAGGAGCACTTTGTCTGTATCACCTTGAACGGTGCTAACGAAGTGATTCAAAAGAGAATTGTTACAATCGGTCTACTCGACAAAAGCCTGGTTCATCCTCGTGATGTGTTCGCTGACGTCATTACCGATCGCGCCGCCGCCGTCATTTTTGCTCACAATCACCCATCCGGCGATTTGCAGCCAAGTGACGAGGATCTCAGAACGCAAAGCAAGCTGGATGCTGCGGCCAAGCTCCTTGGGATTCGCATTCTTGACCACATAATAGTCAGCCGGAAAGGCCACCTTAGCCTTCACGAGGCTGGGTTCATCCGCTAGCCGATCGTCATGAATATGCATCTTGTAAAATCTTGGAAATCCTGTCTACGTCTTCCACAGGATTCACAGGATTCTTAGAGGATTTACTGGATTGGCCCATAGAACTTCCAGCTAGTCACGAAATCGTGCGTTAGCTTCTGATTCGTTATCGCCGCCCGCAACATCTCGATGGGGATGCGGTTTTCCTTTAAGAGCGCGTCGTTGTAGGCGCGGTTCGTCATCTTGCCGGAGTCGACCAGCTCTTTGTGCATCGCCATTTGCTGCAATCCGCCAATCAGATACGCGATTTGATAAAGCGGGCCGTAACTGCCGTCGAATGAACGACGGACTTCGGCAGTGGCGTTGTCGCGCTCGTGGCCCACCTTGTTGACGAGCAGCTCGATACATTCCTGCGGCGTCATCTTCTCGAGATGAAAACTGAGTGAGAAGATGATGCGCGCACAGCGGTGCATGCGCCAGAAGAGCATGCCGATCTTCTGTTCCGGCGTCTTGGCAAAGCCCAGGTCCCACAGCAACAATTCCCAGTAAAGCGAATTGCCCTCGCTCCAGAACGGCGTGCCGAAGATGGCGCGATACGGCTTGTTACGCGCAGACATGAAGCCTTGCAGATGATGGCCCGGAATCAGCTCGTGGTGCACAGTCGCACGCGAGAAATAGATGTTGTTGCCGCGCATGCTCATCATCTTCTGCTCGTGGGCCATCGTGTTGGTCGGGAAAGAGACCTGGATTACTTCACCGCCGAGAAAAAACGGACTGACAAGCTGTCGCTCGGGAGTCATCATTTCCATACGCCAGCTTTCTTTCGCCAGCTCAGGAACCGTGACGAGGTTGTTGTCTTCGACAAACTTGATCGCTTCGAGCGCGAGGTCGCGGATCATCTGCGGCTGTTTGCCGGGTTCGACGTAAAGGTTCTTGACGTGTTCGAGCGCTTTCTTCCAATCGTCGCCGTAACCGAGCTCGCGCGACGCCCTTCTCATCTCGTTTTCACACCACGCCATTTCCTTCTCGCCGATCGCGATGATTTCTTCGGGCGTGTAGGGAATCATCTCCGAGCGCAACTCGACGAGAAGCGCTTCGCGCCCGATCGGATCGCCGACGATGTCGGTCGAGTCTCCGGGGCGCGCCGCGTTGCCGCCGGGACGCTGACCACCGCCTTGAATCCCGCCACCGCCTGGGCCGCCTGGCCCACGATTCGGTCCCGCTTGTGTTTGCGCAGTTCCTTCTGAGCGTATGCCGACGATGCGCTCGGACAGGAACGTAGCGTAGTTTGTCAGCGACTGGTCGAGTGTTTTGTACGGCTCTTCATTCCACCATGTAAACATCGGATCGTAGCCGTTGTAGAACGTGTACCAGTTGCGCAGGTTGCCGCGCAGGCCGTTGATCGCAACGACCGCACGATTCGCAACCGTCTTCTTCAAGCGCGTTGGATCGTTGCTGGTGTCGCCACCGCGTGCCTCGCTTCGCAGGCCGAGCTCGACCGCGCGACGTCGCTCGTCAACCTGTTTCCTCAGGTCATTCAACGTTGCGGCAATCTTCGCGGAGTCGATCGGCTCCATGCGCCGTCGTGCTTCTTCCAGATCGATGATCTTACCGGCGAAGGGAACGAGGGGCTCGATCTCACTGAGCTGGCGCGACTGGATGTCGAGTTGTCGCAGTTCGTATTCGAGATGATTCTTGAAGAGTAGGTAATCGATCTTCCCGTCCTGGCTCATCGAGTCGAAGTCGAGACTTTTCAGTGACGCCAGCCACTCTTCGTAAAACTTCTTGAAGCGATCACGGCGCGAGCTCGAGTATTGGACGGGATAGGTTCGCGCTAGACTGCTGCGGTCGAGTGTGTAGCGCTCGATCGAGCTACGCATCTCGCTGACCGGATCAGGAGCAGTTACGGCTGGTTTGGATCTGCCACCGCCGTTAGTTCGGTTCGAAGTTTGTGCGGGGATCTGGATTACAAAACAGCAGAGCAGGGAAACGACAACAAAACCGCGAAATGCAGGGCGCATGCGTGGTGTCTCCTCAGAGTTCTTGATTTGTTCCTAGCGTGCTCTTCTCTGTGCAACCTCTGTGTTCTCTGTGTCTCTGTGGTTATTTGATCACCACAGAGACACAGAGAACACAGAGGTTACACAGAGAAGAAATGTTATGTTTTTGCGAGCGGCGACACGTCAAGAATATAGACTGTTTGTCCGACTGTCAGCACAAACAGCCGTTTGCCGTCCTGACTAAACCGCAACATCGAGATCGGTCTCGTGAAGATAAACTCATCACGCTTTTCCATCGTCGCGAGATCGTAGACTGCTAACTTACCGCTCTCGTTCTCAACGCACAACAGTTTCGACGCAGGGGAAACCGCGGCATACGCACCAAACACGCGGCCCTTCTGTTCGCCGGTCTTGAGCGAATAGACGAGCACGCGGTTTTGCGTGTCCGTGACGATCGCCGAATCGCCCGCCGCAAAGATGTTCGAAACGCGGAATGAAGCTTTGCCAGTTTCGATGAGCAGCTTGCCGATTTCCTTTCCGCTTTGCGCGTCGACGATCTTGAGAAAGTAGTCGCCTACCTTCTCGTTCATTTTGGCGAGCGTCTGCGTGAGCTGCGGATCGGCGTTGATTTCAGACTTGGCGGCATCGGCGCTGACGCTCCAGAGCAGCGCCATCGTCTGATTGTTCGGCGCTATCCAAACACGCGGCGCTTCTTTCGGGAAAGCCTGCGACCAGAGGCTCTTCATCGTGCGCGCATCAAACATCTCGATGACTACGTTGCGCCGGTATTCGGTTGGATTGAGCTTCAACTCTTTGTTGTCTTCAAGCGGTTTCTCTGCCGCTTTCGCAGATTTGATCGTAAACAGATACTGGCCGTATTGATGCGAGCTGTCGCCTTCGATCTTTGGTCCGGCGACGGCTTCACCGTTGCTGAGATTGAAGCGCGCAACGTTGCGCTCGACGTCTTCCGTCTTCGGAAACTCGCCAAAGAAGTAACCGTCGTCACTCAAGTAGCCGCCCTGAAAATTACGCAGCGCCAAAGCCGCTTCACCTTTACCACCGAGGTTCCAAACTCCGCCGCGTGAACGTCCGGACAGCGCCAGCCATTTCAACTCGGGCGAGATTTCGGCAACTCGTAAACGTCCGAGGGAAGCGTTCGACAAAACCGCAGTCGCGAGGAGTTCGTTCTTTTCAAGCTTGTAAAGCCCAACCTGACCGTTACGCATTTCCGCTACGAAGAACGGCTCGTAGATGTCGAGTGCGGCGCGCTCGTTCGCTTTTGTAATCTGCTTGCTGTTGATGTCCATCACACCGACCGCATAATCCTTCACGGGCCGGATCAGCAGGTAGTCGCCACGCGTGGCCGCGCTCATCCCTTTGCGCCACAACTCCATCTCCGCCACTACTTCGCCGCTGGGAAACTTTACGACCGCCGACTTCTTGAAGCTGTCATGATTGATGCCGGCGATTCGATCGTTACCGACGAAAGTAAAACCACCGGCGATCAATTTCTTGAGCGAGTCAGGAACGGAAACCTTGGCGAACGTGTTGGTGTCAACTACCTCAGCGTATTCACCAGCGTTCGCGCTCTGAAAGCTTCGGGCAATATGATGGCCGGCGACAAAGTATTTGCCATCCGGCGAGAACCTCAGGCGGGTTATTCCCAGATTTAGATCGGTGCTGTCCTCGGTAATCAGGCTCAACTCGTTATAGATCCGAAGGGCTTCGTAATAATTCGGTTTGTAGAAGTCCTTTTTGCTCCACACCGTCTCGCCATTTTCCACGCGAAGCAGATTCAGGTTGAAATCCGGATCCAGACACGCCAGCAGTTTTCCGTCAGGCGACAGTTGGCTCTGTAAACAGCCTTTCAGCAGCACGACTTCTTTCACGTCGGTACGCTGCGCTTCGGCGATGCTCCAGCGCTCGACGCGAAGATTGTCGGAGTAGAAAACGAGCTCTTTCGAGTCGGGAGTGAAGTTGGCGTAGTGGGTGTCGAACTCGGTGTCGATGCGAAATAGCGGCGCAAACGGTTCGCGCGAAAGGACGTTGATGCCGGCGTCGTCCTGGGCCAGGATGTAATTGCCGTCCGGACTGAAGCGGAGATGAATGATGTCGCTGAGCAGAGGCGGCGTGAGTTGTTGCTTCGAGAGAACTCCGTGCAGCAGCTCTTTTCGACCAAGACCGTTGTAAGCAACGACCTTTGACTTCCAGAGAGCAAAAGCTTCTGACTGGCTGGCGGCGACTTTTTGGCGGCACTCCGCCGGCAACGATTCTGTTGCCTTGGCCATCTCGCGGAGACGCTTTTGTTCGGGGCGCGTAGTGGCGAAGAAATCTGTCAGCCAGCTACCCTTCTTGCCTTGAGTTTCGGTGATGCGGTCCCAGAAGCGTGACATCGCGTCGCCGTCGTAACCGGCAGCGACGAGTGCGAACATGCCGGCCTGGTCGGCGAAGAGTTGTCCTTTCTCACGGTCCTGAACTTTGAAGGCCCCTGGCTTCTGGTTGATGTTATCGATTAGACGGTTGTATTTCTCAAAGATATCGCTGCGGTCGCTGACAGAAGTGATGCCGAGGGCTTTGAACTGGCGCGTGGTGTCGATTGCGCTTTGATGAACGACAAGGTGGCCCAACTCGTGTGCGATGACGCCCGCCAGCTCGTCTTCTGCGAGCGCTGCGGCGATCAGTTTTCGTGAGACGAAGATTCGTCCGCCGGGAAGCACGAAGGCGTTGGCGTCCGGCAAATCGACGAGGAAGAACTGAAATCGGAGGCGGTTGATGGGCAAGTGTTTCGTGAGACGCTCGCCGATTTTGGTCAGATAATCGGTGAGCTCGGGCTCTTCGATTACCCTGTAGTTGTGCTGAATATATTCGGCGAGCGCGTCACCGAGGTAGATTTCCTGTTCGTCTGAAAAGATGTTTGGCTCAGTGGCGCTCGGGAGCGTCAGCGGCTGCGTGCAAGGCTGTTGTTGGGCTGAAACGGAATGAAGAATTGTCAGGACAAGCAGCAGGGCAGCAATCTGGGGGAAGTATTTAAGTTTCATAAATTCTCGCGCGGAGTTGGATTGTCCAATGCAGGTTGGGAGCTCTTGGACCGGGGTATATTACCATCTTCTCTGTGCAACCTCTGTGTCCTCTGTGTCTCTGTGGTGGAGTCAACCGAAAACCACAGAGGCACAGAGGTTGCGCAGAGAAAGCCGAATTGCTAGAATCGGCGCTCGTTACTTGGGTAATTTTCTAACTTTTGATAGGAAGCTCCGGAAGACCTTCGCATGAATCGAACAACTACTCGATTCTTTACTTTTTGATTGCCGACCCGCACCAGGCGGGGCGCGCGGCGAAGGCGCTCCTATCGAATCCGATCGACTGAAGTAACCAAAATTAGGTGAATCGTAAATCGTAGGTATCGTCTTCGGCCTTGGGACTCAGGTCTTTGTTGTAGTCCCCGCACGCGCCTGGTTATTCGGAATCCAGGTCTTTTGTGGCGCGTAAGGGGTGACTAAATGAGCGAGATCAATGTACAACTGAAAAACGGTGAGCCAGTTCCCGTGCCCGATTCGGCAACGGTGGCTGAGGCCCTCAAAAAGCTCGATCGCGATCTGGCGAAACAGGCTTTGGCCGCAAAGATTGGCAATCGTGAAGTGGATCTAACGGCGCCACTCGACACCATTCGTGGCGGCAATGGCGACGCTATTCAGATCGAACCAATCGTCCCCCAAACGCGCGACGGTCTCGAAGTGCTCCGACACTCGACGGCCCATCTTCTTGCCGCGGCTGTTTTGGATCTCTTCCCGGGAACGAAACTCGGCATCGGACCAGCGCTGCTCGACGATCCGCGTTACGGTTTCTTCTACGACGTGATCGCGCCGCAGCCGCTCACGGAAGCCGACCTGCCCGCTATCGAGAAACGGATGAAGCAGATCGCGAGCAAGAACCTCGGTTATCGACGCGAGGAGATTCCCAAGCACGAAGCACTGCGCGTGTTTGGTGAACGCGACGAGCCCTTGAAGTGTGAGCTGATCGACGAGAAGGCCGGCGATTTCGTCAGCGTCTATTACATCGACGGCTCGCCGTTCATCGACTTCTGTCTTGGTCCACACGTTCCGAACACGAATAAGTTGAAGGCGTTCAAACTGCTGTCGCTCGCGGGCGCTTACTGGAAAGGCGACGCGTCGCAACAGCAGATGCAGCGGATCTACGGCACGGCTTTCTTCACGCAGGAAGAGCTCGATGCATGGCTGAAGCAACGTGAAGAAGCTGAGAAGCGCGATCATCGTCGCCTGGGCCGCGAGCTCGACCTGTTTTCGATTCAGGAAGACTACGGCCAGGGCTTGATCTTCTGGCACCCGAAAGGCGGCGCGATCCGCAAGGAGATGGAAGACTACCTGCGCGAGCAACTGTCGCTGCGCGGTTATGGCCTCGTCTTTACGCCGCACATCGCCAAGCGCGAGCTCTGGTTCACGAGCGGGCATGAGATCAACTACGTCGATTCGATGTTCTCGCCGATGGAGTTCGAGGAGCAGGAGTTTCGCATCAAGCCGATGAATTGCCCGTTTCACATCGGGATCTATAAGTCGGCGCAGCATTCTTACAGGGATCTGCCGTTGCGTTACGCCGAGCTCGGCACGTGCTATCGAGCGGAGCTTTCGGGCGCGCTGCATGGACTGATTCGCGCACGCGGGTTTACGCAGGATGATGCGCACATCTTCTGCACGCCGGAAACGGTGCGCGCCGAGATTGTCAGTTGCATCGACTTCGCTTTTAACGTCTACGATGTGTTTGGCTTTAAGGAATACAAGGTTGACCTTTCCGTCAGAGGAGACGATCACAGTCTCTTTTTTGGTGCGGACGAAGATTGGGAAAGCGCCGAAGCAGCGCTCAAGGACGCCTTGGATAGCCGCGGTATTCCGTACGAGCGTGTTGAAGGCGAAGCGGCGTTTTACGGGCCGAAGATCGACATTCGTGTCGAGGACGCGATTGGCCGCGCCTGGCAGTTGACCACGGTCCAGTTTGACTTCAATCTACCGGAGCGTTTTCAACTCGAGTACATCGGTGAAGACAACAAACCGCACCGGCCGATCATGATTCACCGGGCGCTGTTTGGATCGATGGAGCGTTTCTTCGGTGTGTTAATCGAACACTACGCCGGAGCGTTCCCGATGTGGCTGGCGCCGGTCCAGGTTGCAGTGTTGCCGATCACGGATCGAGTCAATGATTACGCGGACGAATTAGCACGTGAACTTCGCGAAGCCGGCTTCCGTGTTGAAGCAAACCTGCGAAGCGAAAAAATTGGTGCGAAGATACGTGACGCGCAGTTACAGAAAGTGCCGTTCATGCTCGTGCTCGGCGATCGCGAGATGGAGCAAAGAACGGTGGCGGTAAGAGAACGTGCAAAGGGCGACATCGGTGTGATGTCCATTGCTGATTTCAAAGAGACGGCGCAGCGGTTAGTTAAAACACGCGCGTTAACGAACAACTAGCTGAGAGTCATGGGTCAATAGGACTATGATTCGAAGCTCAATCTTAGGAGGTGCAGAATAGCTACAGGCTTTCGAGGTCGCGGTCAGCGTCCTGATAACCGGCGCGTCCCGCCGGTTCGTATCAACGAGAGAATTCGCGTGCCTGAGGTGCGCGTGATTGGTGAGGAAGGAGAACAACTGGGCGTGATGGACGTGCGCGATGCCGTGCGCGCCGCCCGAGAAAAGGGGCTGGACCTCGTCGAGGTCGCTCCGAATGCCGATCCTCCTGTTTGCCGCATCATCGACTTCGGAAAGTACCAGTACGAAGCGAAGAAGAAGGCAAACGAAGCAAAGAAGAAGCAGGTAACGATCACGGTCAAGGAAGTGAAGTTCCGACCGGGAACCGACGATCACGACTACGATTATCGCATGAAGCATGCGCGCGCGTGGCTCCAGGATGGCGACAAGGTCAAAGCCACGATCTGGTTCCGCGGTCGCGAGATGACGCACCGTGAACTGGGTGCGCGAATACTGGAGAAACTCGAGAAGGATCTCGTGGACGTCGGTGAAGTTGAAGCACGGCCCAGGATGGAAGGGAACCAGATGTTCATCATCTTCGGGCCGAAGAGACATAAGACTGGTGGCGGCGGCGCGAAGCCAGAAGCGCCCGCCATCAATCAGTAGTTAATTAATAGAAGGGAATCAATTATGCCAAAACTTAAAACCCATAAAGGGGCAGCCAAACGTGTGCGGCTGACGGCGACCGGGAAAATCAAGCGGGGCCATTCGCATGCGCGACACATATTGACGAAGAAGACCAATAAGCGAAAGCGCCATCTCGATATCGATGTGCTCGTCTCGAAGTCAGACCACGATCGCGTGATGTCGATGCTGCCTTACGGAAGAGACTAATAATTTTTTAACTGCATTACATAAGGAGGTAATCATATGCCGAGAGCAAAACGTGGCAATAAGCGTCTCGAGAGACGCAAGAAGATATTGAAACTGGCAAAAGGTTATCGCGGCACGAAGTCGAAACTTTACCGGTCCGCGAAAGAATCAGTTGAGCGAGGTTTGAACTTCGCTTACACCGGACGCAAGTTGAAGAAGCGCGATTTTCGCAGCCTCTGGATTGTTCGTATCGGCGCTGCGGCTCGTTTGAATGGTTTGAACTACTCGCAGTTGATGCATGGTCTGAAGCTGGCGGAGATCGATCTCGATCGCAAAGTTTTAGCGGACCTCGCCGTACATCAACCGGAGTCCTTTACGGAAGTGGTCGGACACGCCAAGGCGGCGCTCGAACGCGAACAACAAAACAAGGCGGCGTAATTTTTAATAGACAGCCTGCTGAAAGGAATCAACCAGTGAAACACAAAACCCTACTACTGACGCTCACGTTCCTGCTTGGCAGCATCGTTGCTGTGGCCCAGACCGCACCGGCGAATATCTCGGGCACGTACGAGGCAATGGTGAAGAGACCGGGAGCAACGACTGAAGAGAAGGTCACGCTCGAGTTGAAAAGCGACGCCGGAAAGATCACGGGACGTGCGACTCACGGCACTATGACCGTCGATGTGACTGACGGAAAGCTGGAGAATGGCGCGCTCACGCTCAACTTTGGAAAAGACGCGATGTTTGTCGGCAAAGTTGATGGTGACAAGCTGGTCGGCGATCTGATGCACGGCACGGAGAAGGTGCCGGTAACTCTGAAGAAGGTTACGGCGGCTGCCGCCACAACTGAATCTGCTCCGACTACTGCTGCCGGTCGTGGCGCAGTTGATCTCAACGGCCAATGGGAGGCGGTTGCCGATGCGAATGGTCAGGCGTTTCCGTTTTTGCTCACGCTGAAGATTGACGGCGAGAAAGTTTCCGGTAACAGCAGCTCGCAGCTAGGTGAAGCGACGGTCAAGGAGGGCGCCTGGAAAGACGGAAAGCTGGTGATTTCACTCGAAGGTTCCAACGGCACGATCGTGTTGAGCGCCACTGTCGTGGAGGGGAAACTCTCCGGCGAGTTTGATTACTCGGGCCAGTTGCAAGGGAAGTGGGTTGCGGTAAAGAAAAATTAGACAGGATTTACAGGATGTTTCAAGATTTACAAGATCCATCCTGTTCATCCTGAAAAATCTTGTAAATCTTGTCCAATGACTGATCAATCACCTCAAGCTCAGGTGGAATCAGCGATCAAAGCGTTCGAGCAAGAGTTCGAACGCTTTTCGCACTTTACTGGTGATCCGTCCACGTTCTCAGCGCTCAATCTCGAAACTGCAGTCGTAGAGGAGCGTGCGTTGTCGGATCTGCGTACGCGTCATCTCGGCAAAAAGAGCGCCCTCGCGGCGACCAAAAAGCTGATCGGCCGTGTCGCGCCGGAAGAACGCGCCGCGTTTGGTCAGCTTGTCCAGGCGTCGGAAGCCAGACTCGTGCAGTCTTTGGACCAGGCCGAGCAGAATCTTAAGACTTTCATCGAAACTGCACGAACGGCGCGCGAGAGCATTGACGTGACGATGCCTGGGCGTCGTCCGCGCTCCGGCCATCGTCACCCTATCACGCTGCTGCGAGAGCGTCTCGAAGATGTCTTCGTCGCGCTCGGCTACGCGATCGAAGACGGTCGCGAGATCGAAACCGACTTCTACAACTTCTCCGCGCTCAACATTCCCGAGAACCATCCGGCGCGCGGATCGCAGGACACGTTCTACACGACCGACGGGTTCGCGCTTCGCTCGCAGACGTCCACCGTGCAGATTCATGCGATGCAGCGTCGCGGCGCGCCCGTCAGGATGATCGCGCCCGGACGAGTATTTCGTCGCGATACTCCCGATCCTACGCACAATCCGATGTTCTTTCAGGTCGAAGGACTGTGCGTCGATCGCGGTATCACGATGGCGCACCTGAAGGGCACGGTGGCTGAATTTTTGCGACGAATGTTTGGGCCTGACACGGTCACGCGCTTTCGCCCGTCGTACTTCCCGTTCACGGAGCCGAGCGCCGAGTTTGATTTCAGTTGCTTCAAGTGCAAGGGAAGTGGTTGTCGCATTTGTAAGAACTCGGGCTGGATCGAGCTGGGCGGTTCCGGCATGGTGCATCCGAACGTGCTGCGCGCGGTCGGCGTCGATCCACAGGAGTATTCGGGGTTCGCGTTTGGCCTCGGAATCGACCGTATGTGCGCGCTGATGTACGAGCTCGACGACATCCGTTTGCTCTTCGAGAACGATGTCAGGTTCCTGGAAAAATTTGAGTAATGTTGATTAGTTACGAGTGGCTTAAAGAGCTTACGGAGACCAAGCTCACGCCGGCGGAATTGCGCGAGCGGTTGACGATGGTTGGTCTGGCGATTGACGCGGTGGAAGAGCACAACGGCGATGCGGTGATCGACGTCGAGGTGCCTTCAAACCGGCCTGACTGCCTGTCGCACGTCGGTATCGCGCGCGAAGTGTCGGTGATTCAGAAAGGTCACGTGCGTCTGCCTGAATCCGAGACGCCAAAAACCGATGGGCGTGCGGTTGATTTCACCTCTGTCGAGATTGCCGACCCGGCTCTGTGTCCGAGATACGCTGCACGGCTCGTTCGCGGTGTGAAGATTGGGCCATCACCGGATTGGCTCGTGAAGCGTCTCGAAACCATTGGCCAGCGTCCCATCAACAACGTCGCCGACCTCACAAACTACGTGCTCCACGAGTTGGGCCAGCCCTTGCACGCTTTCGACTTCGACAAACTCGGCGGCCGGCGGATCGTCGTGCGTCGTGCTAACGCCGGGGAGAAGCTCAAGACTCTCGACGGCGTCGAGCGAACGCTTACCAAGGACATGCTCGTGATCGCCGATGCTGAGAAAGCAGTGGCGCTGGCCGGCATCATGGGCGGTGAAGATTCGGAGATCTCGACCCAAACGACAGACGTGCTGATCGAGAGCGCGTATTTTGCTCCGCAGTCGGTCAGACAAACTGCCCGCCAGCTTGGCATGGACACCGAAGCATCGAGACGGTTCGAGCGCGGCGCTGATCCTGAAGGTGCGCTGCGAGCACAACAACGGTGCGTCGAATTGATCTGTGCGCTTGCAGGAGGTGTTGCAACGGAAGACGCGATCGACGTCTACCCGCAACCGTTCAGCGAGCGTGTCGTTGGTCTTCGTCCGGAGCGCATTCCGGCGCTCACGGCGCTTTCAGTCGAGACTGCTGAGATCGTTCGCATACTTACCGGTTTGGGTTTTGAGCGCACTGCTGAATCTGCCGAACGAATGAGCTTCAAAGTGCCGTCGTGGCGAGTCGACGTCGAACAGGAAGAAGATCTCGTCGAAGAAGTCGCGCGACACACAGGTTACGAGAAGATCGGATCGGAACTGCCGCCGTCGAGTCATTCGGGCGAGTATCAACCGGGCGAGATGCAGCAACGTTCCTTGCGGCGCGCGCTGAATGCATTCGGCTACGACGAAGCGATCAATTTCAGTTTCATTCCGCAGGAGTCGCGCTTCGATCTGATCCCGACGCTCGCGGGGCGCGAGAACAATCAGCCGCAACTCACTAACCCGATTATCGAAGAGGCCGCATGGATGCGCTCGACGCTCCTGCCGGGCTTGCTTGCTTCACTGCGTCACAACTTCAATCACGGCATTCGCGATGTGCGTTTGTTCGAAATTGGCCGCATTTTCTCGACTTCTAAAGCCGGAGAGCTTCCTGACGAAACACTTGCGCTCGGAGTAGTTGCGACCGGAAGCGCGCTCGAAGAGGACCGCGCGCAGGGCGAACGCGAGCTCGACTTCTTCGATCTCAAAGGCGCGCTGGAAACTGCTGTCGATTGGATGAACTCGAGCGCGTTGCGATTCGCGCCGGGCTCAGCTCGTCATCTGCGCGCGGGGCAAACCGCCCTGATCAGCAGTGGTGATGGCAATGCGATCGGCACGATCGGCAGGCTCGCCGAAAACGTGGCCGCCTCGTATAAGTTTCGCCAACCGGTTTACGTGCTCGAGTTGGACCTTGGCGCGTTGCTGAGTGGACCTGCAAAAGCGATCCAGTATTCACCTTTACCTCGATATCCTTCCGTGACTCGCGACATCTCGCTGCTCGTCAATCGGAACGTCTCCCTCGATGAGATCTTTGCGGCGGTGAACAACCAGCACGTGGCTGATTGCCGCAGCGTGAAGCTTGTCGGCACATTCGAAGGCGGGAACATTGAATCATCGAAACGCTCGGTGACTCTGCGGCTCGAGTATCGCGCCGACGATCGCACTCTGCGCGACGAAGAAGTGGAAGAGTCGCACTCGCGTGTGACTGCCGCATTGCTCGAAACGTTCGCAGCGGAGCAGCGATAAAAATAAATCTTGCGTGATTACAAAATGAGTCTTGCGCTCGCAGGCGTGAAGGCGGATAATCCACTCGCGCTTTTCAATCTAACAACAGCGGGAGATTAAGATGGTAGGTCTGTCAGGCTTGGAAAAGTTTTCTCACTTGGAAGATAAGATCTATCGCACCATCGAGCTCACCAAAACGCTGCGACAGGAAAAAGAGAACCTGGAAAAGGAACTAGCGCTCATTCACCGCGACATGGGCAACGTGCTTAATGAAAAAGAGCGACTCGAGAATCAGGTTGAGAAGCTGCTCGCCGAACGTGAGACCATTCGCATGAAAGTCGAAGCGATGCTGGATGCAGTCGCTGCTCTCGATCCCGAGATGGCTGAGGAGCTCAGATGAGCTCCGGGTTAGGACGCGTGATCAATAAAGGCAGTATGGAAGCCAGTACCAGCAGTCCCACCATTCGTGTTGAGATCTACAATCAGACCTACAACATTCGGTCTGACGGTGATACTGAATACATCATTCAACTCGCAGAGTTTGTCGACAGCCGCATGAGGGAGATCTCATCCGGCACACTCACTGTTGACTCTTTGAAAGTAGCGATCCTCGCCGCCCTACACATCGCCGATGAGCTACACCGCCTGAAGAACATGCACGAGCAGGCTGATTCACAACTCGCCGCGCGCAGCGCCGAGTGCGCAGAGATGCTCGACCGTTTGTTGAAGGTGCGAACCAGCCTTGAAAACGAGCAGGGCGGAGCCGGGAAGTTGTCCTTAGGGTAAGTAACCCAACCAGGTTTTTCACGCAAAGACGCAAAGATCGCAGAGACGCAAAGGCGCGCCTGAAGCATTTGACCCGCCTTTGCGTCTCTGCGATCTTTGCGTCTTTGCGTGAAAACTTCTCTGAGTGCGTGTTGCGACCACTTATGCTATATTCCGTGGCGGCGGAGGGAAACGTTCTGCGGTGTTCGTCACCGAGTGTACGATGATTGAGCCAACGCCGTTGATTAGGGAGACCGAGGTCGTTTAGCCAGTGCATTTCTTCATCGTTAAGAACTGCCAGAGGCTGCGGCATTAAGAGGTCACCCACCTGTTCATGCAGGTTCAATTACGGCTTCGGAACGGCAAATGCGGATCTCCCTCCTGCCAGAAACCGCGAGTCGTGAATCGCGGTTTTTTTATTCTCACCACTCTTCATATGAAAGTTTTAATGATCGGAGATGTTGTCGCGAAGCCTGGGCGCATAGCTGTGCTCGAGCGCATTCAGGATCTGCGCGAGCAACACCACATCGACTTCGCCATCATGAACGCGGAGAACCTCGCGGGTGGTTTTTCCGTCACGCCACAGTTATGCGAACAACTGTTTGCGACCGGCATCGATGTGATGACTTCCGGTAATCACATCTTCGATAAAAAGGAAGCGATCGAGTACATCCGTAAACAGCCGCGACTGCTTCGTCCGGCAAACTATCCGCCCCACACGCCCGGCAGTGGTTACTGGGTTGGGGACGTGAACGGGACGCAAGTGGCTGTGATGAACGTGATGGGGCGCGTGTTCATGCCGCCATCTGACGATCCATTCCGGATCATAAACGAAGTAATCGATTCGTTACCCTCAGAAGCCACCGTTCGCATTGTGGATGTTCATGCTGAAGCGACGTCTGAAAAAGTCGCGATGGGATGGCATCTTGATGGTCGTGTGTCGGCGGTCTGCGGCACGCACACTCACGTGCAGACGGCTGATGAAAGGATCTTGCCGGGGGGCACTGCTTATCTGACAGATCTCGGCATGACGGGCAGCTACGCCGGCGTTATCGGAATGGATAA
>DASYFE010000184.1:0-2986 GCA_036498585.1 Pyrinomonadaceae bacterium | reverse complement strand
TTTCAGGATTTTCAAGATGTACAAGATCAATCCTGTCAATCCTGCAAATCTTGTCGATCCTGTCTAACTTGAAAGGCTACAAATGGCGCGTTTGATATTTTTGAGCCTGCTGCTCATCTTTCTGCACCTGCCGGTCTTCAGTCAACAAGCCGCCAACGCCACTCTCAGCGGCGCCGTCATGGATCAAATGGGCGCTGTCATTGCTGGTACAAAAGTTACTGCCACTCAAATAGCCACTGGGGTGAAACGTGAAGCTGTCACGAACGAAGACGGCCTCTTTGTCTTTTCAAACATGATGCCGGGCGACTACGAGCTGAGACTTGAAGCAAACGCGTTTGCGGTTAAAGTCATAAAAGGCGTAACCCTCAACGTGGGCCAAACCGTTACTCTCAACGTGCGTCTCGAGATTGACCCGAAATCAGTGAACGCCGATCCAATCATCCAGCGTCCGGCGCTGATCGACAATAGCAACTCCGTGATCGACGGCGTCATTAGGTCGCGCGAAGTCGAGAGCCTGCCGCTCAATGGTCGCAATTTTCTCGAACTCGCTTTGCTCGTTCCCGGTAATACTCCCGCACCGAATTTCGATCCCACTAAAACAAACACCGTCGTCATCTCTTCCGCTGGTCAGCTCGGCCGCGGCGGCAATGTAACGATCGACGGCGCCGACACCAACGATGACGTAGTCGGAGGCTCGATACAAAACATCTCGCAGGAAGCGATCCAGGAATTCCAGATCGCCACCAATCGTTTTTCCGCACAACTCGGTCGCTCGGGTTCAGCGGTGATCAATGTCCTTACCAGGACAGGCACCAACGAACTGCACGGTTCAGCTTCGGCGTACTTTCGCGATAGCAGCCTGCAAGGGTTACCGGCGACGTTCGATCGCGGTCTCGACGAATCACCACCGTTCGACCGGCAGCAGTATGCGTTCGCAATCGGTGGTCCAATCAAGAGAGATCATGCGTGGTTTTTTGGTTCGCTTGAGAACCGCAATCAGGATGGTGTGGTGCTGGTCGGAACACGAGATCTTGCGACGCATTCGATCAGGCGCGGCTTTGCCGATTCGCCGCTCGACGACTTCATGACCACCAATCGGCTTGACTGGACTGTGACACGCGATGACATACTCAGCTTCCGTTACTCGTTCCAGCGTGAGGAGGGAACCACCGCCAGCACCCTCATCCGTTCTATCGGCTCTGCCTCGCAGCGCCAGACGAGTGAAAACAAGTCAAACTCGTTTATTGCAAATTACACGCATCTCATTTCGCCAAGTGACCTGAACAGCTTCAACTTCAGCTTCAGCAGTTTTCGCAACGACACGCTGCCAGTCACGCCTGGACCGCAACTAACCTTTCCGAGTATTCAGGACGGCGCTTCATTCCGTGTGCCGCAGCAGACTAAACAGCGCCGCTTCCAGTTTGGCGATACGTATTCAATGGTCCGCGGCAACCACTCCTTATATGTGGGCGGTGAGGTTCAGCGTGTCGAGTCGGATCTGGATCTGAAAGTGTTTCAGCAGGGCCGCATCGAGCTGATCGAAGACTTCCCTGACTTCGATCGCAACGGCGACGGCCGCGTCGATGACAACGATCTTCTGTTTGCAGTGACGCTTCGCAGTGGAGTTCCGGAGCGCTCGCTGGTCCTGCCTGATACAGACAACACTTACTTCGCGGCGTTCTTTCAGGACGATTGGCGCTTGTATCGCCAATTCACATTGAACCTGGGGTTGCGCTACGAGATCGACACCGACGTCAAGAACGTCAGTCGCACAGACGAGCTGAATCCGCTGATTCTTCCTTTCCTGCACGGCACGCGAGGAAAAGATGCGAACAACTTCGCGCCTCGGGTTGGCTTTAACTATTCAAGCGACGACGGGCGCACGAGTATTCACGCAGGCTACGGCATCTACTACGACCGCATCACTCTCGAAATTCAAACGCTCGAGCGCGGTCTTGATGGTCGCGCGTTGCCGGTCGAAGTTCGCGCGGGCAATCTTTTGTTTATTCCGCCGCCATTTCTTTTCGATCCGGTGAACGGAGTATTTCCGCGGGGCGCGCCGACACTGGCGAACCCGTTCACGGGTTTTGTGCTGCCGGGGGCGGGCGCCGGCGGCATCAACATCATCGACAACGCTATGCAAAATCCGATGGTGCAGCAGATGAACATCGGGGTTCAACGTGAGCTCGTGGAAGACTTGGCCGTGCGCGCTGATTACGTGCGCAACGTCGGCACCCACTTCATCATCGGGCGCGTTGTCGGCACTGTGCCGTTCAACCCGGTCGTCGGCGGACCGGACATCGTGAAGAACCTCGAATCGAGTGTGAGAACGAAGTACGACGGTCTATTACTGAGCCTGGAAAAACGGTTTTCGAGTCGTTACCAGTTTAGAGCGTCGTACACGTTGTCGCGTTCGTCAAACTATGCCAACGACGATCAGATTCCTTTCTCCAATGGTCCGATAGATTCAAACAACCTGCGCCGCGAGTATGGCCCAACACCTAATGATCAGCGGCATCGATTTACTTTCTCGGGAGTGTTTCAACTGCCGGGCCAGTTACGGCTCGCGCCGATCTTCACGCTCGCTTCGTCAGTGCCGATGGATATCCTGCTTCCCGATGGCAGCTCGCGCGTTTGTGAGCTACAGCGAAATGCAGGCGCGCGACAGTTCAAGACCGGCGCGGAGCTGAATGCGGCGTTGACTCAGATTAATGCGGCGGGCGGCTCGCTGTGTCCGAACGTGGATCCGAGCACGGGCTTCAAACCGCGTGTGCTCGTACCGCTGGTGCAAGATGATCTGAAGCTGGGAGACAATTTTTCATCGCTGGATTTGAGAGTGTCGAGGGTGTTCAAAATCGGAGAGCGCTGGACGATTGAGCCGATTGCCGAAGTATTCAATCTCTTCAACGTAACGAATGTGCTGGGCGTGTCGAATGTGAACTATTCGGGATTGAGTAATGTGCTCGTGAGAGATAGTAACGATCCG
>DASYFE010000183.1:0-32888 GCA_036498585.1 Pyrinomonadaceae bacterium | reverse complement strand
AACCGCGATACCATCGACCGGGAACCCGAGCTCCTCGGCGATGACCTACGCGTACGTAGTCTCGTGACCCTGGCCCTGCGACTTCGTGCCAAAACGAGCGATGACCTTGCCCGTCGGATGCACGCGAATCTCCGCACTGTCGAACATCTTGATCCCGAGAATGTCAAAATGCTTCGATGGGCCAGCGCCGACGATCTCAGTGAAACTGCTGATACCGATTCCCATCAGCTCGCCGCGCGCTCGTTTCTCAGCCTGCTCTTTGCGCAGCTCGTTGTAGCCGACGCGGTCCATCGCCAGCTGAAGGGCCTTAGCATAGTCGCCACTGTCGTATTCCCAATCGAGCGCAGACTTATACGGAAACTGCTCTGGCTTGATGAAGTTCTTCATCCGAAACTCAGCCGCGTCCATCCCTATCTCGTGGGCCATGAGATCCGCCATGCGCTCGATTGTGTGCACGGCTTCCGTGACGCGGAACGAGCAGCGATACGCAATACCACCCGGCGGTTTGTTCGTGTAAACACCGTCTACTTCGACATGTGCTGCCTTTAGATCGTACGACCCGGTGCAGACATGAAATAGTCCGGCCGGAAACTTCGAAGGGTTCGCAGCGGCGTCTGTGTAGCCATGATCCGCAAGCGTCTTGATTCGCAGCGCCGTCAGCGTGCCGTCTTTCTTGCCTGCAAGCTCCGCGGTGATGTGATAGTCGCGTGCGAATGAATCGGCCTGCAGGTTCTCCATTCGATCTTCGATCCACTTCACCGGCTTGCCGGTCAACACCGACGCCGCGACAGCAATGACATATCCTGGATAAACCGGCACCTTGCCGCCAAAGCCGCCACCGATGTCAGGCGAGATGACTTGGATCTTCTCTTCCGAAAGACCAACGTGTCCGGCGACGAGTGCAAACACAGTGCGAATCGCGTGCGGCGCCTGCGTTGTCATCCACACAGTTAACTTGCCTCTGACCTTGTCGAAAGACGCGACGCAACCGCACGTCTCGATCGATGAGACGTGGATGCGCGGAATGTAGATGTCTTCTTTAACCGTGACGTCAGCTTCGCTGAACAATTGATCGGTAGCTTCGCGATTGCCCCATTCCCAGTGCCAGATGTGATTGTCTTTCTTGTCTTTTTTATCAGTGCGCAAAACGGGCGCATCAGGCAGGAGAGCTTTCTTCGGATCGACGACGACCGGCAGCGGATCGTAATCAATCTCAACCGCCTCGACGCCATCGGCTGCTATATAACGATCAGTCGCGAGCACAGCGCAAACTTCCTGCGCCTGGTACATCACTTTCTCGACCGGCAGGACCATCTGCGTATCTGACATCAACGTCGGCATCCAGTGCAGGTTGTACTTTTCCAGGTCCTTGCCGGTGATGACGGCGAGCACACCCGGAATCGCGGTGGCTTTGGAGATGTCGATGTTTTTGATCGTCGCGTGCGCGTACGGGCTGCGCACGATGTCGAGATAAAGCATGCCGGGCAGATTCACGTCGTCGACGTAATTACCGAGGCCGCGCAGGAAGCGCGGATCTTCTTTGCGTTTGACGGAGTGGCCCATGCCACCGATTTCAGGCGATGTTTTTGGCGCCATCTATGCACCTCCCTCGCGCATCTTTTGAGCAGCGTATTGATATGCCTTGACGATATTCACGTAGCCCGTGCAGCGGCACAGGTTGCCGGAGATCGCGTGACGGATTTCATCGTCGCTCGGGTTGTTGTTTGTTTTCAGAAACGCGATTCCGGTCATCAACATGCCGGGCGTGCAGAAACCGCATTGCAGACCATGTTCCTGAAAGAAGCCGTCCTGAAGCGGATGCAGTTGGCCGTCCTGTTCGAGACCTTCGACAGTAGTGATCGAGCGTCCATCGGCCTGAACAGCGAAGACTGTGCACGATTTGACCGCGCGTCCATCCATCACGACTGTACACGCGCCGCAGTGACTCGTGTCGCAACCGATGTGCGTGCCGGTGAGCCGCAGCGTTTCGCGTAAGTAATGGACCAGCAGCAAACGTGGCTCGATCTCACTGCTATGTTCCACGCCGTTGACGGTAACTTTGATTGGCGCCTTTGCCCCTTTTATCATCGCTTTAAGCTCCTCCCTTTGCGCGCCTGAGGGCAGTTGTGAGCGCGCGTGCAGTTAGAACACGGACTAGATCGCGTTTGTAATCGGCCGAGCCGCGGATGTCGTCCATCGGCTGCGACTCTGAGGCAGCGAGCTCGGCGGCCTGTTGGATGGTGGCGTCGTCGAGTTGCTTGCCGTTGAGAAATGCTTCAGCTTGTTTCGCTTTGATCGGAGTCATGCCGACGTTCGTGAGTCCGATGCCGGCGGATTTACACGCGCCCGCATCGTCGAGTGTGATTTGCACGGCCACGCCTGCGGTGGCGAAGTCGCCGACTTTTCTTTCGAGTTTCAGATACGCGCCTCCACTTCGCGGAGGTGGAAACGGGATTCTGATTTCGGTAAGAATCTCCTCCGGCTCGAGTGCGGTCGTGAAGAGGCCGGGAAAGAAGTCTGCGATCGCGATCTCTCGTTGTCCTTTTGGACCAGTGGCGACGACTGTGGCGCCGAGCGCCAGCATCGTTGCCGGATGATCGTTCGCGGGGTCGCCGTGCGCGAGATTGCCGCAGACGGTCGCCTGGCTGCGCACCAGTGGATCGGCGATCACTTTTGCGGTATCGCTGAGAATCGGGAACCTGGTTTTCACGACATCTGACGATTCGAGCTCGTGTTCGCGGGTCAGCGCGCCGATGCGGAGGTGACCGTCAGTCTCAGAAATATAATCAAGGTTCGGGATGCGATTGATGTCGACGATGTACTCGGGCGAGACTAGTCTCAACTTCATCATCGGTATGAGACTTTGACCGCCGGACAGCAATTTCGCATCGGGTCCAAGCTTTTGCAGCAGGGCGATAGCTTCGTCGAGCGTGGTTGGAGAGAAGTACTCAAAGCTCCGAGGTATCATAGGGCGTCACCTTTCCTACATCGGAATCGATTTTTCGTTCAAGCTGAGCGTGTCAACTGTGGGAAGGGCACGATCATACGAGGGCAGTCGCGTTAACGTCAACATGGACCAAGTCTCTGCGGCTCTCTGCGTATCTTTGCGTTCTCTGCGTTAAAGGGCTATTTCAACGCAGAGCCCGCAGAGATACGCAGAGGACCGCAGAGAAAAACGTGTTATTGTCGGGCGCGGAGGTGAATGATGGCTTTTAAGATTGAGGAACGCTTCGAGGTGAAGGCGCCTGTTGAGCGCGTTTGGAACTATTTGATCGATCCGAAGCGTGTGGTTCAGTGTCTTCCGGGTGCGGAGCTGCTCGAGCAGCAGGACGAGCGGACCTTCCTCGGCGCGATCAAAGTTAAGGTTGGGCCCCTCTCGATGTCGTATAAAGGCCAGGCGAAGTTCACCGACATCAACGAAGAGACGCACCAGGTGCGGATGGTTGGCGACGCGCGGGAAGTCGGCGGATCGGGATCGACAAAGGTGTCGATGCTGAGCACGGTCTCGCCACGCGACGGCGGAGGTTGCGAGGTTCTAGTTAACGCCGATATCGACCTCGTTGGCAAAATCGTTCAATTCGGACGCGGGATGATCGAAGAGGTCTCGCGACAAATGTTCCGCCAATTCTCGACGTGTGTAAGACAGCAACTGGAAGTCGCAGACGAACCTCAGCAGTTGGACCAACCAGCAGATCAACCACTTGCCCAACCAACTCCACCAGAACCGAAACCGGTCGCCGCCGCTCCACTCGCCTTTCGCGCACTCTGGGCCATCATCGCGCGTTTCTTCAAGCGCTTATTCGGCGGCGGCGAAACGCGTACGCTTTTGATCATTTTTCTGCTCGTTACTTCAGCGCAGGGCCAGAAGCCGACGCGCACGATGGCTGTGACAATCGACGATTTGCCGTACGTGAACCAGGGTGACGGCGCGTATCTCAGGCGCGCGGGCGCGGCGACTGCGAAGATCCTGAGCACGCTGAAGAAGCATCAAGCGCCTGCCATCGGCTTTGTGAACGAGGGTGCGCTGGAAGTCGCGGATCAGCGTGATGGCCGCATCGCGCTGCTGCGGCAGTGGGTCGATCGCGGCATGATGCTCGGTAACCACACCTACTCGCATCCTGATTTCAACCGTCTCACGGTGGAACAGTTTGAAGATGAGATTACGAAAGGTGACGTGATAACGCGGCAGTTGATGCGTTCACGCCAGCCTTATCAACTCTACTTTCGACATCCGATGACGCACACCGGAGATACCCCTGAAAAGAAGGAAGCGATCGAACGCTTTCTCGCCGCGCGTGGATACAAAGTCACGCCGCACACGATTGAAAATTCTGATTTCATTTTTAATGTGCCCTACGCGCAGGCTCTGCAAAAGAACGACGAGGCGCTCGCGAAGCGTTTGCGTGATGAGTACCTGGCTTTGACAATCGCGGCGACCGAGTTTGCAGAGAAAATCTCGCCCCAAATCTTTGGTCGTGAAATTCCTCAGATCTTGCTGATTCACGTCAACGATATCAACGCTGATTGTCTCGATGAGATGTTGAAGCAGTTTGAAGCGCGGGGCTATAAATTCGTTACACTCGACGCCGTGATGGCCGATCCTGCTTATCAAACTAAAGACACCTACATCAGTAAGTACGGCCCGACCTGGTTCTTTCGCTGGAGTAAAAGCAAAGGCATGGACCTGGATTTCAAAGGTGACCCCGATCCGCCGAAGTGGGTGATGGATATGTACAATCAGAGCCGATCGATGTGAAGTAATCCTCTGCGTATCTCTGCGTTCTCTGCGTTGAATAGCCCATTAACGCAGAGGGCCGCAGAGATACGCAGAGGGCCGCAGAGAAGCGTCACCAACCCGAGTACGCTGAAGTTGAAGCGGTTAGACATCTAATCTCGAAGAATGTTCCACAGGCATCAAATCTTTGTGTAACTTTTGCGAGGCCCGACGTGGTTTTATGACGCATCATGACAGGCAATCGTATTTACCTTCGCCCGCTCGCCGCGCTCCTGATTAGTTTCTCAATTTTCTCCGTAACAATCGCGCGTACGTCCAACGGCGTTGAGAAGGGGACATTGATATTGACCGGCGGCGATCCGGAGACCGGCCTCAAAGAGTTCGTGACGCTCGCCGGTGGACCTGACGCAAATATCGTTTACATTCCGACCGCCGCATCAAGCCTCATTATGCCTTCCGGTCTCATTTGGACGCTTAACAAAGATCAACTCCCAGCTAATACTCCTGAGTTTAAGGCTGAGCTGTGCAAGATGTTTGGGATAAAGAGCATCACGATTCTGCACACGCGAAATCGAAAAATCGCCAACTCGGAGGACTTCGTCAAGCCACTGCGTAGCGCACAGGGCGTCTGGATAAGTGGCGGAAACGCGGGGCGCTTATCGG
Organism: Pyrinomonadaceae bacterium; assembly: GCA_036498585.1. GTDB lineage: Bacteria > Acidobacteriota > Blastocatellia > Pyrinomonadales > Pyrinomonadaceae > PSRF01. Next base: position 27,490 of record DASYFE010000183.1, on the reverse strand, counting down.
AAGCTTATCTCGACACACTAACGCAGCGAGAGCTTGAAGCGGTGCTCAGGCGGGGCGGAGTTGTCGGGGGCAATTCGGCAGGAGCGATCATCCAGGGGTCATACACGATCAGGGGCAATCCGAATAAGCCCGTCTTGATGGCGAAGGGAAGTGAGCGCGGGTTCGCGTTCCTAACGAACGTCGCCGTCAATCCGCATCTATCGGAGGCGATGCGCCAGAATGAGCTGGTGACGATCCTCGACACTCATCCGCAGCTACTCGGCATTGGTATCGACGAGAAAGCGGCGATCGTCGTCACTGGCGATCGCTTTCAAGTGATCGGTAACGGCCGCGTTGCGATTTACGACAACACGAAACACGATAACAATTGGTATTACTGGCTTGATACAGGCGAAAGTTTTGATTTGCGTACGAGGTCTAAACTGCTAACCACCCGGACTGGATCTCAATAGGCCGATCGCTCGTCGCTTCGTTGACTGCATATTTAGCCAGCAATCGTGTTGAATCAAGAACCGGAAGCGGTGAGTTGCTTTCGGTAACGATCAAAGGAATCTCGGTGCAGCCAAGGATCACGCATTCAGCGCCTCTTGCTTTGAGATCTTCGATCGCATTTACGAAACGGTGAGTGGTCTCGGCATTGAAGATTGCCTGGCAGAGCTCGTCGAAGATCGCCGCATTTAGTTGTTCTCTTACCGGCTCATCAGGAACGATGCGCTCGAGTCCACGCTGCTCGAGTGCACGAGCGTAGACAGGACCGGTCATGGTCCACTTCGTGCCGAGTAGTCCGACGCGCTTCCATCCTTGCGCTGCGATCTCGCGACAAACTACTTCGGCAATGTGCAGCCCCGGTATCGGTAGATCGGAAGCGATCTGTTCGAGCACGATGTGCGCCGTGTTATCCGGACAGACATAAAAATCAGCGCCGGCGTCAGCGACCATCTCGACGCCCTGAGACAAATACTTCGCTACGTCCTCGTGATTGTCATTTTCCCAACCCGGCATACTCAAGGCCATCGGCACCGAGCTCATCACGATTGGCGGGTGCATGTGTGGACCGAGTTGTAAACCACCTTCTCTGCACGCAGTCAGGTAACAAAGAGCAGCGCCCTCAGCGCTATGCGCAACAATGCCAATCGTCTTCATTTTTTGATTTAGCCACAAAAGGCACAAAAAATACAAAATAGGTTTTGTGCCTTTTGTGGCTAATACTCTTGATCGTTTGCTTGTCGTTCACGTTACCGGCGTTGACGCGCGAGATCATCTGTCGTGTAACTATCGACACTGAACTTGAGCAGCTCCGGCATTGTCTTTCTCCGCTAACGCCGAAGGCGTTGGCTAATTTCAGCCCAGGGTTGGAGCGCCAGCGACAACCCTGGGATTTAGTCAAATGTTCGATTGAACCCTGAAAGGGTTCGCCAACCGACAAACCCTTTCAGGGTTGGAGCGGATGTATCTTTGTTAACCCAGGGTTCTCGCAAGCTCGAACCCTGGGCTGAAATTAGTCAACGCCTTCGGCGTTAAACCGAACTAGCGAGGGCTTGGATTTAAACCCGAACTCCTGCGGCGTTACATCTTGTAATCGAGTTGGCACACGAAGACGGGGCCCTGGCGCATTGGCTCGATCGGATGTTCCGAGCCCTTGAGCTTCAAGGGCTGATCACCGGGCATTAACATCTTTACCAGCAAGACCTGGATTTTTTGCGCTCTGTCCGTGTTGAGCCTGATCAGGCTGGTCTGCGGCCGGGCGCCGGATGAGGTCTCGATGCCGGGCCGGAGCGCGAAGTTGATGTTCACAGGAATCACACCTTGAGTTGCGATCTTGCCTTCGAACTCGAACGTGAAATCCTGGTAGTCTTGGTTGATCACGATGAAAGCAGTAGTTGGAACGTAATTAATTGTTTGCAGACTCGTCTTCACTCGAAATTGATCCGAAGCATTGACGATTACAAACTTGAAATCTTCGTCAAAGCGCGCCGGTTTCGAAATCTCAATCAAACTATTCGTCGAGTGCTCTTTTCGACTGCCGAACACCTCATCATTGCCGAACCAGCCCTGGTTGATTGACAGGCGTCTCACGCAAGAGGTCGCGGTCGAGAGGTCAGGGCCTGAGAGCGTGAGCTCCAGCAGATAATCGACGTCAGGGCGTGATCTCATGCCGCGCGCCGTGAGCATTCGTAACGTGATCGGAGATGGATCGGCCTCGTTGTAATTGATGTCGATAACGGATTCACCTGACTGGAGGTTCGATATCGGTCCGCATTCCGCGGGGTCGGTTGTACTAACTGCCTCGACGCCCAGCTTGCGATAATTATCGCTAATCACTGTCAACAACTTTGCGGCAGGATATTTGAACGAGAATCTTCGCTTCTTATTGAGATAGGGTAATAGTGGCTTGGTGGGAAACTCGGTCACGTAGTCGTGTGCGAAGAGTGATTTGGTGCTGACTGCAAGTGTGTGCGTGTCGCCGTTAGGTTGAATGACCCACACGCGCGGTGAACCGATCGCACGGTAGGCGCCAACCGCCTGTGGCTTGACGTCAAGATCGTGACCGCACCGTCCCCAATAGTTCTTTTGCGGATTGTAGAACAGGTCCTGCGGAATACGAGCCGGCTCAGTCTCTTCAGTGGTCTGTTCTTTCTTCTCATAACCGAGGACGTTATGCAGACCGAACGGCTCCAGCTCCTTAAGTGAAGGGACCTCGTTCGGATTCAACACCACCAACACGTGTCCGGCCGGCACGATGAGTCCGCTCTTGATCATCGACCGGGCCGGCCCCGTTCCTTCCTCACCTCGCGTGACAGCGCTGGCTGCTCGCATTGGTGGTCCAAGGCGGCCGTTTGTCGTGAGCTCGAAGCGAAACATGTCGCCGGTTTGGCGATTCAACGCGTAAAGCGCATCATCGAAAGTCATCAATCGATATCCAGCCAGAGCTGCAAGCGATTGCTCAGGTCGATACTCTGCCTTCTTCGTAGCACTGTCGAAGCCAACTGAGTAAGCCCGGCGAACTATCCCACCGCGCAATGGAGTCTCCACCGCTACGTAGGCGCGTTTGCCAAATCCGACCATATCAAAAACTGCTCCGGGAGGATGCGCGATCAGACGCAGATCAGCATGAAGGGTCAGCGCCGGAATTGGATCCGGTTTTCCATCAGGAGTGAAAGGCGCGACTTCAAGATCCGGACTTCCCCCAACTCGTCGCAGGCAGACGAATCTATTGTCCGCCGCTGCAATCGCGTACCACTGCGTGGCCTGTGTTCCCTTCAGAGCGAAGGGCAGTTTCTCCAGCTTAGGCGAAGGATCGTCGACATGAACACGGGCGATAAATAAACCGTCGGTCGTTAGCAATCCCAGGTACGGAGCGAGCACCGCCATTCCCAACGCTACCCCCGTGAAGTCCGGTTTGGTCATTATCTCCCAGGTGCTCACCGAGATGCTCGTGTTCTCCTTTTTCAAAGGTGGCGCGAGCAGGATGACCGCTTCTTCCGCAGTCTTACTCGCACTGACGCGCATCACGCCCGCGCCCTCGAAAAAGCGACCCATCGTCTGCTGCGTGAGCGGGACGACTCGCGTGGTATGACCACCGACGACGATCGTTACGTCTTTAACGCCCCACGCTGCCCAATCGATTTCGACCAGACCGTGAGGCAGCACCACGTCCGGGCGTGTAGCCACATAGCTGTATTTGTGATTGGTTGTATCGAACGACAGCATCCTCACTACCTGTACGTTTTCCTGTGCGCCCGGCCTTTTCACTTCCGCTTGCAGCACGAAAGTCATTGGACCAACTACACGAACTTCAAGCCAGCCGTCGCCGAGTTTGTAAATCTCGTCAGGGCTTGTGCTGAGTGGTAATTCGTTGTTGCCACCGGGCAGTGGTCCGCGGAGTGTCGCACTCACACCATCCTTGATGTGCCAGATAACCTTCACGAGGTCGCCGGGTTTCACGACTGTCGGAGTTTTGTGGTCTGTGGTTAGCGTGACGTCGGGAGGATCCGTTTTTATCTCGCCGGATTTCAGCTCGAGCTTGCCGTCTTCGCGATCGAGCTCACCGGCGCCGTGCAGGTAGCTGTACAGCATCTCGGTGTTGGCGCGGCTCGCTTGGGGGTTGAGCGGAATGCGAATCGTGAACTCAGCATCTGCGGCCAACGTGACTGGCGTCGCCATAAACTCGCCGGAGTCCTGGTCTACGTCATTGATAATGACGATGACGAGGCTCGAATCTGAAGTCTCGCGTTTGGCCCACACAGACCAGCCGGCGGGACACGACACAATGCCGTCGAGACGCATCGAGCCGACGGGCTTCTCGCTCGTTGGCGCTTTCCTGGCGGCTTCAGTGATCGGGGCGCTGACGAGATAGGCCGGCGGATAAAGCTCGATCACGAGCGTCTTATCCAACAGCGCGCCGCTGGTGTTCTTCACCTTGATTTCCAGGTGGCTGCTTGTAAACGACTGGAGGCTGAGTCCAAGTACTGATTTTGGTTCTTCCATTTTGTGCTTTCGGCGCCTTTTCGTGGCTATTCTTCTTTCTCTGTGCAACCTCTGCGTTCTCTGTGTCTCTGTGGTTAACTAAATTCACAGCAATAACTCACCACAGAGACACAGAGAACGCAGAGGTTGCACAGAGAAGAGCGATCTCAGGAGTTTTTTGTGCAAAGCTATTCTTCGTTAAGCAATAACAATCGTCCTTCAGTTGCAACTACCGGCTGCTCGCTGAAATATTTTGGATCGAGTGCGGCGACTGCCGCGGCGGTTTGGTTTGTCAGCGGTCCGGTGAAATTCCATTTTCCCTTGCTGCCTGTGGGTGTGGGCAAAGCAATCTTGTCGGCTTGCAGCAAGACCGGTCCAACCCGGAACGATGCTTCCATGCGCGCCGCAGTCCTGTCCAACTCTGCCTGCGCGAGAGTGATCGTCTTGGATGGAACCAGACCACACGCGGCCTGCACGGAACCCCATGGATCCATCAGCAACATTAGTCGCTCCGGCGCTTTGAAACCGGCGCGCACGCAATGTGTCGACTGATCGACAATATATGGCGACGCCGGGTAATCCTTAGGCAGTTGCGTCGCGACGAAACGTTCGTAAGCCCCGTGGAAAAAGCCAACCAGCCCGTCTTCAACACTGTGCGCATCGCCGAGCTTCACGCGCACTTGCAGCGCATTCAACTTCTCATCTCCCGTGCCATCGCGCGGCGGTGAGAGCTTAGGTTGCGGATCGGTCCACGCCTTGCCGAACAGCTCCAAACCGATCGTGGCGTTCACGATCGCGAGCGGGCGGCCAACAAGCACCGTATCACGACGCGCGGTAGCGGGACGGATGCGTTCGAGCGCGATATCGATAAAGTTCAGCAGCTCTACCAGTCTCGGCGCCGGCTTCGGAGTCGGATCGATAAACGACTCAGCAAACGTCTTCAGTTCCTGATCGGGAATTTGATTGATCGGCACACCGCCCGCACTCGCTTCCCAGTCAATACGCAGCCCGCGCTGATCTTTGATCATGACGAGATGGCCCAGCAATTCGCCGTTCCGGTCGCAGAGCACAAGAGCGCGATCGAGGTGGTTATAGAAGATCCAACCGAAGATCGGTGCGAGCGCTGATTCAGTTGAACTTCCCGCGGCGGTGAAGCGGAAGTTGAGACGCGCCGGCTGCAGGATGCGAGGCGGCATCGCGACCACTGCTTTGTCGTCGTGCCAGCGCAAGCGCGGATGAAAGACCTGTCCAGAAGATTGACTACCTGCCGACGTCCTGCCGAGTAAGTCTGCCGATTGACCGAAATCATCGATGAGCCACAACTCATCGATCCGCAATGCGCCCGCGCGAATCATCGTGAACGGAAGCTTACTCGTTCCCGGAGCAGGAGGCGCCAGCCGCTCGCCGATCAACCCACCTTTTGGCACATCGAGTTGTTCTCTGACTTTCGTCTCGAGCGCTTTCGCTTTGTCGTTGGTAATCCACGGGCGCGTTGGATCGGGACTGATTTGTGGAAGCGAAACGTCGCGGTGCAGCAACGACTGGTGAAAACCAGTCAGCGCCTGGCCCATCAAACCCGCATCCCCGAGATCGCAGAGAGTCTTGTCCCAAACGACTTCGTATCGTGAGAGAACCTCTCTTACCGCGGGGGGAAAGTTAGTCGCATCTTTACGCTCGCCACCATCGCGAAGCAATTCGCGCAGGGTGTCGATCGGTTCTTTGAAGATCCGATTGTCAATCGGGCTGAGCAGACTGCGACCTCGAACCGTGTAACCCGTTGTGGGAATCGACTTCTTATCGAGCGGAACGAAATCAGCATCGCCGAAACTCCAAACCGGACCAAACGGTTGCTCGACTGTCGGAGGCTGTGTGGTCGGAAACCACGTAACTTGCCAATCGATGAAAAGCGGCGACCACGGCTGTTGCACCCACAGGTCTACGAGACGGTGCGCGCGAATATCAAAGGCGCCTGGTTTACCGAAGTTAATATGATCGGCGGGAGCCGAATCGGAATCGCCATCCCACGTCACATCGTTGACGAGTTGTGTGGTCCACTGTTGCCACTTCTCGGCGTCGGCAAAGCCTTCGTCGTCTTTCAAAGTTCGCTTCGTGAGATCGACGACCGCCTGCTCGACGATCGATGCTTCGTTGAGCATTGCGGTTAGAACGTCTGGAGCAGCCGGCAAGTGTTGCTGCGCTGCGAATGCAATCTCAGCGACACCGGCCGGCGTGCTGACGATCGTTTCGGGCAATCCCTTCACTGCTACTCTGCCGGCGGTGCTGATTTGTTCCGGCAAACGGCAGGGAAGCTGGCGCGGAAACTGGTGCTTCGTTGGACAGCCGCAATTCTTGACGACGACGACCGGATCGGCCGGCGCCCAGAAGCGTGGCGCCGAATCGTACTTGAGTACGAGTTTGTCGCCCAGTTGCTGCTTCAGCTCCGCTTCGAGCGTTGGGATGCGACTGAGTCGTTCGATGAGTTTGTCGCGCAGTGGCTTAAGCTGTTCGGCTAACTTGTCGCAATCGCCTTGTTCCGGCTCGAGCGTGCGCACCATGCCCTGGTGAGTTTTGTTGCACAGCTTCCACCAGCGCGCGTACAACTCCTGTTGCAACGCCGCCACTTCACGACCGATTCCGTCTGCTTCAGCCTGCGCCTGATTCAGCTCGTTGAGCTTTGCGAGCTGCTCGCGCGTCGGACGGATTTCAGTTTGCTCGATCGTTTTGTTGGCGTAGCTCGGAAACACACCCGACTGGTCTGCCTCCGGACGTATGTACCAGATCCTGCCGGCGTCACGAGTCGCAAACCAGTTTTGATGGACCGTCATATCGAGCGGCGATACGTTCCAACTTCGCACCAGAGTTTCAGCCTGGCGATAGATGACTGCTTCCAGCGCTTTCCACAGATTCGGCTGCTCTTTCGCGAAACTCTTTGGCTGTTGTTGTCCGCTGTATTCACTCGACACGAGCGACACGAGCGCGTCTTCGGCGCTGTTACCGACGCCCACTTTGAAAGAAGGTGTTGACTTTGATAACGAGCCGGCGACTCGCGGCGAACCCGGGTAACCGAGTAGCTGTCCTTTATATGTGCGCTCACTCCAGTAGTTGATATGGGCGATCATGCCGTGAAACACCGAGCGGCGTTTCAGTAGCTCGACCGGTCCGGTCGCAGAGATGAACCAGCCGGGAGGATCGATCAGCCAGCCTGCTAATTCACCCTTCGTGTTCCTTTGCTCAATTACTTTTGCAGCAGGCGATACGAGCGCCTCATTGTTTGGATCGTGATACCAGCCGATGACCGAATAAGTGAGGGTGGTGTTTTCAGAGATCTTTGGATCGCGCAGATCGGCAAGGCTATCGTGCATCGAAAAGACGTTGCGATTCTCGGCGATGAAGGCGGTAAATGTCGGCGAGCCGGTTGACGCGTTGCCGACGGCGGTTAACGTCGTTCGCTCTCCTGATGAGTTCGCGGCGGCAAACTGCTCGAAAGGAATTACTTTGCCGACGCGCTTCGCTACGTATTTATGTTTACCCTCAAACAGAAGATTACCGTTTTCAGTCTCATTGACGACGAGGCTGCTATCGACAAACCACGCCTTTGTTTTCAGCTCTGCGCCACGACGTGAAAAGCGCACGATGAGCCAGTGATCGGGAAGGGCAGGGAAGTCGAGTAAGCCGGGCGTGTAAGCGTGTCGTAAACCGGCGGGAAGCACCCAGTGCAGGTAGACGCCGCGATCGTTGTCCTGCGGCAGGACAGATTCATCTTTTAGGACCAGTTGTTCTGTCTCATTACCGTTGTACTCGCGCGTAGCTCCGTAAAATAGACTTGGCCCGGGCGCCAGCAGCGAAGTGGTCAGCCGGTGGTAGTTATACATCTGCGGCGACCAGCGACCATCGTTGGCGGCATACTTGTCTCTACCCTCAGGCACGTCTTTGAACGTAATCACGCCGCGCTTGGCGATGACCATATCATCGATCACCAGCGCCTGGACTTTGATGGGAACAAGTAGATGTTTTGCGTCCATAGAATTTCTCTATTGCGTTAACGCCGAACGATTTGCGCGTTTACGCCGAAGGCATTTCGATATTCCGGCGCGTTAACGCCGAAGGCGTTTCGATATTCCAGCGCATTAACGCCGAAGGCGTTTCGATATTCCGGCGCATTAACGCCGAAGGCGTTTCGATATTCCGGCGCATTAACGCCGAAGGCGTTCGCTAATCTCAGCCCAGGGTTGGAGCGCCAGCGACAACCCTGGGTTAGCTGTGAAAAAATCATTACAACCCTGTAAGGGTTCGGCGATTGGCGAACCCTTACAGGGTTAGAACACCGTTGGTGTGATGGTCCCAGGGTTCTCGCAAGCTCGAACCCTGGGCTGAAATTCGCGAACGCCTTCGGCGTTAGTTGATCGATCACGACAATCATGAGTTAGCTGTGAAAAATCATTACAGGGTTAGAACACCGTTGGTGTGATGGTCCCAGGGTTCTCGCAAGCTCGAACCCTGGCTGAAATTAGCGAACGCCTTCGGCGTTAGTTGATCGATCACGACAATCACGACAACCTACTTCTGGCCCCAGGTGATGGTTTGCTCTTCTGGTTTGCGGATCATCTCGGTTGCAAGGGCTGCGGAACCGGTGCTGGTCAATTCGGTTCGAAGTTTGGCGATGTCAATTACACCGTCAGGAGATCCGCTGCGAAGTAAATCTTTTTTGACATCCACCGTCTTGCCCGACTTCGAAGAAAGCTTACCGTTGCTCCCAACACCAAACGTGACGCCTTCGCGTGGCTCGCGAAACGTCACTTCCTGAATCGTGCCGCGCACTAGACAGAATAAAACACCTTCCGCAATCTGATCGAAACGAAGAATCTTCGGAATGTTCGGATCGTCCGGCGCATTCGTCTTCGCTATAACTTCAACACCGGGCCAACCAGCAACCATGCGAGAACGCAATAGAAATCCCGACTTCGGAGTTTTCATGTAACTCTCCGAAGGATCCCATTCAGGATTCTTTCCCTGTAATCGCAGCCGGTACTGATAGACAATCTTCGACAAGCTCGACTGCAAGTCCGATCGCAACGCCGAACGTTTGTTCCCCACGTTTCGCACGGCAATGCTGAACGCGCCATCGACAAGCGCATCCACCCAGTTATCATCCAGATGAAAGAAGCGCAGCGATTCGGACGGCAGTAGCGACTGGTGCGGCACGAGGTAATGAAACGGCGCCGGATACAACATCGCGAGCCGCGCGATCCATTCGATCAAGTCATTCGCAATCGTGATCTGCTCGTTCGGTCTCTCATCTGTGATTGGAGCCGAGAAAGAGCTGCGATGGTTCTTGACGAACTCGTCGATCTCTGCGGCAAACTCGTCGGCATTCTGCTTCCGCTCCATGAATAGACGCAGACCTTTGACGAAGGCAGGCGACGACAGCGCGAGCAGCCGTCCGAGCTCCCACGCGCACGCGTAAGAGACATCCATAACTCCGTTGCTGGTGTCGAAGATCATCGCCGCATCGGCGCGTTCGAAAGTCGTGTTGGCAAGTGGATCTCTGCGAAGCGGCGTTAATGGTCCGCGATACCACGCGAACGTCGACGTGCTATTCAGCGGTTTGTAATCCAACGGAACGTACGCGCGCTTGAGTGCGCGATCGACGTAGTCGCTGCCACTGGTGGCGGGCAAGTTGACGCCAAACAGACTCGAGCTCTTCTTTAGTTGCTGCATCAGCCCGCCGAATGTGTCGTGTCCGGTCGGGTTGTTCACGAAGCTCCAGCTCGAAAGAATGATGAGTCGCAAACGCGACCCGGCCGCCGCCGTCGTTGAATCGAATAGCTCGTTCCAACCTTCGAGCGAGATCAAATAAACGGTGTTCGCACCGAGCGGTGGAAAGCGGTTCGCGACGAGGACTGAGAATTCACCGTCCGCAACCATCTCGAGCGGAATCTTGTCGGCAGTGTCGACGTGGCGAATGTGAGCAAGCAACGGCAGTTCTTTTCGACTCGGACAGACTTTGCGAAACAGATCGAGATCCAGATCGAGCAGACGGACGGGCGTGTTTAAGTCTTCATTCCGGGTGAACCGTGGCAGCAGGACTGATCCGAATTCATCGAGTTGAAACCAGTCTGTTAGTTGTGAGTCGTCGCCGTGAAAATCGTCGGGCCGGCGTGGCTTAAGATTGGCGACCGTCCCGGTTTTAGCCACGACCTTGCCAGCGGTGATGTCCTGATCCGAGAGCACGAGCAACGCCAGCCACGGCTCAGCTTTCTTGTCGGACCACAATGTTCTTTCCCACGGCAGATTGCGACTGCCGAGCACGAGATGCGGCAAAACGTTTGTGTAATCAGCGACGCCGCCGCTGGGCGGGAAACATGCCTGAATCTCGTCAGCGTCAATCGAGTAACGCGGAGCAAGGACCTCGAAACTCTGGTCGCGATAATAATGACGCGGCTCCTCGCCCTCGAGGCTCACGGACTGTTGCAGCACTAACCGGTAGCGCCCGGCAGACACTGGAGCTTCATAGTTGTCGTAGAAGGTTATTTGCCCGGAATTCGCCATCCTTCATCCTCTTCTTCGGATTTCTCTGTGCAACCTCTGTGTTCTCTGTGTCTCTGTGGTTATAGGAATGTGCGATACAACAACCACAGAGACACAGAGAACACAGAGGTTGCACAGAGAAGAAGCTCAAACTAAGACACTACCGACCAGCGGGTCAGCTTGTAATTCTCTGAAACGGATCTCAGCGGTTGGCAGCGATTGCCAGGTTAGAGAAAAGCCTGACGCCTCGAGTGCCGCAAAAATTTCTTTTTGTTCGACTTGCTTTTTGACCAGCACACTCTGAATGTCTCGATCGTGACCGGCCGATGGACGCCCCTGCGGCGCCGCTGACTTCGCCACATCGAACCGATCGAGCTGATGCCATTGAATCGGCGGCGGCACAGCCTCTTGCCCGAGTTTGCCGCGCGGCGGCTTCAGTCGCTTGATGCCGGTAATACAACCATCGATCAGTTTCGCGCTCGGGTCGGATGGTTTCAGGTTCGGCTTCTCAGAATTCCAAAGCGCGGCGGGCAACGAGCTTCTCTCCTCTTCGATGGACCAACCCGACACCTCCTCCGCATGCGTTCCGGAAACATCATCCCTAACTACCGTGACGTTAAGCACCGAATCGACAGTCTTGCCCATCGGATGCGCGCCGTATTTGTTCGTCGACTTCCTCGTCGACAAGCCCGCGTCTTCGAGCACAACTGGTTTCGTGACCATCACCGGCTGGCCACTGAAGCTGAGGTTTTGAACGCCTTCCTTGTTGACGCGACCGAGTTTCATCGTCGTCACCGGAACCGCCGCAGTCGCCGCCAGCTCCAATTCATCAGCACGCACGATCCAGGTTTTATCTTCGGGTTTCTGCTGGCGTGAGATTGGAAGACTGCTTGCGTTGTTACGTCCGCCGGCGAGATTGGGTTGAACGATCGGAAACGCTTTGATCGGATTGGCAAGCGCTCTGTCATCAGCACCGGTCATGTTGAGGAACTTGTGACAGAACTTCTCCCACGTCTTGATCAGCTCCACTTTCTCGGGACGCTTCTCGCCGAAGTCAATGTCGAACGAGCACAGCGTCAAATCTATGTGAGCAATTCCACCCACCGGCGGTCCCCACATCTGAATGCTCGCCGCAATCGTCACCTTGATCGAAGTGAGAAAGAACGAAGCTTCGACTCGCAATGAGATACCCAGCTCGGCTTCGAAATAAATCGGATCCCAGTTAACGACAACGTCGAGATACGCTGTGAACCACGCGGAGATGCGACCCGAATGGAAGGTCGCTTCCAATCTCGCGCCGACCATGAGACACGCAGGCGTGACTGCGAAATAGAGGCCGCCTTTGATTGTCAGATTGTTATTGACCGGCCAATTCAATCCGAGTCGCGGCACGACCGGATAATGTTCGGGACGTTTGAAGCGCGGGTGATAACCGCCGAGTGTGAAAACCCAATCGCCTTTGTGCTCACCGCCAAACCAGATGAAAAGCGCAAACCCGCCGGTCAGCTTGCAGTCAGGAGTAAGGATCCATGAGTTCGTGGTGAGCTGCGCCTGTAGCTGGAACATTCCTTCGCTTGGTTTGAGCGTCAGCAGGAGCTGCATCTCGACGTAGCAGATCGCCTTCGCTGTGAGATCTCGTGTATGGCGGAAGCGCGCCAGTCCTAACAACGCAATCTCAAAAGATTTTTCGTTCCACTGCACGACGATGAGCGCGAAACAATCGACGAGTCCGCCGATCGTGAAGCGTGCGCCACCGCAGGCGAATTGCTGACCCGCTTCCGCCACTACGTGATCTTTAAACTTCTCCAGCATCGAAACCGGATCTTCCAGAGGCTTACCTAGCTGAGTGCGGACGTCGAGGCTGGTGTCATCTTTCTGATAACCACCTTCACCCATCACCATCTGGACGAGTGGAAACTCCGCGACCTTGTCGATCTTCGGAAGAATCAGCTTGCGGTTGTAGCCATAGCCCAGCGCGATTCCATTAAACTGGATCGGACCGAAAGTCGGACCACCACCGCTACCGGCAGTCAACATCGCATAGATGAAGAAAGTCTTGTCAGGACGCAGCACGTTCAACTTATCGTCATCGTCGCTGATGGTGTAGCGCTTACCGTCCGCAGCTTTGAGCTCCCATTCGTCCGGTACGTTAGTTTTCCGGACTGGGCGGGAATCAGCCGGAGTGATCTTTTTCTCGATCAGTTTTTCTTTTAACTTTTTGGGAACCTCACCTCTGTTCAGCTCCTCGAGCGAGGTGTTTTCGCGCGCGATGTTCAAGACGCGCAGGCTGCCATAAAAGCCCATCGCCGCGAACGATGCTTTCGGGTGATCGACCGTGAGCATGCCGGCATACTCGATCCCGCTCTTGAAGAAAGCACCGGAGATAACGATGTCGCCAATCTTTATGGAGATATCGAGACCATCAAGAGAAAACTTGAAGGCGGAAGGGTTATTAAGTGGAAAAGTCAGCTTCGCGCCGATGAAGCCCAGCTCAAAGACCGGAAAACGAATTCCCCCGGTGATCGAGACAGTTAACTGCGCACTGTCAGGCAAGCCCTTGGCTAGCTCGAGATTCTCGACGCCCTTCAAACCGATTCCGATCTGCCTCACGTAAATCAACGGCGCCTGCCGGTCAATCGGAATGATGACCATCTTGCCGCGGTTTCCTTTTTCGTCGTAAAGCTGAATGTCGAGTGTGCCGTGGCTGCCTTTAGTAAGCGGCGAGAGATAACCAACCGAGATGGAAAACTTATCTTTCTTCTTAGCGCTGAGCCGTGTTCTTACTTTCTTATCTTCAGGCTTTTTCGGTGCGGGTAACGCGACCCAATCGTCGCCGAGCACATCGCCGAGTCCATCGATGATGTCGTGGCCCGTCTTCTCTTTCTTCTTTTCTTCTTCTTTGGGACCAAACGACAGGCGCAAGTCTTTGAGCTTGATGCCGACGCCGACTGAGAAACGTTCGAACCATTCCTTCTGGCGGCCGACGTCAGCAACAGTCGCAGGACTCATATCTTCAGCCGAGACTTTTAGTGCGAGTCGTACTTCGATAGCGCCAAGACCGAAGTGGCCCGCAAACCCTTGCAGGAACGTGAGTCCATCCTTCGTTGCGCCTTTGATATCGATCCCGAGACTTACAAGATCGGCGCGGAACGTCCACGAAAAGACCGCGTCTTTATTGCCAAACTCCGGTGCGTTTTGTGTTCGTTTGATTGGTAGCAGGCGAATGCCGGGAATCGGGACGCGGCCTTTTAGCGGACCACCTCCGGGCGGAAGCAGGCGTTGAAACCAGTTGTCGTCGAGCGTTTCACCACTCAACCACTTGCCGAGGTGCAGAAAAACTTCAACCGTGCTCTTTGGTTTGTCTTTGGGTTTCTCTTCGGATTTTTCCTCTTCGCCTTTGTCGTCTTCTTCCTCGTCCTCTTCGATGAAGATGCTTTCGTCTTTAGTGAAGTTCTCTTTACTGACGACAATCGCGGGCGTCTCAGAATCTTTCTCTTTCTTCGCGTCTTCCTCTGAAACTGTCTTGAGCGGGATGTTGTAGAACAGACCAGCCAAACCGAAATACTGCTTGTTCTCCTCAGTCTCTGCCGCTTGAGAAGCAAGCGTCAGCGCGGCGCGCATTTCTTTATCCGACTTCGGAGTGGCTCCTTTGACCCAGAGCGGGTATCCGTCAAGCTCTTTAAATATGCGATTGACGACGTCCCAGGTCGTTAGTTTGTCCGACACTTCAAACTTGTATTCATAGTCGCCGCCGCTCGGACCTTTACTCGTCATAAAGCCGAGCGCGTCGAGCAGATTGCCGAGCTTGCGATTGCCGGAAGTAGGTAAAGTCTTCTCCTTGTCCGGCGGCTCCCAATTCTTGATGTTCTCGAGGAACTTGATCGTCTCCTTGAATTCTTCCTTCGACTCAATCAGCTCTCTCTTGATCTCGTCGCGTTTTTTCTGTTTGAGGATGATGTCCCCGATGCCGGAGGGATCGGAGACCTTTTCGAGCAGCAGCGGACCAATCGGCACGTTCAGTAATTCCTGACATTCGGGCAAGGCGGAGAACGCGGTGATGAATTGTTTCCAGCCACTGAATTTCTGCCAACCGGAAACCACTTCGTTCTCTCGAATTCGTTTCTCAATTTTTATTTCGGGATCGCCGAAAAACGTTTCGAGGTCGTTTTCATTGCTTTTGAATCGCTGTTTCCATCTCGTGCCGAAAGGAACGCGCAGATTGAAACGTGCGGAAACCAGTTCTTTCCCGTTTTCATCTTTTCCGATTTGACTGCCATCCTTACGGCTCAGCGCAACGCCGGCGCAGATCGAGTAATTGTGAAACGCGGAATCTTTTTCTTCCTGGCTCGGAAGGATGTAGAAGGGAACGAGAAACTCGACGTCGGCCTGCAACGCTTCGCGATCGAGGCCAAGTTTCCAGTAACGAGCGCGGCGTCTCATGCCAGCGCCCAACAGAAACACTTCTTTGCCGTCGTGTACGTGTCTGGAAAGTCCGATCGACAGAGTATTGAAGAGGGCCCGATCGCCGCCTTTGGTTTCGAGCGCTTGCTTGATCGGGTCAGTCACGCCGTTCATGTCGCGCGTGAACTCTTTGCCCAACAGGTCGATCGAAGCCAGCAAAGGTTCTGATAGTGCGACGAATTCGTTTTTGTTGTCGGCGAAACTTCGGATCAACGTCGCGATCAGCCAATCGCGGAAGCGCACGCCTTTCCATGCTTTTTCGGGGCTGGAAAGCCAGAGCGAATTCAGTTGTGAGTCGCGCAGCGTCCGCTCGTCTTCGGTTGTTATTTCATTGAGCCAGTAGATGTCTCCCGAGTCGGCGTTAGCGGGCGGCGTTTTCGGCACTTGCAGACCGAGAATCAATAAGAGCAGATCTTTCGTCGAAGGTGACTTTACCTCGGCCATCGAATGCACCTCGTTGATATGCTTGTAAACAGGCTTGCGAACCGCGAAGAAAACAGGATGGAGCTACTGACCGCGCGTGAGTATACGAGCAGATTTAAATTGCCGCAAGAAAATCCCGCCTTCAGGAATAAAACATCGAGACCTTCAGTTACTACCCAGTTATACGAACGTTTTGATAACTGGAGAGACGATTATGAGAAGAGTGTTTTTATACCTGATTGTTCTTGCTATGGCGGCGGCGATGGCGCTGCCGTTCGCGCAGATTTCATCAGCGGCGAACGTTAAAGTGCGTCATACGGTCATTGCAGCGACCGGCGACGAGGCTCCAACCGGCGGCAACTACCTTCCGTCTTCTTTTTCTAACGCGAGACTGAATGCACGTCATGAAGTCGCCTTTGATGCAGTTGTCGGTGGACCATCCTTCGCTACCGGTATCTTCGTAAGCGACGGCAACACGACCTCCGCCATTGCCTTTGGGCCTGATTCCCTGACTAACCCATTCATCACGCCGAACGGCGAAGTCGTCTTCGACGTGAACGGCGCCGACATTTCCAGTAGCGACGGAAAGTCGATCACGCCACTAATGCGAGACGGCGATGTAGCGCCCGGCGGCGGCACGCTGACACTCAGGGAAGGAACGAGCGCCACGAACGATCACGGCGCGACCGCTTATGTAGCATTCTTAAATGGCTCGACCGCAACGCAGGGAATCTTCCGAAACGACGGCAAACAGACGATCGCCATCGCTCGTGACGATATCAGCGCACCAAACGGCGGAAGCTTCACGTTGCTAGGTACGCCGGTCATGAACGATCGCGGGCAGGTGGCGTTTTTCTCTGAGCTGTCGGAGGGCTTTGGTATCTTTCGCGGCGAGGGTGGAGATCTCACCCCCGTGTTTGTGACCAATCAGAGCGCACCCGGCGGCGCCACGTTCGCAGACTTCGGTGAGCCCACGATCAATAATCACGGTCAGGTTGTCGCCGTGGGTTCATTGATCAATAGCACGATCCATTCAGGTTTGTTCGTCGGCGACGGGACGAATGCGATTGCGATCGCGCTCCAGCAACAACCAGCTCCGAAAGGCGGCAACTACAACGGTAATTTTTTTGGCCGCACTAAGCTCAGCGACCGTGGTGAAGTTGCGTTCAATGCGGGCTTGACCGGCGGCACGAGCACGAGCGGCATTTTTCGTGGTAACGGTGAAAACACGACAACGATCGCTCTTAGAAGCGCTAACGCGCCGGGCACAGCAGGAACATTCGCAACCTTCCGCGACTATCTGCTTTTGAATGATGGCCGCATCGCCTTCATCGCGACACTGACTCTTGGCGTGGGCGGCGTGAACACGTCAAACAACACGGGGATCTGGATCGGCACGTCTGATGAAGACCTGCAACTAGTAGTGCGAACGGGCGATGTCATCGACGGACGAGTGTTGACGCGCCTTCCGGATTTTGGTCAGGGTAACCAGTTCGATATCAACGAGAACGGCGTGCTGTGGGTTGGAACCTTCGGCGTCGCGAAGGCGGTTGTTTACTCACGCGTTCTGGGCGACGACGTTTAATTCTTCTCTGCGGCCCTCTGCGTCTCTCTGCTCTTCTCTGTGCAACCTCTGTGTTCTCTGTGTCTCTGTGGTTTGGTTTTACTTGGAATTCATCCACCACAGAGACACAGAGAACACAGAGGTTGCACAGAGAGAAGAGCGCGCTCGAGACTTTTTGTGCAAAGCCTGGAAATGTCCGAAAAATTGGAACATTGCTTCAGTGATGTCTTTTACCCGCGACCAACTTTTTACCGAGTAATCCGAGATCACAGATAACTTGTGTCCAAGATTATGAATCGACACTAACCTCGCTCTTTTCCAACAGTGTCATTCTCGAAACAAACAAACAATTCAGTTCGATCATATCCTCTTACGAAAATCGGAATGATGCTTGCATTCACTGAATCAGGCACACAGTAACAACCTCGCTTGGATCAAATTAGTTCGCGTCCGGCATACGAAAACTCGTAAACGCCCTGGTCAACTCTTCTAGGAGGAAGTCATGACTGTTCGAGCTCTCCTTATCGTGGCCGTTGTTTTCACCCTATCAACACTAACTTTCAGTCAAACCAGTCGAGGCACTGTCAGTGGAACAGTGACCGACCCCAACGGTGCGGTCATCGCCGGCGCTCAAGTTACGCTGACGAGCGCTGCAACGAAACTCAATCGCACTACCACCACCAACAATGAAGGACTTTATCGATTCGAAGCCGTCGATCCCGGAACTTATTCAGTGAAAGTCAACGCCACCGGCTTCGGCGAAATTGTGCGCACTGGCGTTGAAGTGCGAGCGAATCAAACTTCAGATGCTCCGGCGCAGATGGCCCCGGCGGGACAAATCGAAACGGTTAACGTCGCTGCTGACGCCGGCCAGCTACTCCAGGTAGAAGCGCCTGTGCGCGGCGGCAATATCGATAAAGTCAGGATCACTGAGTTGCCGGTTGCCGGTCGCAATCCGGTTTCACTTGCGCTCACGCTCCCTGGAGTTTCAACTAACCGCTTCGGTTTCGGCGTCGGCACGTTTTCAGTCAACGGCTCACGCGGGCGCTCGAACAACTTCCTGATCGACGGCACTGAGAATAATGACATCTCAGTTGCGGGTCAGGCCTTCCAGATCACAAATCCTGACGCGGTGCAGGAAGTCTCGGTGCAGACTTCAAACTACGATGCGGAGTTTGGTCGCGCAGGCGGCGCTGTCGTCAATACCGTTACGAAGTCAGGCACCGATGCTTTTCACGGCAGTGTGGCTTATCTCTTCGACGTCACTCGCGACGACGCCCTCACCAACACCCAGTCTCTCTCGGCCGTACTTCGCGAGCGCGGGCATCCGGCACGCGGCACCGAGCAGTATTATGCGGGTACGCTGGGTGGACCGCTGCTATTACCGCACTTCGGTGAAGGTGGTTCGATGTGGCGTTATGATGGCCGGCAACGCACTTTCTTCTTTGCCGCATGGCAGGAACAGTTTCGCAGTGCTTCAACACAGGCTTCCAGAACTGTTCTTACTCAGACCGGGCGCAACCAGTTGAGAAATCTCTTTCCGGTCGGCGTTAATCCTCGCATCGATCTTTTGATGGACGTGACGAAGAACGTTATCGGCGAGTCGTCTTTCCAGAACATCGACATCGGCACTCGTCCCGGTTGTCCGGCGCCTTGCAACATTCAATTTGGAACGGGTTCACTCTTCGTTCCGCAAACGTATCACGAACGTCAGGCGCAATTGCGCATCGATCACAAGCTCGGGGAGAACGATCAATTCTCAGCGCGTTACTTGTTTGACAATCAAAAAGATCCGCTCGGTGGTGGAATCACGTTCCCGGGATTTGGAACCGCGAACAACAACACGTATCAGAATCTGCTGCTGAGCGAGACGCATATCTTCTCACCGAGTTGGACCAATGAGGCGCGTCTTGCTTACAACCGGATCCTCATCGATTTTCCACTGGATCCGGAAGATCCACTCGGACTTGTGTTGCCGCGATTCGACATCTCGACGCTCGCCCAATTTGGTGTCGCCACGAACCTGCCGCAGGGTCGCGTCGCAAATAATTATGTCTTTCAGGACACCGTCACTTACCTGCGCGGAAACCACTCGTTCCGTTTTGGTTTGGATTTACTACAGCAGCGGTCGCGACAGTTTGCGCCCATCGTCGAGCGTGGTCTATTGACCTACCGCTCGGGCGGTGGTTTCACGGCGCTGGGTAACTACATTGACAACTTCGCCGGCTCGGGCGGCGGCACGCAGCGAGATTTCGGAAGCCCGAGGTATTATCCTTTCCTCTTCCGCCAAGCCTATTTCGCACAGGATCGCTGGCGCGTTTCCGACTCAACCACACTCACACTCGGCTTGCGTTACGAGAACTTCGGTAACGCCATCAACTCGCTTCAGACTGCGGCGTTTACCGGGTTATTTAACGTAAATCCGCAGACGTTTACTGGTCCATTCAGCCAACCCAATGAAGTCGCAGACGACAACAACAACTTTGCCCCGACGTTTGGTCTTGCTTATGCACCCGCGTTCGAAAACGGACTGCTGGGACGAGTCTTTGGCAACCGGCAAACGGTGATTCGCATGGGTTACCAGCTTGGTTACGATTCGTTCTTCAACAACATCGCTTCGAACGCCGCGACTTCTTCGCCCAACGTTGTAGCGACTGCAGTACCATCCGTGGTCAGTGCCGCCTTGCCAAGAGGTATCTCAAATGTCACCGGCGCATTGCCGCTGACTCCGCGGCCACTGTCTCCACTCGATTCTCAGACGCTCGTCGTCGGGAACCTTGTCAATCCTTACTATCAGCGCTGGTCGGTAGGAGTGCAGCGGGAATTGCCCGGTAACCTCCTTATTGATGCGTCGTATGTCGGCTCGAAGGGGACCAAGCTCTACTTGAATGAAGATCTCAATCCCAGCGTGCCGGCAGTAGCCAATGCGTTCAATCCGGGAATTCAACGCATCACTCCACCGGGATTTACGGGCTCGACCACCTGCACGCCGGGCACGACCGGTTGTCTAATCTCGGGCCGGCTCGACAACCTGCAAGGGTCGCGTCTGATCCGTACGAATGGCGGTTCGTCGACTTATAACTCAGCTCAACTGCTGGTGACGCGCCGCTTCACGAATGGCTTCTCACTCAGCTCTGCTTACACGTGGTCCAAGCTCATCGACAATGCGAGCGAGGTCTTTACGGTCGCGGACACTAACCTGCCACAGCAGGCGTCGTTCCCGTCAATCTTTGGCGGGCAGGCGGCCGAACGCGGGGTGTCGTTCTTCGATCGCACGCACCGGTTCTCGTTGACGTATGTTTACGAGCTTCCTTTTTACAGAGACCAGCGTGGATTTGTCGGGCACCTGCTCGGAGGTTTTCAGCTTTCAGGTGTGACGACGTTTGAAACCGGAGTGCCGCTCACGGTCGTGAATGGACAGGATGCCGATTCGATTGGTGGAAACCTCGATCGACCGGACTTCAATCCGAATGGTCAACCAGGAGTTCGTGCCGTGCCGGCGATTGCTACGGCTGCGGCGAATCCATGTGGTGTTGCGATTGGCGCGACCTTCTACACGAATCCTGATGCGGCGGGTGTGTGTATCAATCCGGCGAACGCGCAATACATCGGATTGCTGGCGGGCACCGGGCGGCGCGGTAATCTCGGGCGCAATACGCTGCGGACGCCGGGTCAGAATAACTGGAACCTTAACCTGCTGAAGCGAATTCACGTTGGTGAAGCAAGTTTTGTTGAGTTGAGGGCGGAGTTTTACAACGTCTTCAATCATCCGCAGTACGGGACGGCGAGCGTGAGTCCATTCTCGCCGGGGAGTACTGGTGTGCCGGCGAACGTGTTTACATCGGCGGCGGGCCAGTTCCTCCATCCGGAATTCTCGGACGGCGGCGGCCGCGTGATTCGTTACCAGTTGAAGTATTCCTTCTGAGAGGGATGGCTTGAACAACGGGCGGCCACGGAGGGCCGCCCCTACAGTTGTAGTCAACCACTGTGAGCAACAACTGTAGGGGTGGCCCTCCGTGGCCACCCGTTTGCTCAATGTGGTGCGCCGAGGAAGGAGGCGAGGCGGAGGAGATCGGCGAAGACGCCTGCGGCGGTCACCTCGGGACCGGCGCCAGGTCCTCTTACAATCATCGGCTGCGTGTTGTAACGCGCGGTTTGGAAGCTCACTATATTGTCGCTGCCACTCAGACTTGCAAACGGGTGGTCCACCGGATACCTGCGCATCTGGGCGGACAAATGACCAACGCTATCGATCGTGCCAACATACCGCACCACCTGACCCGCCTCGCGCGCGGAGCTCAACAACGCCGCCATCGTCCGATCGTCCTCATCCGCCAGACTCTCGACGTGAACCGAGTCCATCTCTACTTCAAGTCCCATCTCGCGCGCGAGGATGATCAGTTTGCGAGCGACGTCCATGCCCGATAAGTCCTCGCGTGGATCCGGCTCAGTCAATCCCAACGAATGCGCTTCTCGCACAACTTCAGAAAACGTACGGCGCCCGTCGAGCGAGTTGAAAATGTAAGAGAGTGTGCCTGATAACACGCCCTCGATCTTGATAACTTCATCCCCCGTCTCGACCAGACCGCGAAGCGTCTGAATAATTGGCAACCCCGCCCCGACATTCGTCTCGTAAAGAAAGTACCGCTGATGCCTGCGAGCGGTTTCGCGCAAGCTCCGATACGCAGCTAACGGCCCGGCATTACTCTTCTTGTTCGGCGTGATGATGTTGATCCCTTTGGAAAGCCAGCTCTCATAGTGCGTAGTTAATTCAGCACTCGCGGTCGCATCGATCAGCACGGCATGTGGCAGATGGTCCGCATTGACATGATTGATAAAACTCTCGAGGTCAGCGCTCTTCGAGCTCTCGGATAACTCATCGCGCCAGCGATCGAGCGCGAGGTGCCGATCGGCGAGGACCATCTGGCGACTGTTCATGATTCCGCGCACCCGCAAATCGATGCCGCGATGTCGCTTGAGATCTTCAATTCGAGTTTGCAGTTGACTCAGCAGCGTGCCACCTATCAAACCAGCGCCGATCACGCCGATTGAAAGCGTCTGGTTCGAAAGATAGAAAGCGGAATGTACGGCTCGCAATGCTCTCGTTGCTTCAGTCTGTTCGATGACGGCGGAGATGTTTCGTTCCGACGATCCCTGCGCGATCGCCCTCACGTTGATGCCGGCCTTCCCGAGCGCACTGAAAAACTTTCCCGCCATACCCAAGCGCTCGATCATGCCGTTGCCTACCATCGCCACGATGCAACAACCGTCCGTGAGATCGACCGTCTGAATCTCTCCGCGTTGCATCTCGACAACAAACGTCTCTTCAACAGTCTTCTTTGCCAGCTCGGCGTCTACGCGCGGAACCGCGAAGCAGATCGAATGCTCTGAGCTCGCCTGCGAAATCATCACGACAGACACATCGACTGCACGCAGAGCGCCGAACACTTTGTGGGCCACACCGGGAATGCCGATCATCCCCGTGCCTTCCACATTGATCAGGACCATGTCTTCGACTGCGGCAAACCCTTTGATCGGCATATCCATCGGTGAGGTAGCGGATATTTTTGTGCCCGGCGCCTCGGGCTTGAAAGTGTTTTTGATCGCAACCGTGATGTTGTGTGCGATCGCGGGCGACATCGTGCTGGGATGAATAACTTTTGCACCAAAGTAAGCGAGCTCGGCGGCCTCCTGGTACGAAAGCTCAGGCACCACGACAGCCTCCGGAACTCTTCGCGGATCGGCGCTGTAAACGCCGTCAACGTCTGTCCAGATCGTGACGGTATCAGCGTCGAGCAGTGCGCCGAAGATGGAAGCTGAGAGGTCGCTGCCGTTTCGTTTCAACGTCGTCGCGACGCCGTCATGCGTCGAGGCGATATAGCCGGTGATTACAAGGAAGTCAGTCTCGATTGAATGTGCTTGCAGTTTTTGCTTCGAGGTTTGCCAATCGACCATAACGGTGTTGGCGTTTGATTCGACAACGAGAGTCTTGCGGGCGTCGAGCCAGGTCGAGCGATGGTTGTGCGATTCGAGGTAAGCGTGCAGGAGTTGGGCCGACCACAACTCGCCGTGGCCGGAGACGAATTCAATGATGCGCTCCGAAGCGAGTCTCGTGATCCAAACGCCTCTCAGCACTTCTTTGAGAGCGTTGAAATCGGAGTGAACTGTCTCGCTAAGAGTGGAGCTGTTTCGAAGCTGTAGCGCGGTGATCGTTTCGAGGTGCCGGTTTTCGAGCGCCTGAAATTTGTTTACGTACGACTCGTCATGCGCGGCCGCGAGATTCACGGAATCGATGAGTGCGTTGGTGACGCCACTCATAGCTGAAACCACTACGGCAACCCGCTTACCCGATTGTTCGGAAAGAATGATCTCACACGCTGCTCGATAACGATCGGCATCAGCGAGACTGGTCCCGCCAAATTTGTGAACTGTCCACTCTGCCTTCATGCCTGACAAGGTAGTTCAGCAATCTTCTCTGTGCAACCTCTGTGTTCTCTGTGTCTCTGTGGTGAACTAAACCGCGGAGCCGCAGAGGACACAGAGGCTACGCAGAGAAGAATCTTATTCGTATCTGAGGGCTACGAGGGGATCGACTTTCGCCGCGCGGCGCGCAGGGAGCCAACATGAGAGCAAGGCGACGAGAGTCAGGAGCGTTGCGATCGCGATCAACGTTAGCGGATCGCTTATTTTGACTCCGTAGAGCTGTTGGGCCATCTGTTGCTGCCAGCTATCGGGCGCGAAGTATTGACTTTCGAGCAGGCGCTTCAACACGTAACCGATCGACGCACTAACCACGAGGCCCAGCAGCACGAGCTTCATCCCCTGCCAGATTACGAGGCGGATAACTTGCGCTACTTGTGCGCCGAACGCCATGCGAATGCCGATCTCTTTCGTCCGTTGACTGACTGAATACGCGAGCACGCCGAAGAGCCCGATGGCTGCGAGTACGAGTGCGAGTACGCCGAAGAAACTCAGCAGGCGCGCATAGAGCCGCTCCTGGCCGAGCGTCGCCTCAGCTCGCGCGGATTGTGTGCCGACCTGCGTGACAGGAAGATTACTGTCGAGCTCGCGGACGACGAGGCGCACCTGTTCCGCCAGCACAGCCGGACTACCTACTGTGCGCAGCGCGAAATGCATCTCGCCTATATTTGCTGTTTCCTGTTGCCAGGGCGTATACAGCAACGGCTGATTCTGATCGCGTTGGCGATCGTATTTCGTGTCAGCCACCACGCCGACAATCTCGACTTCACGCTTCTCGTCGTCGTTGAACGTGATGCGCTTGCCAAGGACCTCTTCGTTCGGAAAATACTCGTGTTGGAAAGTTTGATTGACCACCGCGACGGCAGGCGCGTGCTGGTTGTCTTGCGCGGTGAACTCGCGTCCGCGCAGGAACGGAATCTCCATCGTCTTAAAATAATTTTCACGCACCGTCTGCCGCATAGTGTCGTGCTCCGCCGCGTCGACCGTTTCGCCGGGCAGCAGAAAACCATTTGACCAATTCTCATTAGCAACGAGCTCGACGCGCGCGAACGTTGCCCCACTCACCGACGGCAGATGGTCGAGGCGCTCAAAGAGTTGCTGGTAGAAGCGCGACAACTGCTCCTCTTTGTAACCCGCTCGCTCCGGTTGTAACCTGAAGACCAAAAGATTTTCCGGGTTGAAGCCAAGCTTGATTCGTTGCAGGTTGTAGAGCGTGCGGATGAACAATCCCGCGCCCACCAGCAACAACGCTGATAACGCTACCTGGCCCACCAGCAAGCCTTTGCTCAAACCCGACACACGGCCGGTTGCTCGGCCGCTTTGCTTCAGTGTCGAAGTCAAATCCAGAGTCGTCGCACGCCACGCCGGCACGAAACCAAACAACACGCCGGTCAGTAACGAAACTGCGAGCGTAAACACAAGGACGCGCCAGTTCAGACTGAGCTCAACGCCATTAGGTAGGAGCCCGGTCTCGTTGTCAGTGAGCGCAACGAGGGCGCTCTTGCCCCAGAAAGCGAAGACAATACCTACTGCTCCGCCGAGTGTGGCGAGCAGCAGGCTTTCAGTCAGCAGTTGCCGGATCAGACGCCAGCGCCCGGCGCCAATTGCAACACGGACGCTGATCTCCGGTCGTCGCACAGTTGCTCGCGCGAGCAGCAAGTTGGCGAGGTTCGCACACGCGATAAGAAGCACGAGCGCGACAACGATGAAGAGACCGTAGATAGTCGACGCATAAGTCTTGCGCCGGTCCATCATTCCGAGGTTGCCCGCTTCAAAGAGCAGGCGCGGATAATCTTTCGGAGCGAGCTGCGCGGGATCGCTGCTTTTGCGCGGTGGAGGCATCGCCTCGAGTGCAGCAGTTTGAAAAGCGCCGTTCAGGCTTTGGCGCACTTGTTCTTCGGTCGCGCCCGGTTTGAGCCGGCCCATCACATTCAACCACCAGACGCCGGGCGAGGTCGTCGTGGCCAG
The DNA here is from genome assembly GCA_036498585.1 of Pyrinomonadaceae bacterium. Taxonomy (GTDB): domain Bacteria; phylum Acidobacteriota; class Blastocatellia; order Pyrinomonadales; family Pyrinomonadaceae; genus PSRF01. The sequence continues at coordinate 1,599 of DASYFE010000183.1, read as the reverse complement.
ATTGCTGTTGTCACCTCGCAGCAGCGGCTCGATGGACAGCGGGATCGTGACGGCCGGGTTAAACCCGACTTGCAGCGTGCCGTTGAATCCGCGTGGTGTGACGCCGATGATCGTCAGAGATTGCTGGTTGAGTTTGAATTGTTGGCCGATGACGTTTGGGTTGGCGCCAAAGCGGTCTTGCCACAACTGGTAGCTGAGAACAACAACCGGCGCAGCGCCGGAGCGATCGTCGTCAGTAGTGATCGCGCGTCCCAGAGTTGGGTTTAGTCGCAGGCCGGTGAAGTAGTTGCCTGACACGGCTTGCCCGTCGATGATCTCGGCCTGATCGCCCAGCTTCGCTGTTAGTTCGGGAAGTGGTGCGAAAGCGAATAGATCGCTGAGTGGACTCTCCGGCGTCGCGGATTGTGCACGGTGAAGTTTTTCAAACACGTCGTAGCGAAACAGTGACAGACTTCTCGTGCCCGGTGGTCCGTCGACATTCGAAGTGCCGCTCATGCCGCTCGTTCTGTACTGTCTTCCGGCCTGCCATTCAAACACCAGCAAGCGTTCCGGATCTTCTACCGGCAAAGTCTTCAACAACACGGCGTCGACAACGCTGAACAGAGCGGTATTCGCCCCGATACCGAGCGCCAGGGAGAGGATTGCCACCGCGGTGACGCCAGGACTTCGGCGCAACATGCGGAAGCCGTATCTTAAATCGCGCAGGAAGGTTTCAACTGGCGCGAGACTGCGTCGCTCGCGGTGAGTCTCTTTCACTTGTTCGACGCCGCCGAATTTTCGCAACGCGAGGTAGCGTGCTTCTTCGGGAGTCATTCCCTGGCGCAGGTTGTCCTCGATCTGCATCTCGAGATGCGCGTCGATCTCGTCCTGCATTTCCTGTTCGAGTCTTCGTTTCAGAAACAGAGCGCGCAGTTTCGAGAGAAAGATTCGTAAGCTGGTCATGGTTTATTTCTCCGACGGCGTGAGGAAGCGAGTCACGATTGTAGATGTTCGGAGCCATGCGTCTTCTTCCACGGCCAACTGTTTTCGTCCGGCGCGCGTAAGTGAATAATATTTAGCGCGGCGATTATTTTCCGACGTGCTCCACCTTGTACGGATCCAGCCCATTTGTTCGAGTTTCAGGAGTGCGGGATAGATCGTGCCCTGATTGAGCTCCAGCAGATCGCCGCTGACCTGTTCGATACGTCGGGCAATGCCGTAACCGTGCAGCTCGCCGAGAGTGGCGAGCGTCTTGAGGATCAATAGATTCAGCGTTCCCGGCAGAACCACGTGCTTAGTGTCAGGCATGTAAGCTCCTGTTGATGAACTACAGGAGTATAGTTCCGCCTCGTGTGGGCAGTCAACAGGAAGAACTGTTACGCCGAAGGCGTTCGCTAATTTCAGCCCAGGGTTGGAGCTTGCGACAACCCTGGGAGGCAATAAATAGAATGCACTTAACCCTGTAAGGGTTAGGTTGTTGGCGAACCCCTTCAGGGTTAGAACGCGGTTAATCATTGGTAACCCAGGGTTCTCGCAAGCTCGAACCCTGGGCTGAAATTAGCGAACGCCTTCGGCGTAAAGCTACGGCGCGGAAATTTGGACCAAGTCTCTGCGGCTCTC
>DASYFE010000182.1:0-12837 GCA_036498585.1 Pyrinomonadaceae bacterium | reverse complement strand
TCGGCCGGCCCGGTGCGGCGCGTCAGATGTACCTCCGAGCGAAGGAAAAATTTGCGCGGCTAGGCGTGAATGTTTTTATGTCGCTCGATCTCGATGAGTACCAGTCACAACTGGATCGCGCATTGTCGTGGTTATTGAATGGCGATCCTCGGGAGCTGCCAAGACCGCAGATCACGCCGCCAAAGATCCGTCTACTGGCGACAGTAGATGAATTTGATTAGACAGGATTTACAAGATTGTTCAGGATGAACAGATCATCTTGTTAATCTTGAAAAGTTCTTGTAAATCCTGTCAAACGACTGTCTATGAACTTTTCACGATTGATTCTATTAGCTTGCTGGTTTGGCGCAGCCCTCTTCTTCGGCGCAGTAGTCGCCCCCGCAGCCTTCGGTGTCTTGCGATCATTCGGACTGCCAAACGCGAACGAAATAGCCGGCAGTATCGTCACGCGCTCGCTTTCAGTCGTAAACATCGCCGGCTTTCTAATCTCATTATTACTACTTCTGACTCTACTCCTGCGCCGTAATTCCTCCGGCCGTGTGAGCTTCATCATTGAATGCATATGTCTCGGCATCATCGGGTTAACGACAGCCGTCGGCCACTGGGTTATCGCGGCGCGGATGCGTGCATTGCGCGCGGCGATGGTTCTGCCGATCGACCAAATCGCGGCGGACGACGCGCGCCGCATCGCTTTCAACAACCTGCACGGTTATTCGGTTAACGCGCTCGGACTTGCTATGATTGCCGCTCTTGTGGCGATGGTCCTGATGTCTCGGAACCTGCGCAACTAAATCTCAGATGGGTGAAGCTGGTGGAAATTTTTGAAGATATTGATGGTTGGCGAAGACGGTTCGAGAGTTGGAGACCCGGTGGCGGCGATGAGCTCGGCGCCGATTATCCTTTTGTAAGGAATAAGCGCGCGCCGTTTACGCCTGCCCGGCGCGCACTGCCGATGCTGAATCTCGCGCTGATCTCTTCAGCGGGCGCTTACATTGACGGCACGCCTGCGTTCGACACAAGCGCGACAAACGGTGACACGACTTTCAAAGAAATTCCGATCGAAGTTGAAGAGTCGGATCTGAGGTTTTCCGCGCGCGGTTACGATCCGTCGGCTGTGCAGCAGGACGTGAACTCCGAGCTGCCGGTTGCGCGACTGCTCGAGTTTGAAAAGAACGGAATCATCGGGCAGTTGAATCCGGTGTACTGGAGCTTTTGCGGGTTCATTCCTGATGCTGGTCGCGTTGTTGATGAGCTCGTTCCGAAGCTTGTCGAGCGAGTGCGGCGTTATGAAGTGCAGGCTGCGCTTTTGGTTCCTGCTTCTGTTTTGTGTCACCAGTCTGTCGGCCTGGTGGCGCGGGGGCTCGAGCTCGCGGGCATTCCCACGATGACGCTCGCAGTCGTTAAAGAGATAGTGGAATCAGTCCGTCCGCCGCGTGTGGCGTTCTACGATGGAGATCCTGGAACCGTCAGTGGCTTGCCAAACTTTCCGGAACACCAGCGACGCATACTCGACGAAGCCCTCCGCCTGATCGAGCCGATGGACCAGGCCGGTATTCGCAAGCTCGTAGTGACACTGGAAACTGCGGTCGAGAAATCACGCGGCGAGCGATAAACAAAACATTTGATGTCTTCCAAAAAACGCTTCGGACTCGGCATCCTCCTCATCATCGTTATCGCGCTTGCATACCTCCTTCTTGCCCCAGTGCCAATCGCACCTGCGGCGTGGACTCCTCCTGCTGCGCCTGCGTTGACAGGCCAGTACGCGCAGAACACGCGGCTCTCGCCTGTTCAGAAGCTCTCACTTGGTGACGGGCACAAACCTGAAGATGTCGCACTCGACGCCGAAGGAAAGATCTACGCTGGTTTCGAAGACGGCCGGATCGTGGTCCTTCAAGCCGACGGCACACAGCCGCGCGTCTTCGCCGACACGGACGGTCGTCCACTCGGAATGATCTTCGATCGCGAAGGAAATCTGATCGTAGCCGATGCGATCAAGGGATTGTTGTCTGTCGACAAAGCGGGCGAGATCAAAGTACTCGCTGAAGAAGCAGACGGCGTGAAGTTTGGCTGTCTGAACGATCTCGACGTCGGCGCAGACGGTACGATCTATTTCACTGAAGCGTCCAACAAGTTTCCGATGTCGCAGTTTACGAACGACCTGCTCGAGCATCAGCCCAACGGACGTTTGCTCGCACTCGATCCACGCTCACGCCAGCCTCGTACGTTGTTGCGGGGCATTTATTTTGCGAATGGCGTTGCAGTGAGCCCGGACCAGACGTTTGTCCTCGTGGTGGAAACTGCTGAATATCGCGTTCGTCGCGTCTGGCTCAACGGACCGAAGATGGGCCAGAGCGACATTTTTATCGACAATCTTCCCGGGTTTCCAGACGGCATTTCATCGAACGGTCGCGATCGATTTTGGCTTGCGCTCGTAACGCCGCGCCAGGCCCTTTTCGACCGCATGCTTCCTTACCCGACGATGCGGAAGATGGTGGCCCGTCTGCCCAAATTCATGCAGCCCGCTCCCAAGCGATATTCCTTCGTCCTTGGTTTAGACCCGCAAGGCCACGTCATCGAAAACCTCCAGAACGGCTCCTCCGACTGCTTCTCCGAAATCGCCAACGTCGTCGAGCGCAACGGCACACTCTACTTCGGCAGCATCGGCGAAGACACTGTTGGCCGCTTCCGGCTGAAGTGATCTATAGCCACTTTCGACAAACAATAGCCGGAATGGACAAAAAATAGCCGTTTTTGCATCTTGGCAAGCGCGATCTTAACGGTTAGATTGGTGAGTGAAGGTTAGGAGCAACACGTGGGCACCCCAAAGTTAACAAAATCGTCTGATAAGCACGCCTACAGAGTTAAGTACAGCGATACGACGGGCGGGGCTTACGCTGACATAAGGGCAGTGATCCAGAGCGAATGGCAGAAATGGTCAAAATCGGACAAAGCCTCGCACCCTGATCGTCAGCAAGATCTCAACGGGGATAAAAAGCAGTAACAATTTGAGAATCGAACACGTTAGGTAGGCAATTCCTCAGTGCCTTTTAATTTACTCCTGCTCCCTCGTTTCGGCTACATTGTTTAGCGGGGACATTTATCAAAAATATTTTCCTCATCCAACCCGCCTGATAACGCTCTAGCGTCGTCGGAAGCCATGCATCGTGGCACATCGTATACACCGGTTAGCTAACTGTATATCCGGGTTACCATAGCCTCGGTAAAAATACTGAGCGAATTTGTCTTTCTTTTGGACGTGGTTAGAAGGTATCCAAGAATTGGCGGATCCGGTGACGAGCTACCGTTAGTGAATTTCTCGCTAAGTCTCACAATTAAAGGCCTTCACGCATAATTCCCGCGCAGCGAAGTTACGGCACAGCGGTTGTAAAAGAGATTCAACGTCGGAGTGCGGTGGGAGGTATCCGACGCGGCAGAATTCCCCCTCTCTTTGGAGCAGAAAAACGACAATGATCAATTTGCTATCGGCAGCTACTGCTGTGCCTCAGAATGCCTTTACGACGACAGAAATCGTCGGCAGTCTAATGCATAAGCTCTCCCCGGAACTCATCAATACAATCAGTGCTCTCGGGGTTAATCAACGATATTCAACTCTCGAAAATTATCCACAGTTTCTATGCGGCGCACCAAAAGCACCTACCAGCTCAACCACCGACCTCGGTGTGGCTGCCGCCAAACGCTGCATTTACGAATGGGGAGGTGATCCGAATCGGATCGGACTGCTCGTTGCGGCAACTAACACTCCTGACCAGATGTTGCCGTGCCTCGCGTCCGAGATCATAGGAAGAACGCACGGCCTGCTTTCCAGGTCGTTGCGAACCGTCAACATGCAAGCCCAGGGTTGCTCTGTGCTACTCAAGTCGATCGAAGTGGCCCAGTGGTACCTTGCCGCGAATCGCGGTAAGCTTGCGATCGTCGTGATGGCGGAAGCGCACACACCTTACGTTGCGCCGCTGCTGCGCGACGAGTATTCCGGCTATCGCGAAATCATCAGACAGCGAAAGGATCGAAAACTCGATCCCGAGCAATTCGAGCAACAAAGGTCAGACACGACCTTCGTAATCCAATCGATGCTTTTTGGCGATGGCGCGGTAGCGTTGCTGGTAGGCGCCGAAGAAGGAAAGCCCGCCTTTGGACCAATCTCTCACCTGACAAACGATCATCCAGGTGACAAGGATCTGCTCACGATGATCAACAACAGCCCGCACGAATATCTCAAAGGACGCCCGCAGTATTTCATGCAGCCGAGCGTTCCCAATCGCGGCGCGCATTACGCAGTGACCACAATCAAGAACGTGCTGGAACATCCAGACTCGCCAGTCTCGGATCTAACGGAAGTAGACGATTGTCTGATCCACACGGGCAGCAAGAAGATTCTCGACGGTGTTTGTTCTCAGCTCGATCTCGAACCGAAATCAGCAAAGGTGAACGGCTCGTATAAAGTCCTGGAACATTACGGCAACCTTTCGAGCGCTTCAACCGGTTTTATGCTGGCTGAGAAGACTGAGAAGAATGAATGGTCAGGACCCGCGATTGTGGTGGGGTTTGGAGTGGGATTTACTGCCAGTGCGGGAATTATGAACTTTAACTAAGTCTAGTTCACGGATTAACACCGACCGCCTCACCGATCCGGGCCAGGTTTGTAAGTGTTGAGCCGACCTGCGCGAAATCGAATGGCTTGCCGATGATCGCATCGACGAGGTTTTCCTCACCGGACGGTGGTGGTGTCAGTGGGCCATAACCGGTTACGAGCACGATTCTCATGTTGGGCCAGCTCTTGCGAATCAGGCGCGCGGTTTCCCAGCCGTCCATTTCAGGCATCGCGAGGTCGGTAAACACAAAATCAAAGTCACCGGCGCGCAACTTCTCCACCGCTTCCTGGCCACTGCCGGCCAACTCCACACGGTGTCTGACTGCGACCAGCATCTCCGCGAGTGTCTCGCGCACCGGTTCCTCATCATCAACGACAAGGATTTTCAGCGTGCGTGCTTCATCGCCGGTCGCGGACGACTCGTCCGACGATGATTCAGCCGCAATCGCCGGCAAATCGACCATAAAGTTTGACCCGCTACCCGGTTCAGAATCGACACTGATCGATCCCGAATGGCGTTCGATAATGCTGTAACTCACTGACAAGCCGAGGCCGGTGCCGTGCGCGCCCTTCGTCGAGAAGAACGGCTCAAATATCTTCTGCTTCACGTCCTCCGGCATCCCAATTCCATTGTCACTGAAATGCACCTGCAGCCTGTCGTCCTTGCGCCGGCAGGTAACCAGCAAACGCCCGCCGCGCGGCATCGCGTCAACCGCATTCACGATCATGTTTACAAACACTTCGCGCAGCTCTGACGCACTGCCATACGTGTACTGCTCTCTCGGAGCGTTGAGTTTGACTTCATATTCAAGCCCGCGCACGCGCGCCTCGTTTTGCCAACGCGTCCGCGTGATTTCAACCGCATCATTGAGCAACCCGGCAACGTCGACCAGCTCAAACTCCTTCACCGCTGACTTGCGTGCAAAGGTCTGAATGCGGCGCACGGTTGCCGCGGCGTCTTCCGCCGCCGTTTGAATGATGTCGAGATTTCGGATAAGGGCCGGATCGTTGACCTGGCGTCGCAGCAACTGCGCGCGTCCGAGGATCGCGGCGAGTGAGTTGTTAAAGTCGTGGGCCACGCCCGACGCGAGTTGACCGAGCGCGCGCAACTTGTCCGCCCGTGCAGCGCGCTCACGTTCTTCTTTCTGCTCGGTGATGTCGCGCGCGATGCCCAACACGCCTGTCGTTTGGCCTTCAACCACGAGCGGTGAATTATCGACTCGTGCGTATCGCAATTGCCCGTCATGCGAGAAGTAGCGCATCTCGTAAGTTTGGGCCACTCCCTGCAACGCGGCAGCCAGCTTTTCACGCACCAGATCGCGATCGCCTTCATAGACCATGCTCAGCAATGGCCGGCCAATAAAGCTGGAGCGCTGAAAACCCAGACCTTTCAATGTCGCCGTGTTACACCACTTGAAATTTCCTTCCGTATCGACGGCGTAGATCGACTCGCGCGCGCTTTCGAGAATGTTCGTCAACAGCGATTGGTGTTCGCGGGCGACAGCCTGCACCTTGCGCAGCTCGGAAAGATCGCGCGCCGTACACACGACTGCGATCGCTTGATTGTTTTCATCCAGCACCGGCTCAACCGAAACGAGCAACGGACGATTGAGACGACTCGGAGTGATCTCGATCGTAACGCTGCGGCCGGTCTCGAGTGCATTTTCAACCACGCACGTTTCGTCTTCTTCGCTGGTTCGCAGTATGTCGCAACACTTGCGACCAAGCAGCAGACGCGGGTGCACGGCTTCCATAGTTGCCCCTGCGCGATTCACACGTTTCAATTCGCCGGAGCGATCGAAGATGAAGATGCCATCTGACATCGCATCAAAAGTGGTTTCCCATTCAGTCTTGCCACGCGCGACCATTTCAAACAACTCGGCCTGCGCGATACCGATGGCCAGTCGTTCTGCGAGCGCCTGGACGAGGGTCAACTCATCTTCCGTCCAGAGGCGCCTGCGATCAGTTTGGTGAATGGAGAGAATGCCGCGGAACTGTCCCTTCACGATCAGCGGATAGCTGATGGCGGATAGGATTTCGAGTCTGTGCGCCTGGTCGCGAACGTAAGCGCTTAACGCCGTGGACGACGCATCAAAGTTTTGAGCGTCGCTAATAATCAGCGGCTCGTTGGAGCTGGAAAGATTGCGCGCTATCGGATCGTCGTAGTCGACGGCGACGTGCTTGATGCTTTTGACACCGTCAGCGAGATACTCGTGTTCGAGTGGTGCGATTACGTCTTCGCTGTCCAGCAGAAACAAGTGAACTCGCGAAGCGCCAAGTGCGCGCCCCAACTCAACTGTCGCGGTGCTGAGAACCTCGCCCAAACTCAACGAGGCGCGAATCGCCATCGTCAAACGATTCACGAGCGCTTCACGTATCGAAGTCGATTCAGCTTTCTGGTAGAGCTCGGCTTGCCGAATCGCGATACCCGTTTGATCGGCGACGGCTTTGGCGAGCGCAATGTCGGCGTCACTCCAGCGTCTTACTTGTCTTGTTGTTGAGAGCGCGAACGCTGCCGGAACGTCGTCGCCGACTCTGATCGCCACGTACATGATCGACTTCACATGCGCTTTGGAAAGAATGTTCTCGTAGAGATCCGTGATGCGTGCGTCATTCGAGGCGTCTGAGAAATGCAAAACACCGGTTTCGTCCAGCGCCGAGATCAACGATTGCAGGTGGTCCAACGCGAAATCCGACTTCGCTGGCTCAACTCCTCTGACGTGATATTCCGCGACGTTCAACGCACACTTCGTGCGGTCGTCGCGCATGTACAGAGAACAACGATCCACAGCGAGATACGAACCCAGCTCTCTCACCGCAGTCTTATAAATCTCATGACTATCGAGCGAGCAACGAATGGCCTGCGCAATGCGATGAGTCATCGCCTCGCGTTGTGCCTGTTGCGCGAGGAAGGCCTGACTCTCACGCAATATCTCTTCGGAGTGTTTGCGCTCGGTGAGATCGCGCGCGATTCCCTGCACGCCAACCGGTTTGCCGTCGCTGAAGATCAACCGCGTGCTGACTTCGAGACGCACACGACGCCCATCCTTAGTGATGATGTCGATCTCGTAAACAGTCGATACTTTTTCGCTGGCCTTGTGAGCAATCATTTCACGCGCGAGATTTAAGTAGTCGGGCGCGATGACGTCAGCGACGTTCATGAGCGTCGCTTCTTCGCGGGTGTAGCCCGTGATGCGTTCGCCGCTGCGATTGAGTGAAGTAAAATTGCCCTGGAGATCGTGCGTGTAGATGATGTCGTTGGCGTTTTCGAAGAGCTCTCGATAACGTTCTTCGCTTTCACGAATCGATACTTCCGCTCGGCGGCTGTCAGTTATATCGGTTGCAACGCCGATAACGCCGAGCACGTTGTCGCGTTCATCCGTCAACGGTGAATAGCGAACATCAAAAACAAACTGGCCGATCGTTACCGCTGACGTGAACGACTCGCCTTTCAGCGCGCGCTTGATGTTTTCACCAAACTGCGGCGTCTCAGCATAAACCTCAAACACTGACTGGCCCACGAGCTCACCCGGCTCGAGCGAGAGACTCTTCAATCCCTCACCCTCACTCAACGTGAAGACGCCTTTCTTATCGGTCGCAAACAGTATCAGCGCTGCGCTCCCGACTACGGTCCGCAAACGCTTTTCAGCTTTTCTGAGCGCCTCGCGCGCCTGCTTCTTTTCCGTGACGTCGCGAAAAACGGAGAGCACCGCGGATTTGCCGTCTGAGACGAACGGCAAGCCAGTCACTTCAACGTCGATCTCAGCACCATCGAGCCGTAGACATTTCTGTTCGACGAGTGGAGTCGGTTTGTGAAAACGCTGAATGTAGTCGACGCGTTCGGTGACGTGATTGCGGTAGTCAGGATGTACGACCTGGAAGATCGACTTGCCGATCAGCTCCTTATCGGTCGCTGCGCCCCAGAGATTTACGGCCGCCGGATTGAGATACGTGAACTTACCTTCCTGGTGAACGACGATCGCATCGGGCGAGAGCTCAACCAAACGACGATATCGTTCTTCGCTCTCTTTCAGCGCCTGTTCCATGCGATGGCGCTCGACGAGCTGCGCGACTTTCACCAGCAGCTCTTCATTTCGGAACGGGAGATCGAGGTAGTCGTCAGCGCCCGCGTGAAGGCCTTCGATACCGGCATCGTCCGAAGGTATTCGGCCGCTGATTAGAAGGACCGGAATGTAAGCGGTGCGTGGATCTTCTTTCAGATGGCGGCAGAGCTCGAGACCACCGACCACAGGCATGACGACGTCGCTGACGACAACGTCCGGGTCGAACGAGATGGCCAGCTCGAAAGCTTCCGAGCCGTCGAGAGCGGTCGCGATTTCGTAACCCTCGATTTGAAGCAGCTCGACCAACAGATCGAGGATCTTCCGATCGTCATCGACGATCAGGACACGGCCACGGTCTGACGTAGTGATACTCATTCAATCTGGGTGTCCGGCTCTTTGAGTAAGAAAACCTTTTGGGAGGGTGAATGAGACTGGTGGAATTTCTTACAGCGGCCAGGCGGACGCACTGGCCGGGGCAGTATAACAAGTTTTGCAAGAGTTAGCCACGAATACTCTGCGTATCCTTTGCGTCCTCTGCGTCTCTGCGGTTATATGCGCTGTTTTACCGCAGAGGCGCAGAGATACGCAGAGATTACGCAGAGAAAACTACTGGTTTCCGGTGCGTTTGCGGGTGGCCGGGTCGCCGTTGGTGGTCTTGGAGAAGTAGCCAGTCCGGTAGTTGAGCTTCAGACTTTGCTGTTTTAGCTCGGGATTTACTACCTGGATCTCGATTTTCCGGAATGACCCATCCCGGGCTTTGTTTGTCGGCGAGTAGGCCACGAGATACTGCTCGCGGAGGTCTTTTTGAATCTGGGCGAAGGCGTCGCGAAGGTCTCGCTCATGCCGCGGAAAATAGGCGCGACCCCCGGTCTGCTCTGCGATTTTGCGGAGCGAGCCTTCGTTGACGTTGAATGTGTAGCGGTCGCCAATCCCGATGGCGTAAATGAGCGCGTCAGATTTCTGGGCGCGTTCAATCGCCTCGTGGATTTTCATGCGGCTACTCGTGTCGTCGCCGTCGGTGAGAAGAATGATGGCGCGGCGCGTGTGCTCCGCGGAGGTCGCCATTAACTCTTCAGACGTGGCCCAAACGGCGTCCCAAACCGCGGTTGAGCCGGCGAGACTCTGGTTCGTCCCGGAAATCGGAGGCGTCCCATTTACAACTACCCCACCGCCGATATAACCCGAGGGCGGCACAAACTCGACGTGGTCGATCGCTCGCCTGAGTCGCTCGATACTTCCGGTAAAACCCTGCTCCAGCGTCGTGTCACCAGTAAACGAGATGACGGCCGCTTCGTCTTTGTTTGGACGCATCACGCTTTCGAGAAACGCCTGGGCCGCGACTTTTTCATCAGGCAGCGTGCGCTCTTCAGAAATGCTCGTGTCGATCAAGATCGCGATCGAGAGTGGCAGCTCGATGTTCTGTTGAAAAGTAAAGATCTCCTGCGGCTGACCATCTTCGAACACACGAATATCTTCAGCCTTGAGATTGCTGATGAAGCGCTTGTTCTTATCGGCAGCGGTGAAGAAGATGTTCGTCAGGTTTGTTTCAACTTTGATTACTTCGTCCGAATCCTGCGGTACTTCTTCACGATTTCGCGGAGTCGGTGACGGTGATGCAAGCGCGGCAGCGTCCTGCTGAGTCGTCTCGTTTTTGCCAGCCTCTTTCGCCAACTGGGTCTGGCTGGCGATTCCTCCGCATACGAGCAGAGAAACCAGGACCAACACTACAAACGGACGACTGAATACGCGATATTGCATCTTTACTTCAGAACTCCTTACTGCGCAACGCTGTCAGTGATCGCCTTGTACCCGCGCTTGGTTCGCACTTTCAGATCGTTGTGGCCATCTCCGAGCTTCACGTCGATCTTACGGAACGTGCCATCGTAACTCTTGTTCGTCGGATTGTAAGTGACCAGATACTGCGCGCGTAACTCTTTCGAAATCCTCGTGAACGATCGCTCGAGCGAAAGCATGTCGCCGGTGAAGAAAGCCGCGCCGCCGGTCTCTTCCGCGAGCGTTTGCAGATCCTTGTCTTTCTTGTCGGCGACCTGTCCTGCTTCAACGCCGGGAACAGTGCCGAGAAATCCGGCCTTCGTAGAGATCGCGAAGATCGTCGTCTCGGTTCGCTGTGCGATATCGATCGCGTCGCGGATGTTTGCGCGGCTGTATGTGTCTTCACCATCAGTCACAACCAGCAACACACGACGCCCTGGAACCGATCGCATCTTCTCGTCACAGAACTGCCAGATCGCATCGAAGAGCGCGGTCTGCGTGCCCATCTTCTTGACGCCGTAAACCGCCTTGTCGAGGAGATCGAGCCGGTCAGTGAAGTCCTGCAACAAGTTGATCTGATCGTCGAACGTTCCGAAGAGCACACGATCCTTGCGAGGCTTCACGACTGTCTGGATGAAGTTCATTGCCGACTCTTGCTGAAACTTCAGTTTGCCGGCTGTTGAGGGCGACGTGTCCATCAGCACTGCGATGTAGAGCGGTGTCGTTTGCGAGAGATCGTCTGAGAACGTCTCGATCGTCTGCGGCACTTTGTCTTCCAAAATAGTGAAGTCGCGCTGCGTCAGGCCGGGAACAAACTGGCCTTTCTTATCGGTGACCGTGATCGGCAATCGCACACGGCGAATCTCGATTGTGACTCTGCCCTGCTTATCTTCCGGAATCGGCGTGGGTGAAGGCTTCGGCTTCTGCGCGGCGACCGACAGCGCGGCGGCTGAAATGACGACAGCCAACGACAAGTATTTGAATAAAAATGATGTTACGCGTGCTGACATGCTAAATGGATTATAGTTCGGGAGCGGACCGCGGTCTGCTAATAACGGCGGTTCGATGCTTTCGACCCCGAACTTGTTGCCCTTTCTGGCGTTTCTGCTTCTCTGCGGTCCTCTGCGTATCTCTGCGCCCTCTGCGTTGAATGGCTCATTAACGCAGAGAACGCAGAGATACGCAGAGGACCGCAGAGCATTACTTCTGACAACGCCGTGCTCCGCAAAGGTGTTACAATGCGCGCGAATCGTTCTCGGCCCAGCTTAGTCGCGCAAAGTAATCGCCTTCATGCCCGACCTTCCGAACAATTCCACTGAAACCAGTTCACTGCCTGAGTACATCGCCCATTATCGCATCTTACGCAGGCTGGGCAAGGGTGGCATGGGCGAGGTCTTCCTCGGCGAAGACACGAGGCAACACGGCCGAAAGGTTGCCCTGAAAGTTTTGCCTCATGAGCTGACGAAGTCTGAGAGTCGTTTGCGTCGGTTCAAACAGGAAGCGCGCGCGGTCCTCGCACTCAATCATCCGAACATTCTCACCGTCTACGAGATCGGCGAAACTGACGGCAGCTACTACATCGCGACTGAATACATCGACGGCGAAACGCTGCGTCAGTGTCTGTGGCGTGGCCCATTGAAGCTCGATGAAACGCTTGGCATCGCGCTCCAGGTCGCGATGGCGCTTGAGGCTGCACACGCCGCCGGCATCGTGCACCGCGATATCAAGCCGGAAAACATCATGTTGCGGCAGGACAAGTTTGTTCGCGATCGCTTCGTGAAAGTGTTGGACTTCGGCCTCGCCAAACTAACAGATCGCGACGCTTCAACAGCGGATCCCGAAGCTGTAACGATTCCGATAACCGAGACGAACCCGGGCGCGATCATGGGCACGAGCGGTTACATGTCGCCCGAGCAGGCGCTTGGCGAATCGATCGACGAGCGGACTGACATTTTTAGTTTGGGCGTCGTGCTTTACGAGATGATCGCCGGACGTCCTCCGTTTCAGGGAAAGACCGAGAGCCACACCCGCGTTTCGATCATCGATCACGAGCACGTTCCACTTTCGGAGCACGTATCGAACGTGCCGCGCCAGCTCGAGCGAATCGCTTCGAAAGCACTCGCAAAGGATCGGCTAAAACGCTACCAGACGATCACGGATCTCAAGCTCGATCTCGAACAGCTCAGAGACGAGATTCACACCTCGGAATATCCGGAGTTGACGCGATCGATAGCTCGCGAAACGGAAGCGGATTCCAAAGCGACAGTTGCAGCGGTGAGCAGATCGCAAACTGAAACCGTCACTGACCGCACGACGATTCCGAGCAACACGGGTCTCACGTTAGTTCGTCCTCGATGGCTTGCGTATGGTCTTTGGGGAGTATTTATCGCT
>DASYFE010000181.1:0-14868 GCA_036498585.1 Pyrinomonadaceae bacterium | reverse complement strand
TTCCACTCTCCTGAATAAACTAACAGCTTCGTCTTAAAGTCCTCCTACATGTCCTTCTCTGTGCAACCTCTGTGGCCTCTGTGTCTCTGTGGTTGACGATTGCTTAGGAAAACAACCACAGAGACACAGAGGACACAGAGGTTGCACAGAGAAGGACATGTAGGAGGACTTTAAGACGAAGCTGTTAGTTTATTCAGGATAGTGGAAATTAATGAGGTAAACACATCCGAGTTCTGAGTTCGAGCACAGCTACCGCATGATCGCGCCAATCAGGAACGATCGAGTTCACCTTTTTAAAGCTGTCTCCACTCCCCTTAAGTGCAACGGAACTCCCAACCCGAAGGGGGTTCAAAGGAGCGGATTCGCTTTGTTAGAACATTCGGGGAGTGATCTAGGCCGCGATCACCATTCCCCCTGGGCAAAATGCGGTTCGAACAGGGCTTAGCTATCGGGAAACATAAGGCGCGCTACGGAGGCGCGTATAGTCTCGATGCCTTGAAGCCAAATCTTGCTAGTTATGCTCCTGGATTCACTCCTGACTTATACGAAGAGTTCCACTGATTTCCTGCGCCATTACTAAAGACCGACAGAGCGCCGCGGCGTTATAGGCATTGAGATGCAATCCGGGTTCGCGGTCGTTCAGAGATTCCAGGGTCAGTTCCACCCCTCACGTTGACATCCGAAACGCCATCTGGACTGTCACGTTTACCTCAGACGGGACATCTTTGATTCCGACGCCTCGTTTCGCTCAAACCAAGGTTAGTCAGAAATGGTAGCAGTTTCAGGGCTACTGGAAACCGGGAAGTCAGAGATGTTCCAATGCCAGTTGGGAAGCAATCCGATTGCGGCGGATATCATTGCGAAATTCGGCATTGACCCGAGACCACGGAAATCTAAGGATTTTTGACTGAGTAGTCAAGGCTCTTGAATCGCCCGGCAGGAATCCACGCCAAAAAATTTCTCCAGGCGCCCGCTGAGATGCTTTGCACAAAAAGTCTCGATCGCGCTCTTCTCTGTGCAACCTCTGTGTCCTCTGTGTCTCGGTGGTGTGGTTTTACTCGGAATCCATCAACCACAGAGACACAGAGGACACAGAGGTTGCACAGAGAAATCTCTTCATGGCTCATTTTTTAACCTGTAAAGTTGTGTGCTATCTTACGGGCGCAGCCATTAAAATCAATCATGGATCTTCCTTTGAAGCCAATCTATCTTTTCGCGGACAGCCAAATGTTATTTTGGAAGGACGACGGGCTTCTTTTCCTTGATTTGATCCGCGCCAGAGTCGAAGGACCGTCTCCCCGGGCCGCTTACATTGGCGCGTCCAATGGCGATCAGCCGGAGTTTTATGACATCTTCAAAGAGGCGATGCAGAGTATTATGATCCGCGACTGCCGCATGATTTTGTCATCGTACGGACCCGAGGATTCTTCCTTCATAAATGAAGCGGACATAATTCTCCTGGCTGGCGGGGACGCCAAAATGGGTTGGGATATTTTCCAACGCACCGGGATGAACAAGGACATTATTAAAAGATACAGCGAAGGCGCAGTCTTGATCGGAATCTCGGCCGGGGCCGTGCAATTAGGCATGATCGGCCATTCGGGCGATGGCGTCTTCGAAGCCCTCAAACTGGTGCCTTTTGTCATTGGCGCTCACGAAGAAAAAACCGAATGGGAAGGGCTGCAGAGGATCGTCGAGAAATCAAGTTGGAACATCGAGGGCGCCGGCATACCCACCGGCGGCGGGGCCATATATCATCAGGACAATACCCTTGAAGCGATCCGTCACCCGATCTCGACCTTTTACAAACGCGACGGGAAAACGGTGCCCAGCTTAGTGATGCCACGCGCGTCATCCGGTGAGTTGATCTCGTCTGAAATCAACTAGCGCCGCCCGGCTGTCCGCCGCACCGGGCAGCTCGGTCCGGTAATTTTCATCAATCAGACACTTCTTATTAAAATGAGCCTCAACTATGAGTAATCCGAACGTCTATCTGAAACCGAGTATTTTAGTCGAGCCGTTATTCAATCAATGGTACGCCTGGCCCTATCTGATCCCGCCGGCGTCGGCCGCCATGTATATCGCCAACGCGCACGTTAAGATCATGCAATCGTTCGTCGCTGCTCCGCAGGTTCATATTTCCGCGCTCAAAAATCCCGGGATGCTCGGCGGACCGTTCATCAATTACGACGCCAGCAAGGTCGGCGAGATCAAAGAACTGGCCGAGAAAACGACCCGCGAAAACGCTCACATGGTGCAACTGGCCGACGCTATCAAGACTCTGGATGAAACCCTGGCAGCTGAGGCGAACGGCTTTTCTCTCGAAGGCTTCTATCAGAAAACGCCGGAGATTCTGCGCGGCTATGTCGAGTTGGTTTATGATTTGCAAAACCATCCTTCCATTCGCTTCATAGAAGGTCTGCTCTACAAGAGCAAATACTACAATCGAGGTTCGCAAAGCGTGGTTCTTTCTGAAGTTGAGAGCGATGGCCGCTCCTTTGTCTTTAGTACGCCGCGCCTCAAGAGTGACGGTCGTTTGTATTTGGACCTGCCCTTCGAGCACCAGGGAATAGATGAATTATTCAAGATGCAATTCGTACCGCAGCCTTACGGCCACATCAGGGAAACGCTAAACCTCAGTGAGAAAGATGACGCCCGGTTTGCGGCTTTCTTCACTGAGGAGGCCCCCCAAAAGAATCCCAGATATGACGGCGACGGCGTCAGGATTCGTTACTTCGGTCACGCCTGCGTGCTGATCGAGACTAAACACGTGAATGTGCTGTGCGATCCCGTAATCAGTTCCAAATCCACCAGTGGAATTGATCGTTTCACATATGCCGATCTGCCCGAGAGTCTCGACTATGTCTTGATCACACACACTCACCAGGATCATGTCATGTTCGAGTCTTTGCTTCATTTGCGCCACAAAATAAAGAACCTGATCGTTCCCAAGAGCGTGGGGGGAGACCGCGTAGATCCTTCTCTGAAATTGATCCTGCAAAGCGTTGGTTTCAAGAATGTTCGTGACTTAGATGAGATGGAAACAATCGAAATCCCGGACGGCGTAATCACCGGCTTGCCATTTCTCGGAGAGCATGCCGACCTCAATGTGAGAACCAAGCTGGCATGGTTCGTCAAACTCATGGGCAGATCGATCATTATGGCGGCCGATTCGAACAACCTGGAGTCAAAGCTTTACGAGCATGTCCATGAAATATACGGCGACGTCGATATTCTTTTTCTGGGGATGGAGTGCGAGGGAGCACCGATGAGTTGGCTCTATGGGCCCTTGTTGACCAAACCGTTATCCCGCAAGAATGACCAGTCGCGCCGCTTCGATGGATCGACCAGTAAAAAAGGGATGGAGATAGTCGACATCCTGAATCCCGCCAGTGTCTACGTTTACGCGATGGGCCAGGAGCCCTGGTGCACTTTTCTTACCTCGATTCAATATACGGATGAGTCCAAACCGATCGTAGAATCCAATCGTTTGGTTGAGGAGTGCCACGGCCGCGGGATCAAGTCCGAAAGGCTCTATGGTAAACGGGAAATGCATATCGAACCTCGTTGACCCGGGCCCGAGTCCCGCTACCGCCGATCAAGATCAATTTGAAAATACGCCGCAGGCGTTGGCTAATTTCAGCCTAGGGTTGGAGCGCAGCGACAACCCTAGGTTTAAATTCAAAATACACGCAATACCCTGAAAGGGTTAGGCGGTAGGCGAACCCCTACAGGGTTCAATTGATCGTTAACGACAAACCCAGGGTTCTCGCTGCGCTCGAACCCCGGGCTGAAATTAGCCAACGCCTTCGGCGTATCTTCAAACCCATTACCCGAACTCTGCCAGCCAACGACCGATATGAACGGCGCCACCCCACGTCCCAATCTCTGGCTCGTCCGACCGAAGCCGAATCCGCAGCCCCTGATCCGTTTGTTCTGTTTTCCCTACGCGGGCGGAACGGCCGCTGCCTTCCGCGCGTGGGCCGAAGAGTTGCCAGCCTCGATCGAGCTCTGCGCGGTACAACCTCCCGGGCGCGGAGGCCGTTTCCGCGAAGCGCCCTTCAACAACGTGAAGCCTTTAGTGCAGGAAGCCGCGTCCGCACTGTTACCTTACCTGGATCGTCCGTTCGGATTTTTCGGGCATAGCATGGGAGCGATCATCGCCTTCGAAATGGCGCGCCAGCTGCGCCGGAAAAAGATCGGCGGACTACTTCAGCTGTTTGTTTCCGGCAGGCGTGCGGCGCAATGCCCGGCCAGGCGTCCCCCGACTTTTGATTTGCCGGAAGCCGAATTCCTGGATCACCTTCAACACCTGAACGGAACGCCAAAAGAGGTGCTTGAACACTCTCAGCTCATGGGTTTGATGTTGCCGCTGCTGCGCGCTGATTTCGCCGTCAGTCAAACCTACGTCTACGGGGAAGAGCCGCCTCTTAATTGTCCGATCACTTCCTTCGGGGGCGCGGAGGATGACGAGGTGAATCACGAGGATCTCGAAGCCTGGCGTGAGCAGACCGGCGCGTCCTTCTCTCTGCGGATCTTTCCCGGCGGTCACTTCTTTCTCCACACGTCTCAAACCGAACTACTCAGCATCATTTCCGCAGACTTACTCAACGGCGTGGCCGGGAAAGGAGCAGAAGGCTCCGCCCGATGACGCTGGGCTGTCGGGAGACCTTGCACAAAAAGTCCTTGTTTTGGGATTTCTCTGTGCAACCTCTGTGTCCTCTGTGTCTCTGTGGTTGGGTTTTACTCGGAATTCATCAACCACAGAGACACAGAGGACACAGAGGTTGCACAGAGAAGAGTGATCGAGACTTTTTGTGCAAAGCCCTGTCGGGACCTTAAGCACGGACGAGCAAACACGCATGTCAATCCGCGTCTTCAGTCCGCATTATCCGCGTTAAATGTAACTCGCGATTAGTTCGTCCCACCGGCCCTGCGCTTTCAGTATCAGCTCGATCACCTCGCGAACCGCGCCGAAACCACCGGGAGCTTTTGTCACGTAATGCGCGTGTTCGCGCGTGTCGGGAGCAGCGTCTGAGACGGCGACACCGAGTCCGGATTGCACAATCAGAGGAATGTCATTGATATCGTCGCCGATGTAAGCGACTTCAGCATTTGTCACGCCAGCCTGCGCTAACACATCGGCAAACGCATTCACCTTGTTTTCATGTCCCTGGACGAGGAATGACATGCCCAACGTTCGTGCACGTTTCTCAACCGCGCTCGACGTTCGACCCGAGATGATCCCTGATCGCAAGCCGGCCCGGTGCAATAGATCGATTCCGAGTCCGTCGCGGGTGTGAAAACCTTTCTGCTCTTCGCCGTTTTCGAATAGCCAGATGCGCCCGTCAGTCAACACACCGTCGCAATCCATCAAGAGCAGCTTGATGCGTGCGGCGCGTTGTTGGACTTCAGAGCTCATCGCACTTCGAAAAGGTCGATCCCGGAGAGTTTCAAGCCCGACGGTGTTCGCGCAAGCAGCAGCACTGCCGTGCCGGCGCCAACTGTGCCCAGCTTGCTCGCACGGATCTGCACGTCCGCGGCAATAAGGTTCGCGTTGAGTTGTTCAGTACGCACGACTTTCGTCTCCCAAGCTTCCGTGCCTATGCTTCCGTTGATAAATCGCACGAGTTCGCCGGGAACGATCCGGGACTCAAGCTCCGCTTTCTTGTTACTGACGACTGCCTGCGAGAGCTGCGTGATGAACGCACTCGCGTTCTGATCGATCGGCGGCGCACTGTTGGCCGCAGCTTCCGCACGAATTCGCGCCGCACGCGCAGCCAGCGACGACGGATAATCACGACTCGCCACTACCGCGTCATTGAATCGCTTGACAGCATCAGCAGGCTGGTTGCGCTTCATCGCGATCTCGCCGAGACCGATGTTGGCCCATGCAACCGTCGCAGCAAACGGCAACGGCTCATCGAGCGCCGCACGGAAGAGTCGTTCTGCGTCTTCGATCCGGTTCTGGCCCAGCAACGCCCGCGCAAGGATGATCTGCGCCTCCTGAAACCGTGGTGCGGTTGCGAGCATCGCATGCGCAGTCGCTTCAGCCTTCGTGAAGTCCTGACCGCCGAGCTGTAACGACGCCTCATTCAACGCCGCGGAAAGATCTTTGCCGCGCGGCATCACATCGTTGCCGTAATCGAGTTGCGGATAAAGCTTGTCCGGATCAACTTCGACGCGAACAATCTTCCCCGTCGTTTTAAAAACGGCTTCGCCAAAGTTCTTCGCAGGCACAGTCGCTTCCGCTCGCACTTCCTGCCCCTGCTCAGTCGTCGCCGCCACAGTAACAGTGACGTCGATCGAGCCCAGATTGCGTAGCGCCGAGACCCAGTCAGCGCCGCGCTGCACAGGCAAACCAATCATCAGATCCGTATCGGGCACCTGATCGAGCTGCTGGTCTAACAACGCTTTCAAACTGTCGCCGCCGCGCGCCACGAGCGCCTCACGGACGGAAGGAAGGTTGAAGCCATTCGGATCGCTCTTTCCGGCCTGAAGCGCCGCACGCAAAACGCCCATCAACTCTTGATGACCTAAACGACGATCGACGAGGCGCCAGAACATCGCACCGCGGTTCGGTACTGACGCAAAGTAAGTACTGTCTAGCTGGCTCGTATGCGCGAGTGGACCATCGCGCTGCGCGACTGTCGCATAAGCGAGTCGCTGCCGGTACAACTCCGACTTCACCGCATCGGCGCCAAACTGTTTTTCGAGAAACTGCGTTGCGAGAAAACGTACGAGCGCGTCGCGCAACACACCACCGCCCTCACCACGAACAGGTGTTTGGCCGCCAATCCACAACCGCGCGACTGTCTCGGCCACGGAGAGCGCTGTCGCAGCGTCGAGTTTTGGCAGACGCAACGTGTCGGCGTCGAAGAGCACCGTGCCGCCATCGGTAAACCCTGCGCCTCGACGCACCGCGACCAAACGTATGGGCGCATCAGGCGCTGGTCCAAGCGATGCCGCAAAAAAGGCGCGCGCCGCAGCCGTGAATGCCATCAACGCTTCCGCGTGTTTGCGATCGTCTGCGCCCGCGCCTTTCTCGAGCATGACGATCACACCTTTTGCATCAGCAGCGCCTTCGAGTTTGTCCCAGTCGCCTTGAAGAAAGAATGGTTGTCCGTAGAGTGACTGATCGAACGTGACTGAGCCCGGTGAGCCGGCTTTCTCAACTCCAGATGAAATTGCGTTTGGAATATTGACGGTCAGATGAAACGGAGCCGTGTCAGAGCCGCGCACCGAGTAAGGCGTGTTCGGCATCGGATACCAGAACGCGAGGGGCAGAAATTGCGTGGCAATCGGACTGATCGCAATGAGTCCGCTGTTACTCTCAACTGGAAGCGAGTAAGTGACTGTAGTCGACACTGTCCCACTTGGAGCGACTGCCGCGGGAAGAGTGATCTCGACTCGTTGCAAGTCGCGTTCGGGCGGCGCCGGTCTGTAACTCGCGGCGGCGCCGCCGACGGTCACGGATTTCACACTCGCTCTTGCATTGATACGGAGTGTCAGCACTCGCCCTGATCCATTGCCGACGTTCGTGGCGTTGATGGTCGCGACTGCATTGAGCAAGCGTTCGGTCTGTTGCACGTTTGCCTGCACATCAAACGAATTGACCTGCCAGATTACAGTCGCCGGCGCCTGTGCGCCTGCCTGCATCGTCGCCAGACACAGCATGAGCGCGAGTAGAAGAAGTGTTCTCATAGTTACGGAAACTCTGACTTCTTCTCTGTGCAACCTCTGTGTCCTCTGTGTCTCTGTGGCTAATGAATTGTTCGGGAAACCACAGAGACACAGAGGACACAGAGGTTGCACAGAGAAATCATGAACTACTAACAAGCTGGTGAATATCGCGCAACATCAGGAGCAACGGCGCGAGACGCTCGAGCGGCAATGCATTCGGCCCGTCTGACAATGCTTTCGCCGGGTTCTCGTGGACTTCCATAAACACGGCGTCGACGCCACACGCAACTCCTGCACGCGCGAGCGGTTCGATGTACTCCGATTGTCCGCCCGTTGCATGACCGAGCCCGCCCGGCAGTTGCAGCGAATGCGTCACGTCAAAAACTACCGGCACGCCGAACTCGCGCATGATCGGAAACGAGCGCATGTCGACCACCAGATTGTGATAACCAAAACTCGCGCCACGTTCCGTCAACATAAACTTCTCACAACCAACTTCACGAGCTTTATCGACGATGTTGCGCGCGTCCTGCGGTGCAAGAAACTGCCCTTTCTTCACGTTGACCGCTTTCCCCGATTTCGCGGCGGCGACGATCAGATCCGTTTGCCGCGAAAGAAATGCGGGTATCTGAAGCACGTCGACGACTTCAGCCACACGCTCGACCTGCGAAACGTCGTGAACGTCGGTGAGCACAGGCACATCGACCTCTTCTTTGACGCGCTGCAGAACTTCGAGACCGGCCTCCATGCCGTGACCGCGGAAGCTTTTGATCGACGATCGGTTCGCTTTATCGAATGACGATTTGAAGACGTAGTCGAGACCCGCAGCCTGGGCGCGATCGCGGCACTCGCGCGCCATCATCAGTGCGTGCTCGGGTGACTCAACCACGCAAGGCCCGGCGATGATCGTGAGCCGGCCGTCGCCAAACGTGGCTTTGCCGACAGAGAAAGACTTAGACATAGAGATCGCTGAAGTTCACAGAAAGACGTTGGACAGGATTTACAAGATGCCCCAAGATTTACAGGAAAAATCTTGTATATCCTGTCAAATCTTGTAAATCCTGTCCAACGTCTTCCTCGTAAATCAAAGCCCGAGTATACGCTTGACCTTGTCCAGAAATGAACTGGGCTGGGCTGATTTTTCGGTATCAGAGGCTGGCTTCTTACTACCCAAAACCTTGATCTCGTTCGACCCCGAGCTGAGCGCACGCTTCTCACGCAGCCGCGAGATATCAACGACCAACCGGCCTGACGGCGACTCCACACCGGAATCCCGCACCATCTCAATGTCAGGCGCGCTCGTCACCGCGTTATGCTCCAGGCCAAGCCGCTCAGCAGTCTCGAGTAGCTCGCGTCGAAACTCACCCGCATTCGCAGGACGATCGGCAGGTTGCTTTTCCAGTGCATGCAAAACGTCGTGTTCCACGTCTTCGGGAATCGCGGCAACGACTTCGCGCGGTGGATGCGGTGGATTGTTCGTGTGCTTCTGCGCGATCTCGGCTGGCGTCGAGCCGGAGAATGGAACCATGCCCGTCAACATCTCATAAAGAATCACGCCGAGACTGTAAACGTCCGCAGCCGCAGTCAAATTGTTGCCGTTGTGTTGCTCGGGCGACATGTAACGCGGCGTGCCGATCACGGAATGAGTCTGGGCCAACGCCGTCGCGTCTTCATCATCGTCGGCGGAAAACGTTGCGATACCGAAGTCGAGCACTTTCACGACTGCCGGTTGATCCGCACTTTGCGTAACAAGAATATTCGCAGGTTTCAGATCGCGATGAATGATGCCGGCCTCGTGAGCCGCTGCGACTGCGTCGGAAGCCTGTAGCATGATCGAGATGGCGCGCGCAGTTTCGAGTGGCGCTTCCCTGTCGAGGATCTCTCGCAGCGTGCGGCCTTCGAGCAGCTCCATAACGATGTAAACAAGGCCTTCTGAAGATTGTCCGAAGTCAGTAACGGAAACAGCGTTGGGGTGGCGCAGTTTCACCGCCGCACGCGCCTCAGTTTGAAAGCGACCTCTCGCCGCTTCGTCCTCAACCAGCCGCTGATGCAGAAACTTGATCGCGACCGGACGGTCCATCGACAGGTGTCGCGCACGATAGACCTCACCCATGCCACCGGCGCCGAGTGGCTCTTCAACGAGATACTTCTCGTCGAGCGTCAGGCCTACAAACGAGTCCGTCGCAGACAATGTCCGTTCGTCTTTCATTTCATTAGTGAGGTTCTCTGGGCAGTTTGTGCCTTTTCGTGGCCTCAGTCGCCGCTCGTGGCCGTCAATCGCTCATGCACCACCAGATCGACTTCTCCATTCTTCTCCATTGAGGTCTCAGAGTGCAAACGATTTTCGTACGCGGCGCGAACAAAAGATGCGAACAACGGATGAGCGTTGAGCGGCTGCGACTTGTATTCAGGGTGAAACTGGCAACCAATAAACCAAGGGTGAATGTCGCGCGACAGCTCGATCATCTCGACAAATTTGCCATCGGGCGACACGCCGCTGAACACCAAACCTTCCTTTTCGAGCCGCTGGCGAAACTCCGGATTGAATTCATAACGATGTCGATGGCGCTCGCTGATCTCGTCCACACCACCATAAACTTCCTGGACGAGGGAGCCGCGCGCGAGCCGGCAGGGCCATGCTCCGAGTCGCATCGTACCACCGAGCTCCTCGACATCCACGAGATCTCGCAATTTAAAAATAACCGGATGCGGTGTTTCGAGATCGAATTCAGTCGAATCAGCGTCTTTCAGCTCACAAACATTACGCGCATACTCGATACATGCGGTCTGCATTCCCAAACAGATTCCGAAGTACGGCGTACGTGTCTTGCGCGCGTAACAGATCGCGCGAATCATTCCTGCGACGCCGCGCTTGCCGAAACCGCCGGGCACGAGGATCGCATCGAAGTCGCGCAGCCGATCTTCGTAATTATCGTCGTCCATCAACTCTTCCGACTCGATCCACTTCACACTGACGCGCAGATTGTTAGCGACGCCACCGTGCGTGAGCGCTTCACGCAGAGACTTGTACGAGTCTTCAAGCTCGACATACTTACCGACAATCGCGATCTTCGCTTCACCGCCGGATGGCTCGCGAATCGTCGCGACGAGATTGCGCCACTCAGCAAGGTCAACCTGAGGCGCCTGTTGTTCGAGTCCGAGTAGCGAAACGATCAGATCGTCGAGGCCCTGTTCGTGAAACGCGAGTGGGACGTCGTAGATCGTATCGACGTCCTGTGCGCTGATCACAGCAGACTCTTTCACGTTACAAAACAGCGCGATCTTCCCGCGCAGCTCTCGCGACAGAGGCTTCTCCGAGCGACACAAAAGAATGTCGGGCGCGATACCAATCTCGCGCAGGTCGCGTACTGAGTGTTGCGTGGGTTTCGTCTTCAACTCACCAGCGGCGGCGATATACGGCACGAGCGTGACATGAACGAACAACGCGTTGCCGGCGCCTTCTTCGTTACCCATCTGGCGAATGGCTTCGAGAAACGGCAGCGATTCGATGTCGCCGACCGTGCCGCCGATCTCCACGATGATCACATCCGGCTTGTCGTTCTCAGCGACTTTACGAACAGCCTCTTTGATCTCGTTGGTGATGTGTGGAATGACCTGGATCGTCTTGCCGAGATAATCGCCACGACGCTCTTTCTCAATCACTGACAGGTAAATTCTTCCGGTGGTCCAGTTGTTAGCTTGTGAGAGGTGCGCGTGAGTGAAGCGCTCGTAGTGGCCCAGGTCGAGGTCGGTTTCGGCCCCGTCATCAGTGACGAACACTTCACCGTGTTGAAACGGCGACATCGTTCCGGGATCGACGTTGATGTACGGATCGAGTTTGATAAGCGCCACGCGCAGTCCGCGACTCTCGAGTAAACATCCGATTGAGGACGCTGCCAGGCCTTTGCCCAGGCTCGAAACCACACCACCAGTAACGAAGATATATTTAGGCATCGGGTTCTCCATTGGTTCCCTGTTGATCATCTTGACCAGCTTCCGGAGGTTCTCCGGATCCCTGCTCGCCGTCGTAACGTCCCTGTTTCAAGTCTTCCAGCACCTCGACCGCTTTTTCCTTCGCCGGATCGAGTGCGCTTTGTAAGCCAATGAGACTAGCGCCAAGCAGGCCCGGTCCCTCCTGTGCGCGCTTCTCGAATTCTTCGGTGGTAGCGCTATACGGTTTGCTCAGTTGTGACAAACCGAATAGCCCGCATAAAACGAGGAATGCGATGATGCCTAATCCGATCCAATCGCTCATAAGTCTCAATTCGTTGCGGCTACCAGTTCTCTAACCCGTTCGAGATCTTCAGCAGTGTCGACGCCCGTCGAAGCCGCACAAGCTGCCACCACTTTTATCTTCACGCCATGGGCCAACGCGCGCAGTTGCTCGAGTGCTTCAATCTTTTCAAGCAGAGACTGCGGCCAGTTTGTAAACTCCAGCAGCACGTATCTGCGATAGACGTAAAGTCCTGTGTGCTTGCGAAAGAGTTTTCTCAGCTCGGGTTCATTCTCCCATGCCGAGTGCAATGTCCCATAGCTTTTTACGGCATCGCGCGGGTACGGCACGGGCGAACGTGAAAAATAGACCGCGTTCTCATCTTCGTCCAGGACGACCTTCACGAGATCCGGGTTCAGCAGATCGTCGATCGTCTCGATCGGTTCCCACGTTGTTACCACCCCGGCGCCGTCGTGTTTCGAAATCTCGGCAGCCATTGTCTCGACTGCGCGTTCGATGGTCGCGGGTGAAATGAGTGGCTCGTCGCCCTGAACGTTGACGATGATCTCGGCGTCAGGGATTTGCGCTGCGACTTCCGCGACGCGATCAGTACCGCTGGTGTGATGTGCGGACGTCAGGATTGCTTCAATACCACGCGCCTGGACCACATCAGCGATCTGTTGACTGTCAGTCGCCACGACGACACGGTCCACATTCCGTGCTGCTTGCGCGCGTTCCGCGACCCAGCAGACCATGGGTTTTCCAGCAATATCGACGAGGGCTTTTCCGGGTAAACGAGTTGAAGCGAGGCGAGCTGGGACGATGGCGACCGTGTGATTCACGGGCCCCGAGGATAACACGGATAACGCGGATCGGAAAACCCCTAGCTCATCGCGGCATTGAGGGCGGCTGAGACCGGGCGGCCCTGTGGGTATGGAATGGGGATGCGCGCGCAGATTGCCGTTCCTAAATCCGGCGCTGAATCGATTGTTATCGAGCCACCGACCGCTTGCACTCGTTCCTCCATACTGCGCAGACCGAGTGTCGCGGCGCTGGTCCGCAGCGCTTTCATATCGAAGCCCGCGCCGTCATCTGAAATCAACAGAATCAGATCCTGCCCCACTCGCTCGAGCACAACTGAAATATGACTGGCGCGCGCGTGTCGCGCCACGTTTGTCACCGCTTCCTGCACGATCCGGAAACACGCCGTCTCCAGCTCCGATGAAAAACGATCGTCCTCACCGAGCGAATGCGTCGTAAACTTCGCGGGTACTCCACAATTCTTCGCCTGTCGATCGAGATACCAGCGAACAGCGACGACCAACCCAAAATCGTCCAACAACAGCGGGCGCAGATCCACAGACAGATCTCTCACCTGATCGACAGCTTCGTCGATAACCTTCATGTTGTCTTCAATCGACGAAAGTATTTCCGGTGCGCTGCTCTTCTGCCGCAGTGCATGCAAATTCATCTTCACTGCAGTCAGGATCTGGCCCACTTGATCGTGCAGCTCGCGTGACATGCGACGCCGCTCGCCTTCCTGCGCCTCGATCAAACGCCGCGAATACGTTCGCGCCGCAGCCTGCACTCGCTTGCGCTCAGAAACGTCGCGCATGCAGCCTTGCACACCGACCGGCTCACCTTCCGCAAAGATCAACCTGCTACTGATCTCCACCGGAACAGTGCGGCCGTGCTTCGTGCAGAGCTCAGTTTCGTAAGTCGTCTCGGAAGGCTCTTCCGACTTTCGACCAAGATGACCACGAACGTGGCTCTCGTACTCCGGATTGAGAAAGATAGAAAAATGCTGGCCGATGAGTTCTTCACGCGTGAAACCGGAAAGGCGTTCAGCAGCGCGATTGACAGACGTGTAGCACCCGCTCATGTCGTGTACGTAAAGCGCGTCTTTTGAATTCTCAAATAGCTCGCGATAACGCTCTTCGCTTTCGCGCAACGCCTGCTCTGCCTGTTTACGCTGTGTGATATCTCGCGCAGTGCCTTCGTAAAACAACACCTTTCCGGCTTCGTCACACACGGCGCGTGCGTTTACACAAAGCCAGATCTTGCTGCCGTCTTTGCGAAACGTCTCGTGCTCGAAATCGCGAACAACGCCGTGCTTCTCGAGCAGTCGTTTGAACTCTTCTCGACGCGCCGGATCGACATAGATCTCGCGTGAGATATCACGGCGCGAACGGATCAATTCGCGCGCCGATTTGAATCCATGGATCCGCGCCAGCGCCGGGTTCGCCATCAGGTAGAGTCCTTCGGGAGTCGATTGAAAGATACCCTCACTGACGTTTTCGAAAATCCGGCGATATTTGCGTTCCGCAGCCAGGCGCGCTTCTTTTTGTTTAAGCAGTTCCTGGGTCTGATCTTGCGTGAGCTCAGCACTCTTTTTTGTGACGTGGGTAGACGGCTGATCTCTTCGCCTCTCTCTCATACTTCGAACCTCCAGGAGTTAAAGATTCAGTTAAGAGAACGGGGCCAATCACGCAGCGAGACGCGTCTGGGCGGGAGCGACTTTTGCGCGAAGTTGTGCTTAAGAGTTGCGTGGGAACACGGGGCGATCGCGCCAAACCAGGCACTCAACTTGAACGAAATGCTGGCGCGGATTCTAATCCCGAATTTTTCGTCGCGCAACAGAATTTAAGATGAGCATGAAATTGAAAGTTATCTCTGCGGCTCTCTGCGTATCTCTGCGTTCTCTGCGTTAAGTGCTATTTCGACGCAGAGGACCGCAGAGATACGCAGAGAGCCGCAGAGAAGAAAGATTTTCCGTCACAAACTGCGGCGCGTGGGTGTTCTAACTTTGAAAGTGAATTCTCGAACTTCCCGGAGGTCTCCTATGCCAAGAACTGTTTGGAACCGCTTCTTTATCGCTATGGCCCTGATCACCAGCATCGCGCTCCTGATCTGGATTGCGGGCGCGAAGGTCACCGCGCAAAGCACCACGTCGGGCGACTGGACCGCGCATC
>DASYFE010000180.1:0-30860 GCA_036498585.1 Pyrinomonadaceae bacterium | reverse complement strand
GCAACTTAATTTCGTAAAGCTTGCAAATTCTATCCGCACTGTTTCATCCTGTCGCTCAGTATTTACTGTTAAGATTTCACTTGATCAGGCCCGACTAATTTAGCTCTCCTATCACGCACGGAACCGAGCGCGGTAGCGCCGGGTCAACTTTCCAAACGACGCTCCGCGATGAGATTGACCCGGCGCTACCGCGCTCGGTTCTGTGCGCTACTCGTATCTCAATGCCTCGATTGGGTCTACTTTCGTCGCCCTGCGCGCCGGAATGTAACAAGCCGCCAGCGCCACGAACGCCAACAACATCGTCACGCCCGCAAACGTGAGGGGATCGATCGCACTGACCGGCAGCGGCAGCTCAAGCTCGAGCAACGAGCTCGTCAACACTCGCGTCAACGCTAATGACAACAACAATCCAATCCCCAACCCAACGATCACGAGAAACATTCCCTGACCGATCACCATCCGCAAAATATCTCTTTGCACTGCGCCGAGCGCCATGCGAATCCCGAGCTCGCGCGTGCGCTGCGCGACTGAGTAAGAAATGATTCCATAAATCCCGAGCGTCGCTAGTAACAACGCCATCACCCCACAGCCACCCATCACGACCGCCAGTATTCGAAACGGGAAAAGCCCGAAGCTGAAGTAATCACCCAACGTCTGTACGTCAGCCACCGGAATCATCGGATCGAGCTCGCGGATCGCACTGCGCACTCCTCCGATCAAACTCGCCGGATCGCCACCCGTGCTGCTAACCACAAGCGTGAATTGTTTTCGTTGCGACTGTTGCAGCGCGAGCGCGTAGAAGGGGTGTACCTGCTTCTCCAGCGATTGCCACTCGTTGTCGCGTATCACGCCGACGATCTCGCACGGTATTCTCGGTGCGTTTGGTGCGCCGCCATATTTCATGAGGTGCTTCCCGAGCGAGTTGGATCCACGAAAGTATTTTTCGCCGAACGCTTCATTTACGACCGCCACACACGGCGCGCCTTCACGGTCGCGTTCCTCGAAATCTCGTCCCTGCACGAACGGAACTCTCATGTTCGTGAAATAACGCGGACCGGCGGTGACGGCGGCGATTTGCATGTCCTCATTTGCGCCCGGCTGATATCCCTCGATTTCAATGCTGCTCCGCGTCCCACCCATGAACGTTAGCGGTATCTCGCTGACTAAACTCGCCGATTGCACACCCGGCAAAGCAGCGAGCCGGTCCGACAGTTGCCGGTAAAATCCCTGCGTCTTCGCGCGATCGTATTTCGCTTCGTCGAGCCGCACGATCCCGACGACGAGGCTTTCCGTGCTGAAGCCCAACCGTGACGGTCTGATCTTTTCGAGACTGCGCAACACGAGGCCCGCGCCCACTAAAAGCAGTAACGAAAAAGCGACCTGGACCACGACGAGCACCATGCGAGTGCGCGACTTGCGATAGAAGCCGGTGAAGAGACTCGGATCGTCTTTCAAGACAGTCGAGACGTCGGCTTTCGAGCTTTGCAACGCGGGCGCGAGACCAAAAAGTATTCCCGTGATCGTCGAGAACGCGATCGTGTAGATCACGACGCGCCAGTCGAGGTGAAGATCGAGGGCGACGCGTATGCCTTCCGGCAATGCCGGAATAGCAGCGAGGATTAAATTGAGAAACCAAACAGCAAGCAGGATACCCGCAGCGCCTGCGATTATCGACAACAAAACACTTTCAGTCAGCAACTGTCGCACGATCCGCGAGCGACTCGCGCCGATCGCAAGCCGCACCGCCATCTCTCTTCGTCGTGTGACGGCTCGTGCCAGCAACATGCCTGCAAGATTGATGCACGCGATCAGCAGCACGAGATTCACGATGACGAAAACCAGAGCAAACACGCCGTATGCGGCTGACTGCATGTCCGGATGAAGACGCGTCTCACTCTCCGGCAGGACCGTGATCGCCGACACGCGCATGCGTCCCGATTCGCTTTTCGATAGCCACTCTTCCGGATATGCAGCCTGCATGTCGCGCGTGATCAGATCGAAACGTGCGCGCGCCTGCGCCAGAGTGACGCCGGGTTTGAGCCGTCCGACCATAAACAAGCCGCGGTTTCCGCGATTCGTTAAAGTGCGATCGCCGATTGGTTCCAGCGCCGGCATCATCGCGGTGGGGACCCAGATCTCAATCGAGATGCCGCGCATCATGCCGGTATATTGCTGCGGCGCGATGCCGATCACAGTCAGCGGCTGTTCGTTGAGTGTGACCGTCTTGCCGATGAGCTCCGGATCGGAATTGAAGCGACGTTGCCAGAGACCACTGCTGATCACAGCAACGGGATTCCGTCGCGGCACGACGTCTTCATCGGCTAAGAAAGTGCGTCCCTTTTGCGCGGCGACACCTAACACATCGAAGTAGTTTCCCGACACTACTTCGCCCCAGATCTGCTCGACTTCGTTCGCGTCACCAAATTTGAACTGCCTAATGCCGTAGGCAGCGAGTCCGGAGAGCACGTCATTACGGTCGCGAAGGTCGAGATAGCTCGGATAGGACGTCGTCGCGTATATATGTTCTTCGCCCTCACTGACGTAGAGCTCGACAAGTTGTTCCGGGTGCGACACAGGCCGCGGCCGCAAAAGGAGTGAATTGAGGAGACTGAAGATCGCGGAGTTTGCGCCGATGCCGACGGCGAGCGAGATTACGGCGACGATCGTGACGCCCCTGGACTTCCAGAGCATCTTCGCGCCATAACGAAGATCATTGAGCAACGTCATCATGTAAATCCTGTAATCTTGTTAAAGACTCACTCGTAACGGAGCGCGATTAGGGGATCGACTTTGGTCGCCCTTCTCGCCGGGAAATAACACGCCAACAAAGCCACTGCCCCCAACACCGCAGCCACAACAACAAACGTCGTCGCATCATTCGGCGTTACACCAAACAACAACCCGCGAATCAATCGCGTCAACGCCAACGCACCCAGCAATCCGATAATCTCCCCGATCACCACGAGCATCATTCCCTGCTTCAACACGAGCTTCAGTACGTCATTCACCTGCGCGCCGAGCGCCATCCGAATCCCCATTTCCTGCGTGCGTTGCGTCACCGCGTGCGACAGTAACCCGTATATCCCAACCGCCGAAAGCAGCATCGCGAGGCCGCCAAACAATCCCATCAGCAACATGTTCAAACGTCGCGGCGCGACACTGTCGTCAACCACTTTCTCCAACGTGCTGATATTTGCGATCGGCTGGTTCGGATCGATCGACAACACTGCGCCACGCACAGCGCCGACGAGCGAGAGGGGATCGGTTGTCGTCCGCACCAGCAGAGTCATGTCCTGCAACGGCGCTTGTGAAGCCGGAAGGTAGTACGCCGGCTCCGATGGCGCCTCGAGGCCCGCGAGCTTGACGTCGCGCACCACACCGACGATCTCAAACGAAGTCAGCCGCTGGTTATTCCAGATTCGCGCAGGCGGCGAAGGTTTCAAACGCCGGCCGAGCGCGTTCTCGTTGGGAAAGTAATGCTTGATGAACGACTCGTTGACGATCGCAACGCCCGGATGGTCCTGATCGTCGAGCGGCGTGAATGTGCGACCCGCAACAAGCTGAATGCTGACCGTGTCGAAATAGTTCGGCCCCACCGGAATGAAATTGGCCGACGTCGATTGATTGCTACTCGACGGAGCTCGTCCTTCGATCTGAAACGCGTCGAGCCAGTTCGACTGTAGCGGATGATCGTAAGCGATAGTTGCCGTCTTCACGCCGGGCAGCGTTGCAATTCGATCGAGTAGCTGCTTGTGGAAGTTGTTGATCTGAGTGGGCTCTGCATACTTCGAATTTGGCAGAGTCAATCCGGCTGACAACACGCCTTCCGCTCGAAAGCCCGGATCGACTCGTTGGAGCAACCAGAAACTCTTGATCAGCAGTCCTGCGCCGATCACGAGCATCACGGCGATGCTGACCTGGAACACGACCAGCACCTGGCGGAAACGCAAACGGTTAGCACCTGCAGCAAGTGTGCGGCCCGTCTGTTCCAACGTTGTGTGCAGGTCTGGTTTGGAAGCGTGCCATGCGGGAATGAGGCCGAAGATCAGGCACGTACCGAGCGCCATCAGCATCGTGAATCCGAGCACGCGCCAGTCGAGACTGACTTGCGCAAGTCGCGGCACACCCGCCGGCACGAATTGCAGCAACAACTTCGTGCCTGATGCTGCAATCGCAACTCCGGCGACCGTGCCAAAGAACGACAGCAGCAATCCTTCGATGAAAAACTGCCGTACGAGTCGCGTGCGGGCCGCACCGAGCGCCACGCGAATCGCGATCTCTTTGTTTCTTCCGGCGTGTTGGGCCAACAACAAACCGGCGACGTTCGCACACGCGATCAGCAACACGAGTCCGACCGCTGCGAGCAACGTGAAAAGCGCCGGTCGCACGTCGCCGACCACTTCGTTCATGAACTGGTTGAGGATGATCCCCTCGCCGCGATTTTCCGTATGCTCCTGTTCGAGACGCGCGGCGATCGTGTTCATCTCCGTCGTCGCCTGCGAGAGCGAGATGCCGGGTTTGAGTCGAGCGACAACGCCAAGCACGTGTGCAGTGCTCACGGCAGCCCATTCCGCTGTGAACGACATTGGCGTCCAGTACTGCTGTTGCTGTTCGTCGAACGATAGGTGTCCGGAAGTCGTGGGCCACACCGGGTAAATCCCCGCCGGCATCACACCGACAACTGTGTAGCTAGCGCCATCGAGCGTGACGGTGCGGTTAATAACATTCCTGTCGCCGCCGAAACGACGTTGCCAGAAATTGTAACCAAGAATGACGACCTGGCCTTTGCCGCGCTCATGCTCTTCCGGCAGAAACGCGCGACCGAGAATCGGATCGACGCCGACGACGGCGAAGTAACCTGAGCTGACGCGACAGCCGACGAGTTGTTCCGGCTCGCCGATGCCAGTGAGCGTCAACGTGGAAGCGCTGAACGCCGCAACGTCTTCGAAGACGGTGTTCTGCTTTTTCCAGTCGAAGAAGTTGGCGGGCGAAGTGCGCCACCGCCCGTGCCCCGGCACGTTCTCCCATAACGCAACCAGTCGATCCGGCTGCTTGTAAGGCAGCGGATTGAGCAACACCGCATTCACCACGCTGAAGATCGCGGTATTGGCGCCGATGCCAAGCGCGAGCGTGATGACGGCAATCGCCGTGATAAGGGGATGCTTTAGGAGAATACGAAAGCCGTATTTCATATCCGAGAAGAGTGTGTGCATCGAATTGAGTCTTTTACAGGATTTACAAGATTAGACAAGATTTACATGTTAATCCTGAAAAATCCTGTCTAAGGCTTTTATTCGTAGCGCAGCGCCACGAGTGGATCGACTCTCGTCGCGCGGCGCGCCGGTATGTAACACGCCAGCAACGCCACCATCACAAGCACCAACGGCACGGTGGCGAACGTCAACGGATCAGCCGCCGTGACACCAAACAACAACGAGCTCATCAGACGCGTGAGCGCAAACGATGCGACCAACCCGATCGCCACACCAACGAGCGTCAGTCCCATTCCCTTCTTCAACACAAGCAACAGAATGTTACGCGGCGTGGCGCCGAGCGCCTGTCGCACGCCGATCTCGTTCGTGTGTTGCGTAACGAAGTACGCGAGCACGCCGTAAATGCCGAGCGACGCGAGTAATAACGCGAGCGCTGCAAAGCCTACGAGCATGATCATTCCCATGCGACGCTGACCGGCTTCCGTACCGAGCACTTCCGCCATCGTCGCAACGTTGGAAACAGGCTGGTCCGGATCGACTTCGCGAATGATCTGTCGCACTGCGCCGGCAAGGTTTGATGTGTCGCCATTCGTCCGAATCGCGAGGTCGCGCGGCATGTACCCGGGCCAGTCCGTGATCTGCTCGTAAGGAAAATACATCTCGGACTTAACGGGCTCGGCGAGTCCCATCTGACGGATGTCCGCGACAATTCCCACGATCTCTTTCCATTGTTTTCCCGGCTCATCAGGGTCACCAAGCTTGAAGCGGCGACCGAGCGCGTTCTCACCGGGCCAATATTGTCGCGCCATCGTTTCGTTGATGATCGCGACGGGAAGCGACTGCGCGTTGTCACGACTATCGAAGTAGCGTCCCTGGCGCAGCGGAATGTTCATCGCCTGGATGTAGTTGCTACTAACCTCGCGATGATTGGCGTCGTAAGCCATGCCCGAGAGCGGCTCTTTGAGTCCTTCGGGGTAAAACCCACTCGTGCCGCCCTTCCACGCGAGCGGTATCGACGTGGAATAACCCGCCGCGACCACGCCCGGCAGGTTCTCGACGCGTTGCAGCACCTGCTTGTAGTAGTTGTCGCGTCGTGGCAGCTCTTTGTATTTCTCGAACGGCAGTATCGTGCGCATCGTCAGTATCTTTTCCGGCTCGAGCACTGAGTACTGCCGAAACAGTTGAAACAGCGTTTGAATGAGCAGACCCGCACCTACCAGCAACACGATCGACAGCGCCACTTCAAACACGATCATCGCGCTGCGCAAACGCCCGGTCGAAGTCACGCGCCCACTGCTCTGCTTCAACGCGTCGTTCAAGTCGAAGTTCGCAGACTGAAGCGCGGGCACGAGGCCGAAGATGATTCCCGTGACGATCGAAACCGCGATCGTGAAGACGAGTATGCGAACGTCAAGCTTCAAGCTCGTCGCTAACTCCATCTGCTCGGGAACAAGTCCTTGCAGGAACGTAAAACTCGCATAAGCCAGCAACGATCCGAGCACACCCGCCGCGACCGCGAGCAGCAAACTTTCCGTCAGCAGTTGCCGGACGACGCGAGTACGTCCCGCGCCAAGCGCGAGGCGCAACGCGATCTCTTTGCGACGACCAACCGCACGCGCCAAAAGTAATCCCGCGACATTCGCACACGCGATCAGCAGCACAAACGCAACCGCGACCAGCAACACGATCAACGAGCCGCGCGCATCGCCCACAAACTCATCGCGCACCGGCATCACGATAACGCCGATCTTCCCTCCAATCGTCTCATCCGGATGGTCCACCGAGATCCTGCGCATGACGGCATTCATGTCAGCCTGCGCCTGCGTCACTGGCACGCCGGGCTTCAAACGCGCTACGACCGTCAGATAGTGACCACCGCGATTGGCCCAAGCCTCCTGAGTGAGAGCGATCGGGACCCACACGCGCACGTCTTTCGCAAAAAACTGGAAACTCACCGGCATCACGCCGACAACCGAATGCTTCTCGCCATCCAGCAGGATTTCGCGATTGAGGATGTTGCGATCGCCGCCGTACCGACTCTGCCAGAGACCATAGCTGAGCACGACCGCTTTGCTCCCGCCGGGTCGATCTTCTTCAGGCGTGAAACTGCGACCGAGTAGTGGCTGCACGCCGAGCAATGGAAAGAAGTTGGCCGTGACCGCATAAGTGGAAACGCGCTCAGGTTCTCCATCGCCAGTGAGATTGAAGCTGGTCTCGCGACTCGCAGCCATATCGACAAACGACTGGTTTTGAGTTTTCCAGTCGACGTAGTTTGCCGGTGCGGGTGTGTTATGTGGAAAGCCCGCGAAGGCGAGGTCCTCCCAAACGATCACGAGCTCCTCGGGTTTTTGAAACGGCAGCGGCCGCAGCAGCACTGCATTGACGACACTGAAGATCGCCGTATTCGCGCCAATGCCGAGCGCGAGCGTGATGAGAGCGATAACCGTAAACCCCGGCCTCTTTAAAAGGCCACGAATCCCATAGCGAATATCTTTTAATAGAGTTTCCATTACCTATTATCGTCCTACTTGAATTCTTCTCTGTGCAACCTCTGTGTTCTCTGTGTCTCTGTGGTTTACTCTTTCACCACAGAGGCACAGAGAACACTGAGGTTGCATAGAGAAGAAGCTTTACTCATTTCTTAATGCAATCAGCGGCTCGACTTTCGTGGCGCGACGCGCCGGAACGTACGACGCGACCAGCGCCACGCCGATCAACAGCAACGACACGAACGTGAACGTCAAAGGATCCGTCGCACTCACACCGTAAAGCACACTCGTGATCGCCCGTGTCGCGAGAAACGCGCCAACCAATCCGAGCGCGGCGCCGATGATCGTCAGCTTCAACCCGTGACCGAGCACAAGCTTCAACACGTCGCCCAGTTGCGCACCGAGCGCGAGTCGCACGCCGATCTCGTGCGTGCGTTGCGCGACTGCATACGATGTGATTCCGTAAACACCGATCGCCGCCAGCATCAGCGCGACAAACCCAAACACACCTAACACAGTCGCCGCGATCTTCGCCGGGAACAGCGCGAACTTCATGTGCTCAGTCAACGTCTTGACGTCGAAGAGCGGCAGGTTTGCATCAAGCGACTGCACCTGCCCGCGCACGGCGCCAAACAATCCTTCCGGGCTGCCTTTCGTGCGCGCGACGAGAATCCCGCTCGAGTTGTAGTCCTGGGCCATCGGCGTCCAGACAAACGGGCGCGGCTCTTCCGCTATGTTGAAATACTTGCCTCCCTTCGCAACGCCGACAATCTGGACCCATGGTCCACTTGCGCCTCGAAAACTAAATCGTTTGCCGACAGCTTCGGTAGGCGTCTGCAGCTCCGGCAGCAAACGCCGGACAAAGTATTCGTTAACAACGGCAACTCGCTCAGTCTTCTCCTGGTCTGCATCTGTAAACTCGCGGCCTTGCAGGATCGACGTGCCCATCGTTTTGAAGTAGCATGGCCCAATGCTCGCAGTCATCGCCATCGGCGCATTATCGCCACGCTCAGCGGGCTTGCCTTCGACGAAGATCGTGTTGCTGTTGTAGTTGAGACTAAGTGGGATATAACTCATCACTGCCGCTGATTCGACTCCCGGCAGCGACTGCAAACGCTCCTGTAACTGCTTGTAGAACTGCTGCCCGCGCGCTTCGTCGTAGCCCTGCAAGCCGAGATCGAACGACATCGTGATCGCGTTCTGCGTGTCGAAACCAGGGTTCATCGTTTGCAGTTGCTGCAAGGTGCGGACAACGAGCCCGGCTGAAATCAAGACGACTAACGATATCGAGATCTGCGCGACGACGAGCACGCTGCGCAGCTTCGTCTTCGCTGCGCCACCCTGAGCGGCAGTGTCTTTCAAAGCGCCCACGAGATTCGGGCGCGTAGCCTGCAACGCCGGCGCAAACCCGAAGATCACACCCGCAGTGATTGACACCGCGAGTGAGAACAGCAACACGCGCCAGTCGACACTTACATCGAGTCCGAGCGGAAAATCGATGGGAGGCTTGAAGGCCAGCAACGCCCTGAGAATCCAGACTGCAAGCAACACTCCGACAGCGCCACCGGCGGAGGCAAGTAAAACGCTTTCAGTGAGGAGTTGACGAATCAAACGCAGGCGGTTGGCGCCCATCGCGAGACGAATCGCGATCTCTTTGCGGCGATCGGTCGCACGCGCGAGCATCAGCCCGGCAAGATTGGTGCACGTCACGAGCAGCACCAATCCGACCGCCGCCATCAACACCCATGTGAAACTAACAACCGCACCGCGCAGGTCCGGCAGGATAAAACCCGGAGCATCGAGCTTGATCGATTGCCCTTCGTTTGAGTCGGGATACTCTTTCGCGATTTGCTGGCCCAGCAGGTTGAGTGAAGCTTCCGCCTGTCGCCAACTAACCCCGCTCTTCAGACGTCCAATCGCAAAGAAATTTTTCGAGTTGCGATTGTCGATCCAGGTCGCGCCGGGCTCGACCCATTCCATCATCGACGCTGGCACCCAGATCTCCGGCGAGTAGACAAACTCCGTCCCTTTGAAACCTTCGGGCGCGATGCCGATCACTCGGAACTGGTGATTGTTGATGAGCACGTCTTTGCCGACGAGACTCGGATCGCCACCGAAGCGTCGCTGCCAGCAGTCGTAACCGACGACGATCACGGGATGCGAGAGTTTTGTCTGGTCTTCTTCGGGAAGAAACGTGCGGCCCTGAATAGCTTTCACGTTGAGGACGTCGAAGTAGTTGCCGGAAACTTCGTAGCCCCACACGCGCTCGTTGTTGCCCCCGCGACTCAGGCTCAGAGGCACGAAGCGATACACGAGTAACCCCGAAAGCACGTCGTTGTGATCGCGGAAGTCTTTGTAGTTTGGATAGGAGAAGGCCGACATCGAATCGTTCTTGCCGCGGATAGCGACGGAGACGATCTCGTTAGGTCGATCGACCGGCAGCGAGCGCAACACGACCATGTTCACGAGACTGAAGATCGCGGTGTTGGCTCCGATGCCGAGCGCGAGCGTGATCACAGCGATCGCGACAAACCCCGGCCGCTTGATTAAATTCCGAATCGCATATCGAATATCTTTAATTAATGAATCCATAATTCTCCTATTCGTACCTTAGCGCCACGAGCGGCTCGACCTTCGTCGCCCTGCGGGCCGGCAGATAACACGCCACCAGCGCCACGGTGGACAACAGCACCGGCACGAGAATGAACGTCATCACGTCGTAACCACTGACGCCTATCAACAGCGACGACAACACCTGCGCGAGCGCGAGCGATAGCACTAACCCAATCGCGACACCGATCACCGCGAGTCGCATTCCCTGACGCGTGATCATCTTCATCACGTCGCCGCGGTTTGCGCCGAGCGCCATGCGAATTCCAACCTCGCGCGTGCGTTGCGAAACGACGTAAGCCATGACGCTGTAAAGTCCAACCGCACTCAACAGAATCGCCACCACGGCAAACGCAACTGAGAAACTCGCCGCCATGTTTGGAGCCCACAGCGCGTACGTCTTGTGCTCGTCCATCGTCTTCACTCCCGACAACGGCACACGTCGATCGATCCCCTGCACTTCACTGCGAATCGCACCGACAAGCGATCGCGGATCCACACTCGCACGCACCACCATCGCCGCCGGAGCCGGCCGTCGCTGGCCCATCGCGTAGTAGTAAAACGGCTTCGGATCTTCCGCTAACGTCCGATACTTGCCCGTCTTGACCACTCCCACAACTTCATACAGATCGCGGCTATCAACACCGATCGTGATGCGCTTTCCAACCGCGCTCTCGCCCGGCCAGAGCATCTCAGCCATTTGCCGATTCACGATCACGACGCGCTGCGTTTTCGGCTGATCTCGATCGTCGAAGTCACGGCCGTCAACGATCGGAATCCGCATCGTCTTGAAGTAACCCGGACTGATTACATTCGTCATGATCACGCGCCCGGCGCTGCCCTTCGCGAGCGTCTCGCCTTCTTTGAGAATCGGACCATTGGAATTCGAGCTGTCGCCGAGCGGAAGCGTGCGCGCGTACGAGACAGCATCAACACCCGGAACGTGCGACACGCGTTCGAGCACCTGTTTGTAAAACTGTCGCGACTGATCGTCTTCATAACCAATCAGCGTCGGACTCAGCGACACGATCAGTCCATTCGCATTATCGAAACCGGGATCCATCGTCTGCGCCTTGCGAAAACTCTTGATGAACAGGCCGCCGCAAACCAGCACGACGAGCGACAACGCGACCTGCGCCACCACCAGCACATTACGTAAGCCCAATCCTCTTCTCTTTTTGCCCCGCGCAGATTCAGCTCCACCCTTCAACACCGGAACGAGTTCCGGATTTGACGAGTGCCACGCCGGCGCGAGTCCAAAGATCAAACCCGTGCCAAGCGAGACGATCAGCGTGAATACGAGCGCGCGTGAATCGAGTGCGAAGAAGTTACTGACGATGTTGTATTCGAGGACCGGAATGAACCCTTCCATCAGCTTGGTAACCCAGAGAGCGAGCAGCAATCCGAGTCCGCCACCGGCGATCGAAAGCAGCATGCTCTCAGTTAAAAGCTGTCGCACGAGGCGCGCGCGATTTGCGCCTAACGCCAGACGAATCCCGATCTCCTTGCGACGTCCCGCCGCTCGCGCGAGCATGAGGTTCGCAACGTTGGCGCACGCGATGAGGAGAATGAGTCCGACAATCGCCATCGCGATCGCGCTTGCGCTTTTGAATACTGGGCCCATCTCTGCCCAACGACCGTCGACCTCACCAAGCACCTGCCCTTTCGTAGTGGCGGCGCGGTCATCCGGATAAGCCTGATTCAAACGCGCCGTGATCGTGGCGATTTCAGCAGACGCCTGCTCGACTGAAACACCGGGCTTTAGCCTGCCGATGGCGTTCATCCAGTGGCTGCCGCGCTCGGCGAGTATGCCCGGGTTACGGCGCAGCTCTTCAGCCATCGAGATCGGCGTCCAGAAGTCGAGCGCAAGCGCAAACTTCGTCCCGACGAAATAATCCGGGGCGACACCGATCACTTCGTACGCGCGGTTATTGAGCTGGACCGTCTTGCCGACGATGTTCGGATCACCGGCCATACGCCGTTGCCAGAAACTGTGGCTCAACACCACGACGTGACTGACGCCCACGGTCTTGTCTTCGTCTGGTAGAAACGCACGACCAAGGATCGGTTTGACTTGAAGCACATCGAAGTAGTTCGCGGAAACTACTTGTCCCCACACGACGTCGTTCTGGTTCTCGGTGTCGACAGCAGTCTGGATCATGTCTTCAGCAGCAAGCCCGCTGAACGATGCACTCTGTTGGCGGTAGTCGAGGAAGTCCGGATAGGAAAACTCATCCGTCGTGCCGCGGTCTTCCGAGACCTCGAGCGGACGGATCAGCTCAGCAGCATTCGGAACGCTGAGCGGCTTCATGAGAAACGCGCTCACGCCACTGAAGATCGCCGTGTTGGCCCCAATCCCCAGCGCGAGGGTAATCACCGCCACTGTGGTCACGCCCGGATTCTTCATCAACATCCGAACGCCATAGCGAATGTCTTTAATTAAGTTTTCCATATCCGTGTAATCTGAGGTTAACCGGTTAACCGGCTTTGCCCGAAAAGTCGTCACACATGCTCTTCTCTGTGCAACCTCTGCGTTCTCTGTGCCTCTGTGGTTGAAGATTGCTTAGGAAAAACAACCACAGAGACACAGAGAACGCAGAGGTTGCACAGAGAAATCAGACTTTTCGGGTAAAGCCTGGTTAACCAATCTGTTTATTCTTCAACAGCGCTGATAGAACTCGACCCCGCTCGTAATCCGACTTGATCGTTTCGACTGCCTTCAGGAACAAACCCTTCAACCGAGTATCACCCGTGTAAGCATTCGACACTTCCATCAACAGCGTCGCCTTCTCGTAATCCGACGACATCGCCGCAGCCGAGTCGAGCAGCAGCCGCAACACTTCTTCACTCTGGTTCTTCGTCTTCACCAGCGCGCTCAACACACCGCGACGCTCGTAGTCTGACGAGATCGTCTTCGTCGAAGACGCAACCAGCACGAGCACAGCACTGCTGTTCGTGTCCTGCTTCATGATCGTCTTGAGCACACGACTGCGCTCGTAATCCGATTTAATCGTGGCGACGGCATCGAAAAACGGTTGTATCGCGGCGTCTTTTCCCGTCACCATCGGCGCCACGCCGATCAGCAACTGCGCCTGCTCGTAATCAGAGGAGATGTCGCGCGCGACCTGTCGCAGCACATCGCGCAACTGAGCAGCGTTAAGATTGGCTTGTGTGATCAGCGCTTCGTAGTAATGGCGCTGCGCATAGTCACCCGATATCAATGCGATTTCGGCCAGCACGCCGGGGACGCCTCGCTGTTCGAGGATTCGCTGCACACGCTTTTCGGCATCGATGCCGCCCTGGCGCACCGCATCAAGCACAAACTTGCTTAGCCAGCTCTTCGCGCTATCGTCGAGCGGTCGCGCGGCGCCGTTAACGTAGAACGCTCGCGTGATCTGTCCCGCGGGATCTCGTCTGACTTCGTAACGAAACCATTGACTGCCGGTCCGCTCCTCAACGATGACCCAACCGCCTTCCATAACGCTCGTGATGTCAGTGTAATCGTCATTGAACTCGGCCTTACCACGAATCTCGAGCAGGCGTTTTTGTTGACCGTCCTGCTGTACCCATGTCGTCTTACTTTGACTTTCTTCGCGGCTCGTCTGAGCGTGAAGACCGGGCTGCGGGGCGGCAATGAGCACGGCGAAGAATGAGGCAAGCAGCCAAAACATTCGCGCTTTGATCGAGTGGTTGAGCGACTTCATAAATCATCTCCTGTTTGAAGCTTGCACGTTGATGTGCACGCGCAAGCGGCGGCCGATTAATCCGCGTCCGTAGTTGATGCCGAAAGCACAACGGTCGAGCTCGGTCGTCGCGCTGTAATAAACAAACTCTTCGCCGCGTGGTGAGCGACTGCGATCCATCTCGTTCACGGCCAGGGCGATGGGTACGGTCTTGTCTTTGATCGTTAGCTCGCCTTCGAGTTCCAGCGAGTCGCGATCTTTGCCGCGCCGGACGTTCGTACTCCTGAATTCAATCTCGGGAAACTTCTCGACGTCGAAGAAGTCGCGCAGGAGCAAATGCCCATCACGCCGTTTGCTGCCGGTGTCGATACTGCCGGCCCTGATCGTTGCCGTCACAGATGAGCGACTCACGTCGCTCTCATCCAGAACGATCACGCCTTCAAGATCTCTGAACCGGCCTCTCACCTTGAACCACAGGTTTCGGATAACGAACTCAACCGTCGTGTATGCCGGATCGAAATGCCAGGCATACTGACTCTGACGTTCACTCATTGCCATCTTGTTAATCCTGCTAATCTTGTAATCCTGTTAAAGACTTACTCGTAACGGAGCGCCTTCAAAGGATCAACACGCGTCGCTCGTCGCGCCGGCAGATAACACGCCACCAACGTAACGAGAAACAGTCCCACCGAAACGCCGACAAAAGTCGCCGTATCAGTCGCAGTAACTTCAAAGAGCAACGTAGAAATCAATCGAGTCAACGCAAACGAAGCCACTAACCCAACTACAACCCCGACAACACCAAGCACGATTCCCTTTCGCACCACGAGCTTCAGCACATCGGCACGCTGCGCG
The DNA here is from genome assembly GCA_036498585.1 of Pyrinomonadaceae bacterium. Classification (GTDB taxonomy): domain Bacteria; phylum Acidobacteriota; class Blastocatellia; order Pyrinomonadales; family Pyrinomonadaceae; genus PSRF01. Next base: position 16,010 of record DASYFE010000180.1, on the reverse strand, counting down.
CCGAGCGCCATTCGCACCCCGATTTCGTGCGTGCGCTGCAATACTGAGTAAGACATCACACCGTAAATCCCGACCGCGGCCATCATGAGCGCCACAAACGAAAAGACCGTCAACAGCGACGCACTGAAGCGCGCTCGCGCCACCGACGTCGAAAGCAGCGTCGCCATCGTATTGACTTCGCCGATCGGTTGTTGCGGATCGATCGTGTGGATGACGTTGCGGGCCGCGCCTGCAACCGCATTCGCATCGCCGCGCGTCCGCAACATCAACGTCATGCCGGGATAGACCAGCTCGGCGTGAGGCCAGTAGACCATCGGCTCGATTGCGGCATCGAGTCCGAGGTGCCTGTGATCCGCAACGACGCCGATGATCTCGCACGGCACGTTGTCATCCTTCATGTAGATCGTGAGCTTGTGGCCCAAAGGATTTTGACCGCCGAGGTTTTTCTGCACGAACGTCTCGTTGACAAGCACAACGTGCCGCATCTCAGCCACTTCCTGATCCGTGTAGAAGCGTCCGAGCTTCAGAGGGATCTGCATCATCTGGAAGTAACCGGCGTCAGTAACATTTACCCCCGTGTGCAATTCCCGATCGGGCGGTAGCTTTTGACCATCGACTTCGACATTCGTACCGCTATAAAGACCAGTGAAAGGAGGCGTATCGATCGCGCCCGCCGCCTCAACGCCCGGAATCGCTTTCATCTGCTCGACTGCCTGTTTGAAGAAGTTGATGCGCTGCTGGTCCGTCTCGTACTTTCTCGGCAACACGTTCACGCGGACTGTGAGCAGGTTAGTCGGATTGAAGCCTGTGTCGACTGCTTGCAGACGCGACAAACTCTTGACGAGCAATCCCGCGCCCACAAGCAACACAAGCGCGAGCGCCACCTGAGTAACAACGAACACGCTGCGCACACGGTGACTGCCGGTGCTGCCGCCAACACTCTTGCCGCCTTCCTTTAACGAGCCGTGAAGATCGAAACGCGTCGCTACAAGCGCGGGTACGAGTCCGAACACGATGCCGGTGAGCACAGACAAACCGAGCGTAAACGCGAGCACCGGAATACTGACGCCAACAGATTTCAGATCTATTAGTGCAGGTGGACTCAACGCCACGAGGGATTTCGTGCCCCACCACGCGACGAGCACGCCGAGCGCTCCGCCTAACAGCGACAAGATCACGCTCTCCGTCAACAACTGCCGCGCGATGCGCCAACGACTCGCACCAAGTCCCGCTCGTACTGCGATCTCTTTCCGGCGCGAGCTCGCACGCGCTAACAACAAGTTGGCCACGTTCGCGCATGCGATCAGGAGGACGAAAGCCACTGCTCCGAGAAGTATCAGCAACGGACGACGGATCTCGCCCGTCATTTGTGTGCGAAGCGGAACTACGTTCACGCCCCAATCAGTGTTGAAGTCGGGATACTGCTGTGCGAGGCGCGCCCCGATCGTTTGCATCTCATGCTGCGCCTGGCCCATCGAGACGCCGGGCTTCAAACGCGCCACTGCAGAAGCGAAGCGCCCGCGACGTTCGCGTAGCTCGTTCGTGATCTGCAACGGCATCCAGATGTCGGCGGGTTTTCTGGCGCGTGACTTACCAAGAATGTGCCAGCCAAAGGTTGCAGGCATCACGCCGATGACCGTGGCGGGTTGCTCGTTGACGAGGATCTGCCGTCCGACGATCTGCTTGTCGGCGCCAAAGCGTCGCTGCCACAGGCCATAGCTGATCACGATCACGCGTGGCCCCCCTTCGCGTCCATCGTCTTCGGTGAACGTGCGACCGAGCACGGGATTTGTTCCGAGCACTGAGAAGAGATTGGTGGTTGCAAGCTGGCCCGTGATCTCTTCCGGTTCTCCGTCCCCGGTCAGATTGCGGCTGGTATCGAGGAAGGCGGCCATGTCCGCGAAGACGCTGTTCTGTTCCTTCCAATCGGAGAAATTACCGAGGTTGATGACGTTTTGATCGGTGCGTCCGCCCTGTCGTTTTTCCCACACCAGCGCGAGCTGCTCCGGATCCTTGTAAGGAAAGCTGCGCAGCAACACGGTATTGACGACGCTGAAAATCGCAGTGTTCGCGCCAATGCCGAGCGTGAGCGCAAACAACGCCACAAACGTCATCACCGGACTCTTCAAAAGCATCCGCACGCCAAACTTGATGTCAGCCAACATTCTCCACCTCCCGATCCATCCACAGATTACGCAGATTCTTTTCTGTGTAATCTGCGCAATCTGTGGACGAGATCACTCGCAACGAAGGGCTTCCATGGGATCGACTTTCGTGGCGCGCAGTGCCGGGACGTAGCACGCCAGCAACGCGACGATCGCCAGCAACACGGCCACTGCCGCAAACGTGATCGGATCCTTCGCCGTCACTCCAAACAACAAACTCGCAATCAAACGCGTGGCCGCATACGCGCCAGCCAGTCCGATCACAAGTCCGAGCACAATGAGCATCCCACCCTGCTTCACGATCATCATCACCACGTCGCGCGTCTGCGCACCGAGCGCGAGCCGGATGCCGATCTCGTTCGTGCGTTGCGCGACCGAGTAACTCATCACGCCATACAAGCCGACGACAGTCAGCACGAGTGCGACGGCTGCAAAGATCGAAAGCAAGGTCGTGCTGAACCGCGGTCCTGCAACCGACGTCGACAGGTACTCTTCCATCGTCTTCACAGCAAACACCGGCACGTCCTGGTCCATCGCCGAGACCTCTTTGGTCACAGCCGAGACCAGACTGCGCGGCTCGTTGCTCGTCTTGATGACACCGACAAGCTGCGTGAACGGCACCTGCGTTTGCGGCACGTAATAAGCCGGCGGTGGATCGTCGCTCAGACTGCGATTCCTGACGTCACCGACAACTCCGACGATCTCGCGCCACCTGTCCTCGTCATCGTCGTAAGTAGAGATGCCAGGACGAATACGCTTTCCAACAGCTTCTTCGTTCGGGAAAAAATCGCGCGCAAACTTTTCCGTGACGATGACCACAGGAGTTGAGCCGTGTTTATCGCGATCGTCGAAATCGCGTCCCTTGATAATGGGAATGCCCATCGTCTGGAAGTAATTGACGCCAGTGGTAAAGAAGTCCGCCGACGGATGATCCTTGGGCGCCATCGGCCGTCCATCGATTTCGAACGAGATGACGAAGCGGTCGTCACTCAATGGCAGCGGGTAGATCCAGCTTGCCGAAACGGCTCCGGGCGTAGTTTGCAGCCGTTGCTTCAGGTCGATGAAAAATTGGCTCTGTTTGTCGGTTTTGTACTTAGTCTCAGGCAATACAACGTTGAAGGTGAGAACGTTCTCAGGGTGCAAACCGCTGTTCACTCTTTGCAGCCGCCACAGACTTTGAATCAACAGTCCGGCGCCGACTAACAGGACCACAGCGATCGCGAGCTCCGATACGACCAGCACATTGCGCACGCGATTGCGGCGCGCGCCTTCGCTGGTTCCGCGTCCGCCTTCTTTCAGCGACTCGACCAGCTCGGTCTTTGAAGAATGGAACGCCGGCGCGAGCCCGAAAATGATTCCGGTTAACAACGACACGCCGAGTGTGAATCCCAGTACGCGCCAGTCCATGCCGACATGAATCGCGCGCGGTATGTCTTCCTTCCCGAGCGCGACGAGGAGATCGGACCACCAAACTGCGAGCAACAGTCCGACACCACCACCGACGATCGACAGCAACACGCTTTCAGTCAGCAACTGGCGAATCACGCGTATGCGGCTCGCGCCGAGCGCAGAGCGAATCGCCATCTCTTTGTGACGACCGGTGGCGCGCGCGAGCAGCAGGTTCGCCACGTTCGCACAAGCGATCAGCAGCACACACGCCACGGCCCCGAGCAGTATCAAGAGTGTCGGACGAACATCGCCGACGAGCGCCTTCAGAGCAGGCTCAATCCGGAGGCTCCTGTTTGTGTTAGTGTCGGGATACTGCTGAGAAAGACGCGCACCTATCGTCTCCATTTCAGCCTGCGCTTGTTCCTGAGTGACGCCAGACTTGAGACGGGCGATCACGCGCAGGAAGTGCGCGCCGCGCTGGCCGGTGACTGGCTCTTTTCCGGAAGCGTCGCCGGCGATCGTGGTCCACAGCTCGACCGGATCGTTCTGAATCGGAAATTCAAACGACGGCGGCATCACGCCAATAACCGTGAAACGAATACCGTCGAGCGTGATTGGCTGGTTGATGATTGATTGATCGCCGCCGAAGCGTCCTTGAAAGAGCGAATGACTGAGGACCACGACGCGGCCCGTCTCGGTCGGTTTGTCTTCATCAGGGAGAAAAGTACGGCCCAGCATGGGTTGGACACCGAGCAGCGGAAAGAGATCCGCAGTCACCACTGAGCCTTGCAGTCGCGCGGGCTCGCCGCGGCCCGTCATGATGAAGTCGCTGCCGTGATATGAAGACACTCGCTCGAAGACAGTATTCTGCGCGCGGAAGTCGAGGAAGTTCGGATATGAATGCGAGCCGCGATTCCGGCCGAGCGCGGGGGCAGTTTCAAACACCGCGACGAGCGAATCCGGATTCGGAAATGGCAGCGGTCGCAGCAGCACTGCATTCACGACGCTGAAGATCGCGGTGTTGGCGCCGATGCCGAGGGCGAGTGCGATAGTAGCGACGATGCTGACGCTCGGTGATTTGAGCAGCATGCGAATACCAAAGCGGATGTCTTGAAGAAGAGTATTCATAGTCTTAAGTCCTTATAAGTCCTATAGGCCCTATTCATCCCTGAGCGCGATCATTGGGTCCACACGTGCGGCGCGTCGCGCCGGCAGAAAACCAGCAACGAGCGCCACCATCATCAAGACGATCGTGGCCATAGCGATCGTTAACGGATCGTTCGGCTTTAATTGATAAAGCAACGAAGCCGCAGTCTTCGTCAGCGCCAGCGACGCAAGCACACCAACGACGAGCCCCATCCCCACCAGCACCAACGCTTCACGCAGTACGAGCCAGAGCACACTGCGGCCGCGAGCGCCGAGCGCCATGCGAATGCCGATCTCGTTCGTGCGTCGCGCCACGCCGTACGACATCACGCCGTAAAGCCCGACACATGCAAGCAACAGTGCGAGCAGACCAAAGAATGATGCGAGCCGCGCGACTAGTTTCTGCTGCACGAGTGACCGGCCGATGTGATCCGAAAGACTCACCACATCATCGACGGGCAAGTTGCGATTGATCTGTTTGATCGTTTCCCGCACCTGCGGCACAACCGCGCTCCCCTGTCCTGAAAAACTCACGACGAAATTGCCGAGCACGTCGGGAACCTGCGTGTACGGGTAGAACGCCATCGGCCTGAACTGCTCTTTCAAGTTGCCGTACTTCGCGTCCTTTACGACGCCGATCACTTCGATCGTTTCTGACGACTCGCGGCCCACGATGCCGAAGCGTTTTCCGATCGGATTACCCGTTGGAAAGAACTTTTGCACCATCGACTCGGTAACCACCGCTACCTTCTGCGACGACTTTGTGTCTTGTGGTCCAAATCCTCGCCCCTGCACGAATGGAATTCCCATCGCAGCGAAGAAGTCGGGACCGACCATGTTGTTTCTGAGTGCGCGGTTCTGGCCTTCAGGAATATTGTCTTCACGCGTGTAAGCCCCGCCGGTCCAGAAGCCCTGGTTGAAAACGATGAAAGCGAACGATGCCGCCTGCACGCCGGGAACCTGTTTGACCTTCTGTTCAACCTCACTCAGCAACGGAGGTAGTTTGGGATCGTCGCTCTTCATGCCGGTGGCAGACGTGTCGATCATGAAGAGCATCACGTTCTCTTGTTTGAATCCGCTCGGAATGTTTTGAAGATTGACGAGCGTGCGGACGAAGAGACCCGCGCCCACGAGCAGCAACAACGACAGCGCGACTTGCGCGACTACGAACGCTTTGCCGAGTGGATTGCGCAAAGCATTGAGGGTCTTACCGCCCTTGAGAGAAGTGTTGGGTTCGACGCGCGTCGCCCGCAACGCAGGCGCAGTTCCGAAAACGATTGCACACAGTGCAGAGACGCCGATCGTGAATCCGAGCACGCGGAGGTTTGGCGCGGCGTCGACCGGCACCGCCTCTGGTCCATCAGAAGCCATCACCAACAGTAGACGCACTCCCCACCACGAGAGACCCACACCGACAACTCCGCCGATCAGCGCCAACAACGCGCTTTCGGTCAACAACTGTCGCGCGAGCCGCATTCTTCCTGCCCCAACTGCGAGCCGGACTGCGAATTCCCGGCTGCGTGCTGCGCCATCGGCCAGCAAAAGGTTCGCGACGTTTGCACTCGCGATCAGCAATACGAGCGCGACCACACCCATCAAGACTCGCAACGATAGTGAGAACTGTTCGCGTAGCCCTGAAAGACCGCGACTCACAGGCGTCAGTTGAATGTTCGCTGCTTCAAGCTCCTTGAGACGTTGCGCCGTAGGCTGTGCACCCACGCGTGTCTGCAAAGATTGTTTGAAAAGCAGGTTGACCGCGGCATTGGCTTGTTGCGCCGTGACGCCGGGCTTGAGACGGCCAATGAGAAAGAGATCCTGGAAGTTCTCCCCAGTGCGGCCGTCCCAGTGCGCGGGAGGCATCTGCTTTTCCATCGCGAGCGGGATCCACAGATCGGGCGCGGAGCCGACAGTCGTGCCGAAAAAGTCTCTCGGCGCAATACCGACGATCGTATACGCCGTATCGTCGATGGTAATTGTTTGCCCGACTGCGGAAGGGTTGCCGGCGAGTCGTTGTTGCCACCACGCATAACTCACGACTGCAACCGGATGAGCGCCGACGTTTTGATCGTCAGCTTCAGTCAACACGCGGCCGAGTCCGGCATTGACTCCGAGCACGGGGAAATAACTGCCAGAGACGAGTTGCACTTGTAGCTGCTCGATGTCGGCGCCCTGGTTGACGAAGCCGTGTACGTTCCAAGGTATGCTCAGCAGACTCGCGACTCCTGAAAACACGTCGGTGCGTTGCTGCTGCACCTGTCGATAGAAGGGATAGGAATAGAGGTCCGTGCTCCCGTCGGGGAAGCCGGTGGTCATTCCCATGCTTTCCCCTTTGCCAAACAGAACCAATTGGTCCGGCCGCTCAACCGGCAGCGTCTTTAATAGAACCGCATCAAGCAAACTAAAAATCGCCGTATTCGCGCCAATCCCGAGCGCAAGCGACAACACCGCCACCGCCGTAAAGCCCGGCTTCTTGAGCAGCATCCGTATCCCGTAGCGAATGTCCTGGAACATGTGTTTCTCCAATTAACGCCGAAGGCGTTCGCTAATTTCAGCCCAGGGTTCGAGCTTGCGAGAACCCTGGGTTAGCTTCAAATAAACCGTTACAACCCTGAAAGGGTTCCGAGGTTGGCGAACCCTTTCAGGGTTCATTCCATTTTTTTATTTCGGTACCCAGGGTGCGAGCTTGCGAGAACCCTGGGACCAGCCAATTAAAAGGCCTTCTAACCCTGAAAGGGTTCGCCAACCTCGGAACCCTTTCAGGGTTTCAAGGCCACTTTACTATTCGATCCCAGGGTTCTCGTTCCTCGAACCCTGGGCTGACATTAGCGAACGCCTTCGGCGTTAATTCGCTTCATTCGTATCTCAACGCCACCAGTGGATCGACTCGCGTCGCGCGCCGGCCGGGATGTAGCAGGCCAGCAGCTAGCTTCAAATAGACCGTTACAACCCTTTCAGGGTTTCAAGCCCTTTTTCTTACTCGATCCCAGGGTTCTCGTTCCTCGAACCCTGGGCTGACATTAGCGAACGCCTTCGGCGTTAATTCGCTTCATTCGTATCTCAGTGCCACCAGTGGATCGACTCGCGTGGCGCGCCGGGCCGGGATGTAGCAGGCCAGCAGCGCAACCGCGATCAACCCAACTGAAACGCCCACGAGCGTCGTCACGTTGTTCGGCGTCACACCAAACAACAACGAGCTCAGGAATCGCGAAAATGCGAACGACGCGCCAATCCCGATCGCCACACCAACACAAACCAACGTCACGCCGCGGATCATGATCATCCGGAACACGTCGCGGCGTTGTGCGCCGAGCGCGACACGAATTCCGATCTCGCGCGTGCGTCGCGCAACTGAGAACGTCAACACACCGTAAAGTCCGAGCGCCGTCAGAAACGTCGCGAGCAATCCAAACGCGGTTGACAGCCACGTCACCATGCGCTCCTGGATCAGCGACTCATCGATCTCGGTCGAAAGCGTCTTGATGTTGTAAAGCGGCAGGTGTGGATCGAGCGCCTTCAATTCAGCACGCAACTGTTCCGCAACCGCATTCGGATCATTTGAAGTCTTAACGTGCAGCGTCAGGTTCGAGAGTGTCGCGTCCTGCGTCGTCGGCACGTAAAAATGCTTGCGCAGGTTCTCACGCAGATTGATGTATTGCGCATCCTTGACGACGCCGACGATTGTCCTGTCGGGCACGTCATCCAGCCCGATGCGCTTCCCGATCGCGTTGGACGTGCTGCCGAAGTACTGCTTCGCCATCTTTTCGTTAACGATGACGACCTTCGGCGCGCCGATGCGATCGCGTTCGTCAAAATCGCGACCGATGAGAAAAGGAATCTCGAGTGACTTGAAGTAGTCACTCGAAACATACGTGGCGTCGCACGACATCCGTTCGCCTTCGCGCGGCGTGTATCCTTCAACCACGATGCCGTTTTGATCCCAACCACCGGAGATAGGCGAGTCGGAAGCAAGGCTGGCGAAATTGACGCCGGGCAGTGTGCGTGTTCGCGCCAGCAACTCGTCGAAAAATGCCGCCGTGCGCTCTTTCGTATAGCCGTTGAGCGCGGGGTTAACACTGGCCAGCAGCACGTTCTCCTTGCCGAATCCCGTATCGAACGCGCGCAGGTTTTGCAGCGTCCTTAGTAAAAGCGCAGCAGTCACGAGCAACGGCAACGAGAAGGCAACCTGGACCAGGATCAAACCGCTACGCAGACTCAGGAGCTTGCTCCCTGCCGTAAAGCTGCGCGACTCGAATCGCATTCCCGGCGCAAACACCTGTCGCGCCGCTTGAATCGCCGGCGCGAGGCTAAACGCGATCCCCAGCAGGAGCGACACTCCGAGAATGAATGCATACAGTCGCCAGTCAAAACTCGCGCGCAGATTTTGACGGTAATCAGGGGGTATGAACGCAATCAGACCGGCTTTGATCCAGAGCGCAATGAAGATCCCGACAACACCGCCGATCGTCGACAGGACCACGCCTTCAGTCAGCCACTGTCGCAGCAGACGCAATCGACCGGCGCCGAGTGCGAGCCGCACCGTGATTTCCTGCGCGCGCACAGTGGCCCGCGCCATCATCAGGTTTGCAAGGTTCGCGCAAAGAATCAGCAGCACCGCGCAGGTCGCGCCGAATAGCAACAGCAACGACGTACGCAGCTCGACTTGCAGGTGACGAAATCCCTGATCGCCGGGTACCGCAGCAATGCGTTGCGCCATGAATTTCTCGCGATTGAATTTCGTTCCATTAGCAGTCAATTGTTCTGCTTCGTATTGTCGGATCTGTTGATAAGTAACACTCAGCGACGCCTGCGCTTGTTCCGGAGACACCCCGTCTTTGCGACGCGCCATCACACTCAGCCATTGGTGACGCCGGCTTTGCATTCGCGTCGGCGGCAACGGATTGAAGACCGGCGTCATCATCAACGGCACGCGCACGTCAGGATTGTTTGTGAGGTCAACACCGTAGAAACTGGGCGGCGTAACGCCGAGCACGGTCATCGGGTGTTCGTTGATGAGGATCGTCTTGCCGATCAAGTTTGGATCTTTATTGAACCTGCTTTCCCAAAACCTGTAGCTCAAGACGGCGACCGGATGCGCGCCGGGCGTGCGATCGTCGTCCTGCGTAAACAACCTGCCGGCCCAGGGACGAACACCGAGCACTTCGTAAAAGTTTCCACTGACGAGCTCGCCGCTCACACGCTCCGTCTGGTCGCCGTAGCTGACATTCATCTGCGTGCCGCCACGCGCGATCACGCCCGAGAAAGCGGAGTTTCGATCGCGCAGGTCCTGGTACATCAGATACGAGAAGGAGCTATCCATCTCTGGCGACTTCGCGTCATAGACCGAAAGCACCACAAGCTGATCGGGCTTTGCGACTGGCAGACTTTGCAACAACACCTGATCGAGGAGCGAGAAGATCGCTGCATTCGCGCCGATGCCGAGAGCGAGTGTGAGCACCACGACGCCGGCAAACGCAGGGTTCTTCGTCAACAAGCGTAAGGTGTAACGGATATCAGCGATCATCAAATAGGTCCTATCTGTCCTATAAGACTTATTACTCGTAACGAAGCGCGATCAGTGGATCGACACGCGTCGCCCTTCGCGCTGGTAGATAGCATGCGAAAGCCCCCACAATCGCCAATCCGATCGCAACGAGGACAAACGTCGTCGCATCAGTGGTCGAAACTCCAAACAACAAACTCGACATCAAACGCGTGAGCGCAAACGCGCCGCCCAATCCAATCACAACACCGCATGACACGAGCCGCATTCCCTGGCCCATGAACAACCGCAACACGTCACGACGGCCCGCGCCGAGCGCCATGCGTATGCCAACCTCGTGTGTGCGTTGTGAAACTGAATAGGCGAGCACTCCATAAACGCCCGTCACCGCGAGCACGAGCGCGAGTGCGGCAAAGATCGAGAAGAGCATCGCATTGAAACGACGCGTGGAAGACTCGCGCGCCAGGATGTCGTCAAACGTCGCGACTTCAGCGATCGGCAGATCTTTATCAATCTGGCGCACAGCGTTCGTGATTCCGGCAGTTAAGGCCTTCGCGTCGCTCGTGGTAGAACGAATTGACAACACCGCGTTGCGCTGCGGCAGGCGACCCATCGGCGTGTAGATCCTGATCAGCGGTTGAGTTTCAGATCCGAAAGCTCGCACCGCGGGAACGATGCCGATGATCTCGTGCCAGGTCGGACTGTCGTATCCGATGTGTTTGCCGAGTGCTTCTTCATTGGGCCAGAAGCGCCGCGCGAGATTCTCATCAACAAGGACCACCGGTTGAGCCCGTTCGTCTTCGTCTCGTGTAAAGGTGCGGCCGCGCAGGATTGGGATCTTCATCGTCTTGAAGTAATCGGGCGTCACGATGGACCAATCGACGTTGATGATCTCGCCCTTCTTCTCCTGTCGGTAACCTTCGGCTGAGATGTCGCTTTGCGTGCCGTCGGGAATGCCCGGAAGCGCTGCGGAAAGCGTCGCGCTTTGAACACCAGGTTGAGCTTGTGCTGCCTGCAACACTTGATGAAGCAGCCGGCCGAGCTCTGCCTGGTCCCCGCCACGACTGCGCGACACCTTGAGCTCCATTGTGAGCACGCCGTTCGGATCGAAGCCGTTGTCATTGCTCAACAACAGCACGAGACTCTTCACCAACAAGCCCGCGCCGACCAGCAACGCGACCGAGAATGCAACTTCTGCGACGACGAGCGTGCCGCGCAATCGCTTGCCGCCACTGTCGGTCGTTGTCGAGCTGCTATCTTTCAGCGTGTCCTGTAAGTTTGTTTGAGACGAGCGCAGCGCAGGCAATACACCAAAGAGTAATCCGGTGAATAAAGACACTGCGATGTTGAAGACGAGCACTCTGCCGCTGAGCTGCACGCCGTTCATGCGTGGCACTGTCTCGTGCGCGACGCGCGAAAGTAGCAGCACAGTCCACGAAGCAAAGAAGAACCCGAGGACGCCGCCTGCGATCGACAGCAAGAGACTCTCGATCATCATCTGCCGTACGAGTCTGAATCGCGACGCGCCGAGCGCCGAGTGCACTGCAAACTCTTTACGCCGCGCCGCCGCACGCGCGAGCAGGAGATTTGCGACGTTCGCGCACGCGATGAGCAACACGAGCCCGACTGCTACGAAGAGGATCTTTAAAGCAGTGCTGACTCGCTTCGTGATGCTGTCCTGAAGCGACACGACGTTCACGACATTCGCGCCGGCGTTATGGATTGGATATTCCTTTCGCAACTGTTGCGAGATGCGGTTCATCTCGTCGCGCGCCTGATCGATCGTTACGCCCGGCTTCAGACGCGCGATCACGTTTCCACCATTGCGCACGTCTCGACCTTTCCAATTCAACGGACCCATGAGGACCCACAACGGCGGCGGTCCCTGGTGTATGAAGTCCTGGCGCGTGACGCCGATCACTGTGTGCGCCTTGTCGTCAAGCAGGATCTCCTTGCCGACGATATTTGGGTCGCCTGCGAATCGTTGTTGCCAGAATGCGTAGCTAATGATCGTGACTGGCGGTGCGCCAGGCTTGTCGTCGTCGGCCGTGAAGTCGCGGCCCAGCAGCGGCGTCGTGCGCATCACGCGGAAGTAATCAGCAGTAACGATGCGCGCCTCGAGCGCCTCGGGCTTGTCAGTGCCGGTGATGTTCGCCGACCAACCGCGAAACGTCGACATCGATTCGAAGACCGAGTTGCGCGCGCGCCAATCGACGAAGTTTGGATAAGAGACCTGGCGATTAGCGACTTCCGGCCCCGATTCATTCATCCACACGATGCGGTCCGGCTCGGCATAAGGCAGCGGCTGCAACAGCACGGCATTGATCACACTGAACATCGCGGTGTTCACACCGATGCCGACCGCGAGCATCAACACGGCGAGAGCCGTGAAGCCCGGATTCTTCCGCAACCACCGCAAACCGTAGATCAAGTCTTGAGTCATCGCTGAAATAGGTCCTATTGGTCCTATCGGTCCTATTACTCGTAACGCAGCGCCACGAGTGGATCGACCTTCGTCGCGCGGCGCGCCGGAATGTAGCAGGCGATCAGCGCCACGAACGTCAATAGCACCGCGATCACGCCGTACGTCAGCGGGTCCGTCACCTTCACGCCAAACAACATCTTCGACAAACTGATCCAACTCTCGAGATACTTCGTCAGGATGTAAGCACCAACCACGCCGAGAACTACACAAATCAAAACAAGTATCATTCCCTGCTTCACGATCATCCGCAGCACGTTCCCGCGATCTGCTCCGAGCGCCATGCGAATCCCGATCTCGTGTGTGCGTTGCGAAACGGTGTAAGCAAGCACGCCAAACAATCCGATCGCCGCGAGCTGCTGGGCCAGGAGGGCAAACAGCGTCAACAACTTCGCAAACAGGCGTTCCATGCGCAGCGTTTCATCCGCCTGTTCGACTTGCGATTTGACATTCATCACCGGCAGGTTCGGCTCGATCTCGCGCACGACACTGCGCACGCTCGCGATCGTCGCTGACGGATCGCCTGTGGTCCGAACTTCGAATGTCGCACCGGACTGCGGACGCTCCTGTCGATAGGAGGAATAAACGGTCGGAGGGATCTCGTCGCGCTGGCTGGTGTACTTCGCATCCCTGGCGATGCCGATGATTTCGAGCTCGTCAGGCTTCTTCGTATCGTACGTGAAGCGCTTTCCGATCGGATTCTGGTCAGGAAAGAATTTATTCGCGAACGTCTGATTAACGACTACGACTTTCGGCGAGTTCGTGTCGTCCTGCGGTCCAAAGGTGCGACCCGAAAGCAATGGAATGCCCATCGCCTGCAAAAAGTTTTCGCGTACAACGTGGCGGTAGCCTTCGCCACTCGGCGGAATGCGTCCTTCGGAATCCGGAGTCGCATTCAACGCTTCACGCAAAAACACGCTGCTCGAGCTGGACGACTGCGACAGCAACGGCATTCGTGAAAACGTCACGCCCTGCACGCCCGGAACAGCTTCGAGACGCTCGCCGATCAGAGCGTATATCTGCCGCAGCTTGTCGTCTTTGTAGCCAATCAACGCCGGCTCAACGTCAAACAGCAAAAGGTTTTGCGTGTTGAAGCCTGGATCGACGCGTTGCAAGTTGAGCAACGTGCGTACGAACAATCCCGCACCAACCAGCAGCAACAACGACAACGCCACCTGGACTACTACGAGCCCGCGACTTAATAACGAGCGGTGTACAGAAGTTGACGAGCGCCCACTGTCTTTCAACGACGGTGTGAGATCGATACGCGTCGTGCGCCATGCGGGCGCGAGACCGAAGACGATTCCGGTCAACAACGAGAGCCCGAGTGTGAAACCGAGTACACGCCAGTCGAGACGCGGCTCTAACGCCATCCCACGACCACCCCAAAGGCTGACTGCGATCAGTCCATCCTTGATCCAGATCGCGAAGATAATTCCAAACAGACCACCAAGAACGGCTAGCAGAACGCTTTCAGTCAGCAGTTGACGGATGAGACGACGGCGACTCGCGCCGAGGGCCAATCGCAAACTGATCTCTTTTTGTCGTCCTGCTGATCGGGACAACAGGAGATTCGCAACGTTCGCACATGCGATCAGCAGCACGAGCCCGACGACGCCCAGCAAAAGGTATAGCGAGGGAGCGTAATATTTGCGGCGATACATCTCGCCCTGGCCGCCCGGATCAGCAATGAGTCGCGGGTATTGCTGCGGATCGAGATCGCTGATCGCATTGCCGCCTCTCGCCTTCGCCGCGGCCTGACGTGCGGCGCGATGTTCGAGCACCGATTGCAGAAATGCGTTTTCCAACTGTCCCTGCGCTTGTTCGGGAGTTACGCCGGGCTTCAGACGACCCATGATGCGCAGCCACCAAACACCCGCGCCGTTCATGTAAGAGCGATCTTTGTCGGCGTAAAGTTGTGGCTCGATCGCGACGGGAATGGAAACGTCCTGCGACGTGCCGACACCCGCCGTGCCGTCAAAACCTTTAGCCGACACACCGACAACAGTAAACGGCACGTTGTTGAGATTGATCTGTTTGCCAACGATGGCTGCATCGCCACCAAACCGCTTCTGCCAGTAACGATGACTCAGAACCGCAACTGGCGCGGCGCCGGCTTTATCGTCCTCATCATTGAGCACCCGACCAACCGCAGGCTGCACACCGAGCGCTGCGTAGTAATTCCCGGTCACAGCTTGTCCGTTCGCAATCTCCGCCTGACCATCGGCGGTGACATTCAGTCCGATATTTCCAAACGCGAAGATGTCGGACATTGGGCCTTCTTGCTCGCGCAGGCGCTGGTACGTCACAAATGCGAATGAGGTCCTGTTAATGAGACCGGTTTGCTGATCCTTGTTGGAGCTGCCGTTGTAACTCCCGACTGAGAAACCCTGCGGTGCGATCGTTTTGAAAAGCACCAATCGATCCGGCTCTTTCACCGGCAACATCTTCAACAGCATCGCGTCGACGATACTGAACAACGCCGTGTTGGCGCCGATGCCA
Organism: Pyrinomonadaceae bacterium; assembly: GCA_036498585.1. GTDB lineage: Bacteria > Acidobacteriota > Blastocatellia > Pyrinomonadales > Pyrinomonadaceae > PSRF01. Next base: position 826 of record DASYFE010000180.1, on the reverse strand, counting down.
AGCGCAAGGGAAAGCAACGCGACGGCCGTCAGCCCCTTTTGCTTGAGCAACATCCGCAAGCCGTAGCGAAGATCTTGAATGAGTGTGCTCATGGAATTTAGTCTTCAACCCCGCACAGAACCGAGCGCGGTAGCGCCGGGTCAAACGTTGGTCTGAGCGCCCTGTTGCACCTGACCCGGCGCTACCGCGCTCGGTTCTGTGCATGCCAACTGGCGCAATTACTCGTATCTAAGCGCCACGAGTGGATCGACTTTCACCGCCCTTCTCGCCGGAATATAAGACGCGAGCAGAGCCACACCTCCCAGCAACAACGGCACAGCAATGAACGTCAAAGGATCGGTCGCACCGACGCCATACAGAAACGAAGCGATCACGCGCGTCGCAGCCGCAGCGAGCAACAAACCAATCGCGAGCCCCGCGCCGATCACGATCAACCCATCCCCAAGCACTAGTCGAAGCACGTCTTTTTCCTTCGCGCCCAACGCCATCCGCACTCCAATCTCGCGTGTGCGTTGCGCCGCGCCATAAGAAACAACACCGTAGATCCCAATACCTGCAAGCACCAACGCGAGTGCGCCAAAGCTACCCAGAGTCCATGCAGCAATGCGCGACGGAAGCAGCGTGAGCTCTAATTGTTCACGCAATGTCTGCACGTCTGCGATCGGAAGGTTTGCATTCAGCGCACGGATCTGTTCGCGCACGATTGGCGTGATAGCCTTCGGCTCGCCCGTGGTGCGTACGATAAGAGTCATCTTCGGATCGTAGGATTGGCTAAGGGGCAGATAGACGTAAGGGCGCGGCGTCTCACCCAGCGTTCGATACTTGC
>DASYFE010000179.1:0-43654 GCA_036498585.1 Pyrinomonadaceae bacterium | reverse complement strand
GCGAACAAATATGACACTCAGACTAATTCACTCCGCGCCTCAGACAGTCGAGCGAGTAGCTGAAGCGCGACTGCCCACCGAGACGGGTGAGTTTCGCATTATCGGTTTTCGCTCGCTCGACTCCGAGGAAGAATTTGTCGCGCTCGTGAAGGGCGACCTGAGATCTGATCGGTCGAGCCTCGTGCGCATTCACTCGCAGTGCATGACGGGCGACGTGTTTGGCTCAGTCAAGTGCGACTGCGGCCGGCAGCTCCAGGCGGCCATGAAACTCATCGAGCAGGAAGGACACGGAGCCATCGTCTACCAGCAGCAGGAAGGTCGCGGCATCGGCATCATCAACAAGATTCGCGCGTACGCATTGCAGGACGAAGGCGCAGACACGATCGAAGCCAACGAGCGGCTCGGCTTCGCGGCAGATATGCGCCGTTACGAGCAGTGCGCCGAAATCCTGCTCGATCTCGGTTTGCGCGCAGTGCGCGTGATGTCTGACAACCCAGCGAAGATCCAGGCGCTGCGACAAGCAGGAATCAAAGTCATCGAGCGCGTGCCTCTCGAAGTGGAGCCGCACGATTCATTCGTCAAGTACCTCAAGACCAAGAAGGAGAAGATGGGCCATCTCGTCAGTGTGGCCTAACTACTGCAATGTCTCTGAAAGAAGTTCATCTCGCTAATGCTTTCGATCTTCACGACGGCGAGATGAAAGAAATCTCAGTCGATGAAGCAAAGATACTGCTGGCTCGTGTTGGTGATAACTACCACGCAGTCAGTGCGACCTGCCCTCACTACGGCGGACCACTCGCTGAAGGCACGCTCTGCGGCACTCGTGTCGTGTGCCCGTGGCACCACGCGGCCTTCAACGTCGTAAATGGAGATATGGAGGATCCACCCGCGCTCGACTCGCTTGTTTCTTACCCGCTGCGAGTCGATGGCGAACGCATCATGCTGAGTCTGCCGGCAGACGCAGAAGAAAGCGCAGAAGATCGACGCACGCCGTCGATGTGTAAGCGCGACACGTCAGTCGATTCGCGACAGTTCGTGATTATCGGTGCGGGCGCGGCAGGTTACGCTGCGGCGCAGACGTTACGCGAAGAAGGTTTCCGTGGCAGCGTCGTAATGGTCACGCGCGAAGATCGTGCGCCTTACGATCGACCCAATCTCAGCAAGGATTACCTGCACGGTCATGCCGATCCAGCGTGGATGCCGTTGCGTGGTGAAGACTTCTTCAAAGAGCACGACATCACGCTCTTGCTGAACCGCGAGGTTACAAATGTCGATGCACGCAGCAAGACGATCACGTTTGAAAGCGGTGAGACGATGGACTACGACGCGCTACTCGTCGCGACAGGCGGCGCGCCCGTGCGTCTAAACATTCACGGCTCGGATCTGAAGAACGTTTGTGTGTTGCGCAGCTTCGCCGATGCCGACTCGATCATTGAAACGGCAAAGCACTGTCGACGCGCGGTCGTTGTTGGTGCGAGTTTCATCGGCATGGAGGCCGCTTACAGTCTGCGTGAGCTTGGTCTTGAAGTAACTGTGATTGCGCCGTCGCAGGAGCCTTTTGAAGCCACGCTCGGCGCGGAAGTTGGCGCGTTGTTCCGGCGTGTGCACGAAAGTCACGGCGTTCGGTTCAAGCTTGGCAATATCGTCTACGGTTTCGAAGGTAATCACAACGTCGAAGCCGTCGCGCTTGACAATGGCGAGATCATCGAGACGGACATGGTTGTTGTCGGAGTGGGGGTACGACCTGTCACGCAGTTTCTCGATGGAGTGGAGCTGGACCAGGCGGGGGCGGTTGTTGTTGATTCGCGGCTGCGTGCCGCCGACGGACTTTTTGCTGCGGGTGACATTACCAGCTTTCCCGATCCGCGCTCGGGGGAGAACTTGCGGATCGAGCACTGGCGCACCGCGCAGCAGCAAGGCCGTACGGCGGCACGTAATATGTTAGGACTCAACGTCACGTTCGATGCGGTTCCTTTCTTCTGGACTCGACAGTTCGACATTGGACTGCTCTACGTCGGACATGTCTCATCTTGGGACAAGATCATCTACCGTGGCGACGTCGCAGCGCAGGACTTTCTTGCTTTCTACGTGAAGGACAACCGCGTACGCGCTGTCGCCGGCATGAATCGCGACCGCGAGATGGCTGCGGCCGAGGAATTGCTTCGTCTCGATCGCATGCCCACGCGCGAGCAATTGCAGCGGAGCGAAAGGAGTCTTGTGGACATGCTTCAAGCGCCCGAGTTAATAAGCGTTTGAGAAGTCGCTTGGATGCAAGGTACCTCACTCGATGGAGTCGTCGCCCAGTACTCCAACAAAGTTCCCTCCCGTTAGGAGTTGAATTTATGGGAGTCGCAGCATCCCCGATTGTTGAATTTCCGGGGCCTCGACATAACCGGCGTGTACAACTCTTCTCCGGACTGGCATCAGAGGAGATGAGTCGCATCGCGGCGCACGCACGCAGTCTGCGCAAGACGCGCGGCGAGTTCATCTACATGCCCGGCGATCGCGCTGACTTCGTCTACATTCTGAAACACGGGCGAGTAAAGCTTTCCGTGCTTTCTGAAACGGGCAAAGAGATCGCGATCGACATCATTCAGCCTGGGGAGATCTTTGGCGAGTTTGCGCTGGTGGACGAGTCGCAGCGCAGCAACATGACCCAGGCGATGGACGATGTGTTGATGTGGGTTTTCTCGAAGCACGATTTTACGAAGCTTCTCACATCTCTGCCGATGCTGGCGTTGAGTTACATCAAGCTCGTTGGCGATCGCAGAAGACGAATGGAGAAGAAGCTTTCCGACATCACATCGAAACCGGTGCCAGGACGCATCTGCGAGCTACTGCACGAGCTTGCAACGGGCTCCGCCGAATTCGAAAGCGCTGCCACTGATTACATCGTGCCGCTCACACACCAGGACGTTGCGAGTCTCATCGGCGCCGCACGTCAAACCACTACCACTGTACTCAACGATCTCGAACGTCGCGGCATCATCGAGTTGGGCCGTGGTTGCATTCGAGTCAAGCGCCTCAAAGAGCTTCAGACGTACGCAGCTTTTTAACAGAACCGAGCGCGGTAGCGCCGGGTCAAATTCAAGCAACACGCTTTTTGTTTTGTTTGACCCGGCGCTACCGCGCTCGGTTCTGTTAGCTTTTTTATTGCATTGTCGTCGCCCTGACATTCCTTCGAAGACTCTTCATACATGATGCGCTCCTCATCTTGAGAGATTACGAAGGAGCTCACCGATCATGAAAAATAGAACCACTTCAAAATGGACCATCTGGTTTGCTGTCGTCGCACTCGCGCTGGCGATGGTAGCTAGTCTTAACTTCAGTACGAGCGTTTCCGCTGATGGCGGCACCGACCTCGGCACATCACCATTCGATTTCAGCGATGCTACCTACCGCGCACACGGCATCATCCCTGAAAACATTGTGCTGCGTGTCGGTACTCCGTCACGCGCAGGCGACTTCGTGGTTGATAACACCAATACCGATCCGAACCGCGCAAACGTCAGGACCATCGAAACCACCCCCGGCACCACCGGCTCGAGTGGTCTAACTTACGCGAACATCTTCGGCGTGCTCAACTCGAACAGCTTCGAGCACGACGCCGCAGGTAACCTGACGGCGCGCGCCCAGGCTTCGTTCGACACTGCCGAGCACTTCCGCGTGTTCATCTTTCCGAAAGCGTCGAATGGCTCCATCCTCGATCCGTTTCTTCCGAACAAGCGACAGGACAACATGTTCGACACGCGCGACGGTTACTTCTCAAACGATCCGCTCGGCATGTGGGTCGCCGTTTGGGTAGTTTACACACCGAAAGCTTTCACCAAAGAAGGAAAGAAAGAACTCGATCCGATCGCAGCGTCTAACGGTCGTGACCTTGACGGCACGGCGATCCTGACGAGCCCGTCGCAGATCGACAATCTCGCGTCCAAAGGATTTATCGAGCTGCGCACGCGTCCTGTTAACGACCCTGTGTTCCGTTGGGTCCTCTGCCCGATCCCCGAGGATCCGCGCAACGGCTTCATTCGTCCGGACGCTTTCATTCGTGACGTGAAGCGAGCTGACGGCACGCCTGTTTTCCCGGCCCTCGGTAACAACTTCCGTTGTTTGCAGCAGACCGGCGACTGGTGCCACTAAACCATTTTTAGCCACAAAAAGGCACATAAAGCACATAAGAAATCGGCAGAACTCTTTTGTGCTTTTTGTGCCTTTTGTGGCTAAAGGGTTTTATGTGTTATTTAGTGGCTCATGTCGGATCAAAAACAATTTGCAGGGCGCGTGGCGATCGTCACCGGAGGGACACGCGGCATTGGACGGGCCATCGCGCTCGAATTAGGAAAACGTGGCGCTGATGTCGCTTTCAATTATGCGAAGAGCGCTGAAGCTGCGGAGAGTTTGAAGTCAGAGCTCGAAGCGTTGGGTGTGCGCAGTTTGGCGGTGCAGTGTGACGTGGCGAGCACTGAGGCCGCGGCCGCGATGGTCCAACAAGTAAAGGAAGCGTTTGGGCGCATCGATTTCCTCATCAACAACGCTGGCGTCACACGAGACAATCTCATCCTGCGCATGAAAGAAGACGATTGGGATCAAGTGCTCAACACGAACCTCAAAGGATCGTGGAACTTCGCGAAGGCGGCGTTGCGGACGATGCTGCGACAAGACACCGGTGGATCGATCCTCAACATCTCGTCGATCAGTGGTGAGGTGGGAATGCCGGGACAGTCTAACTATTCAGCGTCGAAGGCCGGCATGGTTGGATTGACAAAATCCCTGGCGAAAGAAGTTGCGAGCAGAAAGGTGACGGTCAACGCGCTCGCGCTCGGCATGGTTGCGACTGACATGGCCGGCAAACTCGATGAAACTTACCAGGCAAAAATTCGCGAGCAGATCCCGCTCGGTCGTTTCGCGGAGCCGGATGAAGTGGCCCGCATCGCGGCGTTTCTGTTGTCAGATGATGCTCGTTATATAACGGGCCAGGTCATCCAGGTTGATGGCGGGTTAGCGATGTGATTATTTAATGCTCTTCACGTCGGCTGGCTTGGCGAAGAGGCTGTCTGCAAACTTCTGGTTGTACTGCACTGACTCATAATTGATCCGCGAGGTTTGCTTGCCGTTGACAAAGTGGTCCACGACCCACGGCGCGGTGACACCGTCGACGGTGATGAATTTGAGGAGTTGATCTTCTTCAGTCATCAACACCACGTCGCCACTGTCCATGTCTTTGTGCTCACGCTTGTAAATGATCTTTGCCGGCAAACCGTCTCGCGCGCCGAACTCATACTCGATCCACCAGTCATCAGGAAAAGCCAGACGGATCGTTTCGTTGCGCTTGCCAACACCTGCTTCGCGTCGACCGGCGTAAGTGATCTTGCCGCCGTCCTTTTTCCAGTAGCCACGCAGTAGATACTCGAGACTCGTGCGAATCGCCTGCTTGAAATCCTCGACCTGTTTGGGCGACTGGTCTGAGATCTTCTTAACGGCGCCGTCAAACATCCATCCCGTGTCGCCGGCGTTGGTTTGGATCGTGCGAATGCCCGCGCCCGAAAATTCCGTGCGCTCGTGATCGGGATACTGGATGTAGTCGAGGAAGCGCGCAGGGATCTGCGACGTACCGTCTTTGAACGTCGTGTAGAACCCTTTGCCGATTATTGTTTGAACGCCGAGATACTTCTGTCCGCCGAGTACTTCGATCGCGCGATCGATGATCTCTTGTGATTTTTGATCAACCGGGGCAGGGGACTGCGCGAAAAGTAAGGAGATTATTAGCAGGAGGATCATGTTTTACAGGATTACAGGATTTGCAGGATTTACAAGATGAATCATGTCAAGCTTGTAAATCCTGTCATCCTGTCTTAGTTGAATTCTGGCTTGGGGCCATCATTATCCGGCTTCACAACAACTTCACCATTCTCGACATCAACGCGGAAACGTGACGCCGTCTTCCACAAGCTGGTGATTGGAAGTTTCACTTTCTCGTCGATGGTTCGCTTCAGGAAGCGCGCACCGTAAGCAGTGTTGTAACCGGCCTCGGTGAGTTGATTCACTGCCGCTTCGGTTACTTCAACATACTTGCCCTGCCGCTCCATCTGCCGCTTCAGTTTTTCAAGATAGAGTCTCGCGATCTGGCGAACCTCATCCATCGTCAACGGTGAGAACACGATGATCTCGTCGATTCGGTTCCGAAATTCCGGCGAGAATCTTTGCTCTGAAGCCTTCATCACTTCGTTCTTCACAAGGCGGAAGTCAGAAGCCGTCTTGGTGCCGAAGCCCAGGGGCTTTTCAAACTTCTTGAAATTCTCCGAGCCAAGGTTCGAAGTCATGATGATGATCGCGTCCGAAAGATAAACTTTCTTGCCGCGCCCGTCCGTCAACCAACCTTCGTCGAAAGCCTGCAGAAACAGGTTCATCAAGTAAGGCGACGCTTTCTCAACCTCGTCGAGCAGCAGCACCGTGTAGGGATTCTCGCGCAGTTGCTCGGTAAGGATTCCGCCTCGCTCCGAGCCGACGATGCCGCGCGGCATTCCGATTAATTTCTCGATGCTAACCGTGCCGTCGCTGTACTCCGACATGTCGATGCGAACCATTTTCTCTTCGTCACCAAACATGAACTCGGCAACAGCTTTGGCCAGCTCAGTCTTGCCGACACCCGTTGGGCCAAGAAACAGCAGCACACCGTCGGGTTTGTAGTGCGACTCTTTCAGTGGACCTTTGTTCAAACGCAGCCGCTGTGCAACTGCCTTGATCGCATCCTTCTGGCCGATAACACGACGACTCAGCATCGTTTCAACCATCGCAAAGCGATCGCCTGTATCACGGAAGATCATGTCGCGCGGAATGCGTGACTCCTGCGAGATCACGTCGATGACGTGCTCGGGCCGGACCACCATCTTCTGCGGCTCGTTGATCTCAACCTTCACCGCCGCCGTGTCGAGCCAACCGATGGCTTTGTCAGGCAGGTGCAGATTGCGGATGTACTTCGGAGCCATCTCCAACGCTGTGTTGATGGCCTCGTCCGAAATCTTGACGGAGTAGTTTTTCTCGAGTCGCGGACGAAGACCGAGCAGGATTTCCTTGGTCTCGTTGAGCGTCGGCTCGACAACTTTCACCATGCGGAAGCGACGTGCGAGTGCTTCGTCGTCAGCGATATATTCTTTGTACTCGGAAAGCGTAGTCGCACCGATGATGCGCATCTCACCCCGCGCCAACGCAGACTTGAACATGTTGGCCGCGTCAGAAGACGTGCCGAGCGCTGCGCCCGCACCGATGATCGTATGTGCTTCGTCGATGAAGAGAATCAGATTGTCGCGTTCTTTGACTTCGTCAATGATTCCCTTGATGCGTTCTTCAAACATGCCTCGCAGCATTGTTCCTGCCACGATGCCGCCCATTTGTAATTGAACGATGTGAGACGAACGCAGGCGCGCCGGAACCTTCTCCGGTTCCAGCTCGATCAGGCGCGCGAGTCCTTCGATCACCGCAGTCTTACCGACGCCTGGCTCACCAACGAGCATCGGCGAATTCGCACGTTCGCGATGACAGAGGATCTCGATGATTTGTTGTATTTCTTTTTCTCGTCCGATTGTGGGCGGAATCTTATCGGCCCGAGCAAGCCTGTTGAGTGAAACTCCGAAGTGTTTCAAATACGGCGGAAGCTCAAACTTCTTCCTGTTCAGCTCTTCTTCCTGTTCTCGTTTTTGCACCTGTGCTCGCACGTTTTCCTGAACAGCTTCAGGGCTCGCACCCATGTTTCGCAGTACGTCAACGAACATACTGTCGTGCGTGCTCAACGCTTCAAAGATGTCAGTCGCTTCAATCGTCTTGCGGCCCTGCATTCGAGCTCGTTCCATTGCGCGCTTAAATAGGTCAGTAGTATCAGGGCCGATGCGAAATCCCTTTCCCTCATGTTGTTTCCGGCTGCCGGTCAGGCGTTTCTCAATTGCCATTTTGACCACGACCGGGTCAAGCGATAGCTCACGCATAGTGGAGTTGAACATGTCAGGCTCCTCAACAGTTAAGGCCTGAAGGATGTGCTCCACAGATACGAAATTCTGGTCGCGACGTCGCGATTCATTCAACGCATGATCGAGAATGCGCTGACCGCTGTCGCCAAATTTATCTTTGTATGAACCTAAATCACCCATATCTTTTTTCGACCGTCGCACTCGTTTTGATCAGCATTCAGTGCGACGATTCACTCAACTTTCAAACAACTCGGCTTCCAAGTTGCTGGACTTGGATGTCGCCAGCATAAGCGCCGTTGCGTTTCAATGCAATAACAATCCTGGCGAGCGCTCTGTTGCAAATTTGCTGCCGTTAATCGTGGTTTTTAAAATTTTCCTCTGCGGCCCTCTGCGTATCTCTGCGCTCTCTACGTTTAAGGACAACTGTTAACGCAGAGAGCGCAGAGATACGCAGAGGGCCGCAAAGAAATCCTTAATACTTAATAGTCGTAATCGTCACCACCGCCCATCGGCGGGCCAGCTTTCTTCTTCTCCGGCGCGTCGGTCACAGCAAGGTCAGTGGTAAGTAACAATCCTGCGATGGACGCAGCGTTTTGTAACGCGGTGCGTACAACTTTAGTCGGATCGATGATTCCCGCCGCGGCGAGATCTACGATTTCGCCAGTGACTGCGTTGTAGCCTTTGTTTCCCTTCGACTGTTCGACTTCTCCGACGACCACCGCGCCTTCAGTTCCTGCGTTTTCTGCAATTCTTCGCAGCGGCTCCTGTAACGCGCGCTGCACGATTTTTACACCCGTACGCACGTCCGGATCTTCGTGGCCGTGGTTTTCGAGCACCTTAGCCGCTCGCAGCAACGCGACGCCGCCTCCAACGACGATTCCTTCCTGCGCCGCTGCTTTGGTCGCATTCAATGCGTCTTCAACACGCATTTTGACTTCTTTCATCGCCATCTCAGTCGGCGCACCGACCTTGACAACCGCAACGCCACCCGCAAGCTTGGCGAGTCGTTCCCGGAGCTTCTCTTTATCATAGTCAGACGTTGTTTCTTCGATCTGTGCGCGAATCATGGCTACACGACCCTGAATCGCCTTGCTATCGCCACCGCCTTCGACGATCGTCGTGGTCTCTTTGTCGACAATCACACGCTTGGCAGTTCCGAGATCTTCGAGCGTGACGTTCTCCAGCTTGATGCCGAGATCTTCAGTGATGACTCTTCCACCCGTCAGGATCGCGAGATCTTCGAGGATCGCTTTGCGTCGATCGCCAAACGCCGGGGCCTTCACTGCGCACACTTTGAGCGTTCCGCGCAGGCGATTCACAACGAGCGTCGCGAGTGCGTCACCGTCGATATCTTCAGCAATGATCAGCAGTGCACGTCCAGCGCTGGCTGTCTGTTCCAGTAGCTGCAGCAGGTCGCGCATCGCGGAAATCTTCTTGTCGTAAAGAAGAATGTAGGGTTCGTCTAAAATTGCTTCCATGCGATCCGCGTTCGTGACGAAGTACGGCGACAGGAAACCGCGATCGAATTGCATTCCCTCGACGATGTCGAGTTCGGTTTGCAGCGTCCTTGATTCTTCGACAGTAACGACGCCGTCTTTCCCGACTTTGTCCATCGCCTCGGAAATCAGCTCTCCGATGTGACGATCGTTGTTTGCCGAGACTGTGGCGACATTCTTCAGCTCTTCCTTGCTCTTGACCTTCTTCGACATGCGCTCCAGCTCGGCGACAACTTTCTCGGTCGCGAGCTGAATACCACGCTGCAAAGACATCGGGTTCGCGCCGGCAGCGACGTTCTTCACGCCTTCGCGAAAGATTGCCTGCGCGAGGACTGTCGCGGTGGTGGTGCCGTCGCCTGCTTTGTCGTTGGTTTTGACGGCGACTTCGCGGACCATCTGCGCGCCCATGTTTTCATACTTGTTCTTGAGCTCGATCTCTTTCGCAACAGTGACGCCGTCTTTGGTGATCACTGGCGCACCGTACTTCTTTCCCAGAACGACGTTGCGACCTTTTGGTCCAAGAGTCACACGCACCGCGTTGGCAAGCACGTCCACGCCCTGAAGCATCGCATTGCGTGCTTCTTCTCTAAACTTCAGCTCTTTTGCCGGCACTCTATTTTCTCCTCGACTAAGATTAGACAGGATTTACAAGATTTTTCAGGATTGACATGTAAATCCTGTTCACATCTTGTAAATCCTGTCTATTGTTCTGTTGCCTCTCGGGCTTGACCTGACGCACGTCCGACTTTCACACGCGCTGGTCGCAGCAGGCGGTCGCCCATTCGGAAACCGCGACTATATTCCTCGATTACCTTTCCGTCCATCTCGTTGTCCGTATCTTCAGTGTCCACGGCTTCGTGCAGCTCGGGATTGAACTCTTCGCCAACAGACTGGATCGGTTCCACTCCAGCGTTCGTCAATGCCGCTTCGAACGTCGTCGCGATACTGCGAATGCCTTCGAGGATCGCTTCGCGCGGCGCATCTCCGGATGCCGCTGCTCTGTTTAAGTTATCGAGAGCAGGCAGCAACGACGCGATGAACTTCGCCTTCTCGCCTGTGGCGCGCTCGTCCGCCGAACGATTCAATCGCTGCCGAGTTTCGTCAGTCTCGCGTTGCAGTTGTTGCCGCAACTGATCGAAACGAGCCTGCACCTCCTGCAACTGCTTTTCAGCAGCCTTCGTGCGTGCCTCGAGCTCTTCGACGTAACTCGGCTTGAGACTCGGCTGTTCGGTTTCCGCGTTCCCGCGTTCAGTTCCTTGTTCGTCGAGGTAAACGCGACGACGATCCGTCACCCTTAGCTCGTTCTCTTCGTTAGTCATAGTCCGTCTGTCCTAACTAATCTTGATATCAATCTTCTTCGGCTTTTGTTCATTTCGCTTCGGCAGACTGATCTGCAAAACACCGTCTTTGTACTCCGCCGCGATCTTGCCCGGGTCGACCGACGCCGGAACACTGTAAGTTCGCAAAAACTTTCCTCTCGGTCTTTCGGTGCGAGACGCACGCGACTCTGCAATCGCGCGCGTGCCTTTTACCACGAGCCGGTTGTCATTGATGTCGATTTCCAAAGCCTCACGATCGATTCCCGGCAGGTCCATCGCGATCATGTAGCCCGAATCAGTTTCGTAGATGTCGGAAGCAGGCGTCCAATCCGCTCGCTCAAACTCATCGCTAGCGCCTGCATCTGACTGGTTGCGCCTTTGTGTGGCGTCTTCGAAAAGTCTGTTCATTCGATCTTGCAACATCACCAAATCCTGCAAAGGGTTCCACTGTTGTGACATGTTTTCAAAGCTCCTCAAGCGGTCGCAAACGCCGCGTCAGTCTTAAACTCCATCATGTCGCCATTCGCCGACACTCTCACCGTTTGCCCGGGCAGTATCTCGCCCTGCAATAGCTTCACCGCAAGCGGGTTCTGAATCAGCGACTGAATCGCGCGCTTCAAGGGTCGAGCACCGTAGGTCGGGTCGTAACCTTCGCGCATCAAAAGCTCTCTCGCCGACGGCTCCAACACGAGCGTCACGTTGCGCTCGTGCAGCATTGCCGTCAGACGCTCCAATTGCACGTCGATGATCTTGCCGATCTGTTCGCGCGAGAGCTGGTGGAAGACGACGATGTCGTCGATACGATTGAGAAACTCCGGTTTGAAATGCAGCCGCAGCTCCTGAATGACAGCTTCACGCACCTGCTTCTCATCGCCTTCGGCCGCCTGGATCTCACGCGAGCCGAGGTTCGATGTCATGATCAAAACCGTGTTCTTGAAATCAACCGTTCGACCTTTCGAGTCCGTCAGTCTGCCGTCGTCGAGAATCTGGAGCAGAACGTTGAAAACATCCGGATGCGCTTTTTCGATCTCGTCGAAGAGAACGACCGAATAGGGACGCCGGCGAACTGCTTCCGTAAGCTGTCCACCTTCGTCGTAACCAACGTATCCCGGCGGTGCTCCGATCATGCGCGCGACAGCGTGTTTCTCCATGTACTCGGACATGTCGAGCCGGACCATCGCTCGCTCGTCGTCGAACAAAAACTCTGCGAGCGCGCGAGCGGTTTCAGTCTTACCGACGCCGGTTGGACCAAGAAAGATGAACGAGCCGATCGGACGGTTCGGATCCTGCAAGCCCGCGCGCGCACGCCTGACAGCGTTTGCGACTGCTGCGAGCGCTTCTTCCTGTCCGATCACGCGATTGCTGAGTCGATCTTCCATCGTGACGAGCTTCTGCATCTCGCCTTCGAGCATTCGCGAAACCGGGATGCCGGTCCACTTGGCGACCACTTCAGCTACGTCTTCTTCGTCAACTTCTTCCTTCAGCATGACGCCGTCTTGCTGGAAGTTTGCGAGTTTGTCCTGGTCGACTTTGAGCCTTTGCTCGAGCTCGGGAATCTTGCCGTATTGAATCTCAGAAGCGCGTCCCAGCTCACCGTTGTTGCGTGCCTGGTCGAGCTGGAAGCGAAGCTGTTCGAGCTCGGCCTTGGCAGCGCGAATGTGATCGATGGCTTCTTTTTCAGACTGCCACTTGGCTTTCATCCCCGCCGAAGTTTCCTTCAGGTCGGCAATGCGTTGTTCGATCTCGTGCAAACGCGCTTTCGACTTGTCGTCTTCTTCTCGCTGCAACGCCTGGCGCTCGATCTCGAGCTGGATGATCTCGCGCTCGAGTTGATCGATCTCCTGCGGGAGCGAATCGATCTCGATGCGCAGACGCGAAGCCGACTCGTCAATTAAGTCGATTGCTTTGTCGGGTAGAAACCTATCCGTGATGTAACGATTTGAAAGTGTGGCCGCGGCGACGATGGCCGAGTCTTTGATACGAACGCCGTGATGAACTTCGTAACGCTCTTTCAAACCGCGCAGGATCGCGATCGTGTCTTCCACCGTTGGTTCACCGACGTAAACCTGTTGGAAGCGACGTTCGAGCGCTGCATCTTTCTCGATGTGTTTCTGGTATTCGGCAAGCGTGGTTGCGCCGACGCAGCGCAGCTCACCACGCGCAAGCGCAGGCTTCAACATGTTCGACGCGTCGATCGCGCCTTCGGCAGCGCCTGCGCCGACGAGCGTGTGCAGCTCATCGATGAAGAGAATTATCTGGCCCTGCGCGTTCTCAATCTCTTTCAGAACGGATTTCAAACGATCTTCAAACTCGCCACGATACTTCGCACCGGCGAGCATCGAGCCGAGATCGAGTGCGACGAGTTTCTTGTTACGCAGTGTCTCAGGCACGTCACCGGAGACGATGCGCTGTGCGAGACCCTCGACGATCGCTGTCTTACCCACGCCCGGCTCGCCAATCAATACGGGATTGTTCTTGGTCCGACGCGAAAGGACCTGGATCGTGCGACGAATCTCGTCGTCACGACCGATGACTGGATCGAGTTTTCCTTTGCGCGCAGCTTCGGTCAGGTCGCGCGCGTACTTCGAGAGCGCCTGGTAGTTCTGCTCGGCGTTCTGATCGGTGATTCGCGTGCCGCCGCGCATCTGCTCGATCACTTTGAACAGATCGTCTCGCGTGACGCCATGCTGCCGCAGGATCTTGCCCGCGTCGCCATCTTTCTCTTCAACGATCGCCAGCAGCAGGTGCTCGGTCGAGATGAACTCGTCCTGCATCTGGTCCGCTTGCTTTTGCGCCGCGGTAAAAAGTTGCGTGATGCGCGAGCTGAAATATTGCTGCCCGCCTTGCACGCGTGGAAAGCGAGCCACGGCCGCCTGCGTGTCGTTAAGAATGACAGCGACGTTAGCGCCGAGCTTGCCGAGTATTGGTCTGACAATGCCTTCCGGTTGTTCGAGCATCACGACGAGCAGATGCTCCGGCTCGACCTGCTGGTGCTGGTTACGCTCCGCCAGCTCGATAGCGGATTGGATTGCCTCCTGTCCGCGTAGTGTGAACTTATCTAAACGCATAATGATTAACTAAGACGTTGGACAGGATTTACAAGATTTTTCAGAACTTACATGTAAATCCTGAAGAATCTTGTAAATCCTGTCCAACGGCTACCTCTAAATGCAAGCCCTTTTAACGCCCGCCACTGGCTTCTTTCGCTTTTCCGGTTTCGGCGGTCGTGTCGATCGTCTTCTGCGTGGCCCCGGCGCCGCTTCCGGTCACCTGAATCCGACGCGACTTTGTCTCTTCTCGTTTCGGCAACGTCACGCGCAACACGCCGTTGTTGTATTCGGCAGTTGCTCCCTCAGCGGAAACTGTTTGCGGCAAGGTGAAAGAACGAGTGAAAGCGCCATACGAGCGTTCGACTCGATGGTAGTTATCAGTCTCATCCGTCTTTTCAAACTTTCGCTCACCGCGGAGGGTAATGACATTGTTCTCAATCGAGAGATCGAAATCTTCCTGTTTCATTCCAGGAAGCTCGGCTTCGAGCACGATCTGGTCCTTATTCTCATAGATGTCAACGCTGGGCGCCCATGCGCCACGGCCAATGCCCTCGTCGCCGAACGAACGGCTTAGATTGGTTGAGAACAGGCGATTCACTTCTTCCTGTAACGTCCGCAGATCGCGGAATGGGTCATACCGAACAATAGTCATGGTCTAACTTTCCTCCTACTCCTAATTATTCCTTGTTTTGTGAGCTCAGCCAGTAGCTGAGCGTGGCGTCATAATAAAGGTTGAGTCTCGAACTGTCAAGTAGGCAATTTAGCTACAAAAAGGCACAAAAATAAAGGCTAACTAAATTAGGGCTGGCTGTAAAAGAAAGCTTTTGTGCCTTTTTG
The DNA here is from genome assembly GCA_036498585.1 of Pyrinomonadaceae bacterium. GTDB lineage: Bacteria > Acidobacteriota > Blastocatellia > Pyrinomonadales > Pyrinomonadaceae > PSRF01. The sequence continues at coordinate 28,991 of DASYFE010000179.1, read as the reverse complement.
CGGCTAAATTCCGAAGAAGCGCTTGATGGCGGAGAGGATGCCGGCGGAGGAATGGGTGTTGGCGGCGGAATCGTCCGTTTGGGAAGCGAGGCCTTGGCGGCGTTCGGCCATGATGAAACTCAGGGATTCGACCAGGTCCGGGTTGGTATCAAACACCCGCTTCATCGCGGCGTGGCCGATTTCGAGGACTTCGGTTTCTTCGAGCGCGAGCACGTTTGCCGTCCTAGGCTCGCCAGTAAATAAGGCCATCTCGCCGAAGAAGTCGCCCTCGTTTAGGGTTGCGACCGTCCGCGGGCGTCCGTTTTCACTAACCTGGACCCGAACCCGTCCTTTATGAACAACAAACATCGACGATCCCGGGTCGCCCGCCCGGATCACTGTCTCGCCGGGCGCAAACACGTGCCTGACTGCCGCCTGCGCCAGCATCGAGGTCTCATCCGCCGACAACGGCGCAAAAATATCGACAGCCGACAGCCGTTCCACAACCGCGCCGCCGTCGCCGTCTCGTTGAGCCGCGCGCTCAGGCCTTTCGACGTATAGGGTTCGCGTGGGAAACGCGAAGTTCAAGCCCGCGCGGCGGAACGCGTACCAGATCCTTTGCCGTATCAGGGCGTCGGTATCGTTGTACTTGGCGTAGTCGACAAGCCAGTATTTCACCTCGTAATCGACGCCGTTATCGCCGAGGCCCTTGATACGGACTATGGGCGCAACCTTGTCCGACACGTTATCCGCCTCGCGCACTGCCTCCCGCACGACGTGAATCGTCTTCGCCGGTGAATCTGTGTAGAGAGTATTAAAGAAGACAATTCGCGCGTTCAGGTTATCGCGAGGACAAACCTCAATCGGTTCCTTAGCCGCATTGCTGTTGGCGATCAGAACCACGTGATTCGTGAACGTCCTTATCTTTATAGCGCGCCAACTGATCTCCTCGACGACGCCCGTGTGCCGTTGCGCGCCCACCGTTATCACGTCACCGACCTGAAACGGCCGGTCTGCCTGCAAAGAAATTCCGGCGAAGAAGTTGCCCAGCGTGTCCTGGAGGGCAAGCCCGAGGATCACGCCGAAGATCGCGGAGGTCGTGAACAGCGCTCCGAGATTTACGTCCGGAAAGAGAAACGTGAACGCGATCAGAAAGAGAATCGTGAACGCGACGATCGTGAAGATATTGCGAATGAGCTTCGGCGCGTCGATTCGTTTTAGCCGGAACGCGAGGCCGAAAAAGAGTGAGTTGAGCGCGCGGACAAACAGGTAGCCGATGATCCCGACGAAGAACAGCTTGACTACTTTAACTATCGAGTCGGCTGACGGTGAGGGGCTTGCGCCCATTCGGTGCTCGAGCAGCGCTTTGACATCTGCAGCGAGCGACCAGAACAGGTACGCAGCCAGCAGCGCGGCTGCCGAAGCCGCGAGGAAGATAATAAGTTTGTTAGTAGAACGAGGACGAGCCATCCGTGTCATCCGAGTTCATTTGTGGCCAAACAACGCCGGAAATAGACTGATTAGTATAAAGAGGAGCGAGAGAATCGTCACGAGAATTGCGGTGAGCCACGCGGCAATATTATATAGCGGCCCATTTACGTGCCGGCCCATCAGCTCGCGATCGTTCACGAGTTTCAGCACCGCAAACAGCACTACCGGCAACAGCAAGCCATTGATGACCTGCGTCACGAGCAGAACGCGGATGAGCGGCAGGTTCGGCACGATTGCGATTGCAGCGCCCACTGCGATCAGGAAAGTAAACGTTCCGAGGAAGATCGGCGCCTCACGAAAACTGCGCGAGACGCCTTTTTCAAACCCGAGCGCCTCGCTGATCGAGTACGCCGTCGCGAGGGGCAACACGCCCGCCGCCAGCATCGACGCGCCGAGCAGTCCGATACCAAACAGCGTTTGCGCGTATCGTCCCGCGAGTGGCCGCAGGGCGTTAGCGGCGTCGGCCGCGCTCGTAACCTGGATGCCCGCCTTGTGAAGCGTCGCTGCGGTCGAGACGACGATGAAGAACACGATCAAGATCGCGAAGATCGTCCCAACCCACACGTCCAGTTTCGTCAGTGAATAGTCCTCAGTCGTCACTCCTTTTTCTACGACGGACGACTGAACGTAAACCTGCATGTACGGCGAGATCGTCGTTCCGATCACCGCGACGAACGTGAACAGAAACGCATATTCGAACTTGAACTCCGGACGGACGAGCCCGACCGCAACCGCGCTCCAATCCGGACGCGAGAGAAACGCGGAAACGATGTAGCCCAGAAACACGAGCGACATTAATAAAAAGACCCGCTCGACTCTTTTATAAGAACCCTTGACGATGAGAAACCAGACGAGAATCGCCACGAGCGGCAGGGAGATGTAATGCGACACGCCGAAGAGCTCAGACGCCGCGGCGATGCCGACGAACTCCGAAACCGTGACACCTGCATTCGCGACCAGCAGCGCGAGCATGATCAGCGCCGTCCAGCGCACGCCGAAGCGCTCGCGGATCAGATCGGCGAGACCCTTGCCGGTGACCGCGCCCATGCGAGCGCACATCTCCTGCACGATACCGAGACTGATGGTGATTGGAATGAGGATCCAGAGAAGTGAGTAACCGAAGTCGGCGCCGACCGAAGCGAACGTGGCTATGCCGCCGGCGTCATTGCCGGCATTGGCGGTGATCATTCCCGGGCCAAGGATGGCGAGATAAGCGAGCAGGCGACGGCGGCGCGCTACCGTTCGGCGCACGCCCTGAGCGCCGCGACGCATTAAGCGACGTCCGGCAGCTCGCACTGCTGCTCGCGATTCTGACACGTTGGTCACCGTCCTTCATAAATAACCTTAGACAGGATTCAGGATTTTCAGAATTAACAGGATTAATCATGTCAATTTTGTAAATCCTGAAATCCTGTCTAACCAAACAATCGAGGCAGACGCTGTCGCCAGTCTTTCGGCAACAGGATCTCCATCGCGTCGTCCACCGTGATGATGCCGAGTATATCTCCTGACTCATCGATCACGGGAAGGGCGAGCAGGTTATATTCAGCAATCCGCTGCGCGACTTCCTTCGCCGGCTCCTCCGGTTCCGCTCGTTGAAACTCCGTTCGCATCACGCTTTCGAGCGGCATCGACGGATCGGCGAGGATCAAGCTACGCAATGCGATCACTCCCGCGAGTTTCCACGATCCTTCTTCCTCCACGACGTAGAAGTAGTAGATCATGTTTGGCGTCTCGGCCATCTCGCGTAGTCGTGCGAGTGCTTCACCGACTGTGAGCGTGCGTGGAAACGTGACGAACTCAGTCGTCATCAACCCGCCCGCGGTGTCGTCTTCGTAAGGAAGCAGCTCAACGACGTCGGCCTGCTCGTCGTGTTCCATCAGACCGAGCAGCTCTTCCGCTTTCTCTTCAGGAAGATCGCCGAGCACGTCGGCGGCTTCGTCAGGCGACATCCATTCGAGAATGTCGGCTGCGCGCTCCTGGTCCATATCGCCGAGTATGCGCGCCTGGCTCTCGGCGGGCATCTCCTCGAGTGTCTCGGCTGCGGTTTCGTCGTCGAGCGCTTCGACGACTTCCGAACCGTGATGGTACGAGAGTGCTTCCGCGAGACGCGCGATCTCGACCGGATGGAGGCGCGCGAGTTTATCGCTCGATGACTTCAACTGCACAGTTGCGGCGTCAGTCGCGAGGTATCCGACGTCGGCCCAATCAAGAACTTCAACCGGTTTTCGCGAGCCTGCAAAACCGGCGGGCGCGAGTCGTCGCCATAAGCCTTGGAGACTCACGTCCGCACCAGTCACGCGCCACTCTCCGGCAGCCTCGATGATCTGAACGTCGTTAACACGAACGACTCGTTTGCCATCGACGTCGATTAGTTGCTTGTCGAGCACATCACGCGCGAGCAGTACTTCACTTTCGCGACGCACAAACGGGCGGAGGTCGAGAATGTCTGAATTGAGGCGCACGCCGTTTTGATTCAGCTGCGTGATGCGCCAGCGCGAGAGGAAGAAGTCGCGACGACGATAACGCGCCACGAGACCGATCACAGGAGGATGATCGTCCTCGCCGAGACGCACAATCACGTCTTTGACCGTGGCCACACGTAAGCCTTCGAGGTCGCGTATCGGCCGGCCCAAAACCTGGGACAAGTAGAGCATGACTGCGGAGCATGATACAGGATTCAGCGGGGCTTGCCCCCGCTGATGGGATGCTCAAAGATTTATTTCAGCAGATTTATTGCGCGGTCGAGGGTGCGATCATGCTGAGAATAGGTATCGGTTCTCGTAAGTGGGATCACTTTATCAGGCTTGATTCCGGCGCCTTCGAGTCGCACGCCGCCCGCAGTCTTATAGTCAAACTCACTGACATCCAACACGCCGCCATCAGGCAGCGCATGACGGTTTCGAATCGCGAGCACGCAGCCGCACGTGCCGTTGCCCAGCACCTGCGCACGACCCTTCGCCTGCAATGTCGCGGCCAGGATCTCCGCGGCGCTCGAAGTGTTTTCACTCGTCAGCACAACTAACGGAAGTTTGATCGGCGCGAGCGCTGAGCTGCGCCACAAGCGTTTCGGAAAAGTTTGCAACTCAAACGCCGCACCGGAACGATCTGCAAACCTGCCGAGGTTCGTTCCTTCATCGAGAAACAGCGACGCCACATCCGCCATCGCTTCTGCGTCGCCGCCACCATTGGCCCGCAGATCTAAAACGATTCCTTCCGCTCCTTCGAGAACTTCCGGCAGGTTCTTCGCAAACTCAATCGCGACGCTCTGCGTGAAAGCATCGAGCCGGAGAATCGCGATCTTTCCTTTGCGCTGATTGTTGAATCCGAGATTGCGCTGGCTCCAGTAACGCTGAAGCACGGTCGACTTGTGCTTGCCGTTGCGAGTGATCCATCCGATCTTGACGTTCGTGCCTGCCGATCCGTCGAAGAGGTTTGCGATCACTCGATGGCGAATGTTTCCTTCGTCTCCCAGACCCAGTTGGCGCATGCGTTGCGCGACAAACTGCGCGGCCGGAACATCATCGATGCTGACGATCACATCGCCTTGTCGAATCTCAGTCTTCGACGCCGCTGAGCCTGCTTCGACTTGTATGACTGTCGGCGCTCGCTCGACTTCGCGAATCGTCAAACCAACGGTCACAAACCGCGGCGTCCACCAGTCAAACTTTTCATCAGGTGAATAAACTCGCGTGTGCGCGTCGCGCAGTGAAGCAATCATCTGGCGCAGCACATCGTAAAACTCCTGCGTGTTACTGGCGCGTGCTGCGACCGGACGAAACGTGGTCCGTTTTGCCTGCCAGTCGATTCCGTGAAACTTCGGATCGTAGTAACGATCCTGAATCGTTTCCCAAACGTCGTCGAACACTGCGAGACGACCTTCAACCGTGGCTGTCGATACGAGCTTGGAATCATCGCGAACTGCGCGCGCAACACGTGTGACGGCGAGTTGAGAAACTAAGAGGGCGATCAGGAGAGCGGCAAACGAATTTCTGATAGCGCGATTTCTTCCCATCTCTACCTCGGTGGCTTGCGAAAGTTATAGCGCAGCATCACGCGCATCGGTATCGGCGTTCCGTTCTTCATTGCCGGGAAGAAGTGCAATTGACGAACTGTCGCAATAGTCGATTCGTCGAGACCGAACCCGGCCCAACGAACGATTTGTATCTCACCAACCTCGCCGTCCGCGCCAACATCGAGAACGACGTCGACCGTCGCTTCAGCATCGGCGCGAGCAGCGGACTGCGGATATTCAGGCCGCAGCCTTCGATAAGGCCGGGGCGTGCGAAGGCCCTGAACCTCGGCGGCTTTCTCGTCTTCAGGTGCTTCCTCGATTACTGCTTCTGCGGAAGCTGTCAAAACGGCGCGTTGAATTCGCTCGTCTTCGTGACTCTTCTTAATAATGTCGATTAGACGCTGGGACAGAGCGTCGTCCGCGAGATACTGTGACAGCCGTGCTTCCGCTTTGGTTGCTTCGGCGTTTTCAAAGCTTGGGCGCTCCCATAATAGTAAACGACCCGTGCGCGCGCTCACCAAAAAAATAGAGCAGTACGACTCGTAATAGACGGGCGACTCGAAAGACGAGCGTCGCAGGGTTTGTGCGTCTCCGAGAATATAGAACTCGGCGGCAAGCGCCGCACCGAGGTCGCGCGCCTCGCTCACTGTAAGGTTCAAAGATCCCGTGTAGCCGATGCCTTTCGCCGCAGCGCGACTCAGGTCAGCATCGGCGATAGTTACGTCTCCAGTTGAACGAAGTCGAGCACGGATTGTTTCCGACGCCTGTTTCGCGATCGCCGTCGATCCAAAATCCAGCACACTCAAAACCGGAGGCTGTGCTTGCGCGTTACTTTGCACCGCCACCATGAAGCACAAAACGAGGACAGGATTTACAAGATTTTTCAGGATTGACATGTAAATCCTGTCTTAATCTTGTAAATCCTGTCCTGACTTGTCCTATACACTGTGTGCCTCTTTGTGGCCACCATGATGATAAAGCTCGTAAACTTCGTTCTTCACGTCAGCGGGGAAACATACTCGATGCAGCTCGTACGCGTGTTGTAATCCTTTTACTACATCACTCACTTCACTGATCTCGCGAATCTGCGGCGAAGCATAACCGCTCTCCACGTAGATGTGTGTCTTGGGTTCCGCTTTTTCCGTTTCGTAATAACCGTAATAAGGCACGTCGCTGGCGTGGTCCTCGATGAAGTAGTAATCAGGATCGAACCCGGATCGCTCGACTGTCTCCCGTGCGGTTTTGAGAAACGCAGCCTTGTGATCGTGCGGCATATCGAGATCGATCGCCTTGAACATACGTCGTGAGATAAAGCGACGACTCAGATCGCTCAGAATCGCATCACCGGACCTTTGCCACTGCTTGATATGAAACACGAAATCCGAATCATCGACCTGCATGTGATCGCTAACCGTCAATGTTTCGCGACGCAGTATTTTCTCGAAAGCAGTTCCCGGCGCATGCCAAACTTCTTTGCCCTGGCCCAGCAGCTCCAGCGCACGGCGAATGATCGAGCGCAACACAGCTTCCGCCGATCGCAGCGTGCGATGAAAATAGACCTGGCGAAACATGTAGTAACGCGCTTGCAGGTATTCCTCGACGGCGTAGATTCCACGCGCCTGCACGTAAACGCGATCAGCGGCTTCGTCGATCGCGAGCGCATTGATGATCCACTCGAGATCGTAGATGCCATACTTCGCCCCCGTCATGAGCGAGTCCCGCAGGAGATAATCCATTCTGTCGACGTCGAGTTGCGACGAGACGAGTTGGGCCAGCGCCGCCGGTTGAAACTTGCCTTCGATGATCGATGCGACTTTACCCGGCAAGTCACTGGAATGCGATCGCAACAGCTCGCCGATTTCAGAGTGCTCGTCGAGAATCACTTGCACGGTCCAACCCTCGTGATGAAAGTTGAGTACCTTCTCCATTACGTGGGAAAACGAACCATGGCCCACGTCGTGCAGCAGAGCGGCGGCGCGCGCAGCGACACGATCTTCCGGATCGATCGAATAAGTTTCACTCAATCGATCGAGCACGCGCGTCATGAGATGAAATGCGCCGAGTGAATGAGTGAAGCGTGAATGTTCCGCGCCCTGGTACGTGAAGAGACCGAGACCAAGCTGCTTGATGCGGCGCAGACGCTGAAACTCCGCAGCGTCGATCAATCGCATCATCAACTCGCCTTCATCGGAGTCAGTTTGGAGACGGATGATGTTGTGAACTGGATCGCGATAGATGCGTTCAGGCATTGCGCGAATATTAACAGACTGACGCCTGTTCCTGGCCACCTGGTAGGCTGCCTCCAGTTGATATTTCTGGATTTTCCCATTTTTTTGGATTTGAACGGCTCCCGACCCAATTGTTAAGTCTCCGAATACTTAGAGAATCGTCCACATGCCGCGCGGGCATGGCATTTGCCAAAACCCGGCCCGACGAGGCCTCTTTTTAGCCGCTCGTTTTGGAATTCTTCGGTGCTGCCAATAAAAAAGGGAGATTTTTTCACAGGAGGGGGCAGCGCCTTTTGTCTAGATCAAGAAAGGAAAGCAGAAAATGAAGAATGTCTTTAAGTTTATTGCTCTGTCGGCACTGCTGATGTCATTCGCGCTATTTGCTGGTAGCGTGTTTGCGCAGACGTCGACGACGGGGTCAATTGAAGGATCGGTCACCGACACCACCGGTGCAGCCGTTCCGGGAGTTTCGGTCAGGGTCACGAGCCCGAATCTGATTTCGGCTCAGACGGCTACCACTGATGACAGTGGCCGTTATAAGATCCTGAACCTTCCTCCGGGCAAATATGCTGTTTCAATAGAAGCTGATAAGGGCTTTGCCAAGTTTGAAAGAAGTGATGTTGAAGTAAATCTTTCCAGAAACAGTTCGGTTGATATTCAGCTTCAACCGGCCGGCGCCCAGGCAAGTGTGACGATTACCGACACTGCCGGCGCTGCCGTTGACGTAAGCGGCAACACCACTGGTTCGAGCGTTTCGTCGGATCAGTTCTCAAACTTCCCAACCCAGCGTACTGTGCAGGGCCTCTACACGATCGCTCCCACAGTAACCCGTTCAGGTTTGCGCGATGCGACCGGCCGCGACCGAGATCCTTCGGTGGCTGGTTCGTCGGGTCCTGAGAACAACTACATCCTCGACGGTGTGAACACGACCGACCCCGCGTTTGGTGGTTCGGGTGCGAACCTTCCGTTCGAGTTTGTGCAGGAAGTTGAAATCAAGACCGGTGCGTATGGTCCGGAATACGGAAAATCGACCGGGGGTATTTTCAACGTTATCACCAAGAGCGGTGGTAACGACTTTCACGGCGACATCTTCGGCTACGGCACGAGCAAAGGCCTGGTTCGCTCAGTGAAGAACTTCCCATTCACCGGTTCGGCGGCCAATGGCTTCTCAGAAGTCGACCTCGGCGGTGACATCGGCGGTCCGATCGTGAAAGACAAGGTCTGGTTCTTTGGAGCTTTCAATCCACAGAAGAGAACGAATTACTACCTGACGCAAACCTTCCACGCGCCCGTGGACAACGACGTAACGATCCCGTTCTACGCCGGCAAGATCACATGGGCGATCAATCCGAAGAACACCTTCACGGCCTCGACCTTCGGCGATTTCACAAAGATCGACGGATTCCTGGCCACTGCAGCCCTGAACAACGTCAACGGTTTCGGTGACGACATCACGGCTTTTCAAGGACGCCAGGAGACTGGTGGACACAACTACGCATTCCGTCTCAACTCAACGATCACGAATTCGTTCATCGCTGAAGTCTCCGGCGGTCTGCACTTCCAGAGAGCAAACACGATCCCGCGCGCGGTCGATGCCTCGCTCGTCACTGACAACTTTGCAGTGTTGAAGGCAGGCAAGGTGCTGGTTCCGACCTCGACTGGTGTTAACTTCGGCGCCGGCACTGGCTTCCTCGATTTCGTTGATGGCCGCGGTGGCTCATTGCAGCGCAACTTCGCACGTGGTCCCGGCTTTGGTCTGTTCTCAGATCAGACTCGTAAACGCTATGAGTTGAACGCTCACATGCAGAACATCGTTGGCGGCAGCCACACGATCAAGTGGGGTTTTGAGTTCAACCAGAACAAATACGACATCAACACCCTCTCCAGTGGTCCGGCCATCACTTATGCTTTCACGCCGGGTCTCGGATTGAGCAACACCAACGGTAACTCAAACGTCACCAATGGTTCGCGCATTACCAATAACTGGCTGGTCTGCACGGTGCGTGGCACTGCCATTACCTGTCCGAACCAGTCGGGTGTGGACCGTGCTTTGGCTATTCCGGGCGCCTCATTGGCCGCATTGGGCCTGACTGTGAACGCGACCCCAACTGCCATCACCACTGCGGAAGCGTTTGGTAATCCGTTCATTCTCAGGAATACCACCCGCGTTCGTGACTTTGAGCTTGTCGGCGGAACTTACACCAACGTGGAAAGCTTCTACGCCGGCGACGATTGGAAATTCGCCAAGAACTTCCAGCTCAGCTTCGGCATCCGCTGGGATTACCAGCAGTCGTACGGTAACGACGCCAGCTACCTGACCTTCAACAACTTTGACGACAACGCTGCGCCGCGCTTCGGCTTCATCTGGGACTTCACCGGAAAAGGCCGCGGCAAGATTTTTGCTAACTACGCGCAGTTCATCGAAGCTCCTGTACCTCTAGACGTCAACGTCCGCGCAGGCGGCGGCGACGTACAGACGGACAAGAACTTCAACGTCAACAGACTGAATGCACCGGCAGGCTCATTGATCGTTCCGGGCGTCAGCACTGGAGCCACTAACCTGGGCTCTGATGCGACACCAGCCGATCGAGGCCTGAAGCCGCAAAGCATCCGTGAGTTCACGTTCGGCGCCGAGTATGAAGTCGGCCGCGACATCACGATCGGAACCCGCGGCACCTACCGTGCAATGGTCAACGTCATTGAAGACGGTTCATTCGATGACGGCGACACCTACTTCATCTTCAACCCGGGCCGTATCGGTACGGGCACCACTGAAGAAAACGCCTGCGCCGGAGACCCGGCGACTGGTCGCGCTCCTCAGTGCTTTGGACGCGCTCAGCGTTTCTACCGCGGAATCGAGTTCACCGCTACGAAGCGATTTACGAATAACTTCCAGTTCATCGCTTCCTACGTGTTCTCGAGCTTGATCGGTAACTACGAAGGCCTGTTCCGTAACGATAACGGGCAGTCTGACCCGAACATCACTTCGTTGTTCGACCTTCAGAGCTTGCTCAACAACACCTACGGACGCTTGCCGAATGATCGTCCGCACCAGTTCAAGTTCAACGGTAGCTATCGCACCCCGTGGAAACTTCTGGTCAGCGGAAACTTCTACGCTCAGTCCGGTGTGCCGTTCAACCAGTTGATTCCGCATCCGATCTATGGAAACAACGAAGGTTTCGGCGTACTGCGTGGAACCGCGATCATTCCGACAGTTTCGGCTTCCGAGCCGGGATTCCCCAACACTGTTGAGAGCATCGGTACGAACCGGTCGCCGACGACAATGAATCTTGACCTGGGAGTTTACTATCCGATCAAAGTTGGTGAAGGTAAAGAGTTGCGACTGACTGGAGACTGGTTCAACGTCTTCAATGCCCAGCGCGCAGTGACTCTGGACCAAACCTTCACGATCAATAGTGGTGTGACAGGAGTTCCGCCAGTAGCGAATCCTTTCTATGGCTCAGCGCTGCTGGTCCAGGCTCCTTCGGCGTTCAGGTTTGGCGCCAAGTTCACCTTCTAAACACTAACTTCCGCCATTTGGCGAAAGCCATTGCGGGTGACGGGGAGAGGCGCCATACGGCCCTCTCCCCGATTGTTTATATGGATTAGTTCTTGTAAATCCTGCAAATCCTGTATTCCTGTCTAAAATGTTTCTACATGATTTCAGGATTTGCAGAATCTACAAGCAGGTGATTTCAGACTTGATCTTCGCGCATTACAGGAGTTAAATCTGAATTATCCAGGACAGTTCAGGGAGGTCTCCATGCCAGGTTGTTCATTCCTCCGCATTTGCTCTACTCGTTTACTATTCATCCTTCTTGGCGTGCTTCTCTTGTCCCCCAGCGCGTACGCGCAGGGAAGCGGCAGATCATCAACCGGTACCGGTGGCATCCATTCCATTCAGGGATACATTTTCTTTCCCTCAGGACGAAGAGCCGACGTCGGCTCGATCGTGGTCAAACTCCAGTCTCTGCAATACGCTGAATTGCAGGTGATACCGGATTCGAGCGGCGCCTTCACTTTTTCTCAGCTTGCGCCCGGAAGCTATACAGTCATTATTAATGCCGGAAATGAGTATGAGCTCTATAGCGACAGTGTATTAATCGATAGTGATTTGAACCTGTCGCGCATGGGTGTGCGGCTTCCGCCGAATCCACAACGTCATACCGTGATGGCGCACCTCCAGTTGAAAATCAAAGTCGGCGTTAAACCGGGGGTAGTGAATGCGGCGCTGGCCGCCGTTCCTGATAAGGCGCGCAAGCTCTACGAGAGAGGCCTCGAAGAAGCTCGCAGCGAGAATCCTGCGAAAGCAGCGAACACGCTGAAAGAAGCGGTTACGCTGTATCCCAACTTCCCGCTCGCTCTTAACGAGCTGGGCGTCCAGTATCTGAAGCTGCAACAGGCGACTAAGGCGATTGAGGTTCTCAAAGAAGCGTGCAAACTGAGTCCTGACACCGCGCCCGCGAGACTAAATCTCGGCATCGCTTTACTCGAGACAAGGCAGTTCGCACCGGCCGAAGAGCAGTTACGTGAATCATTGAAGCTCAACAGCAGCTCCGCGACGGCGCACATGTATCTCGGCATCGCATTGCTGCGCCAAAGTAAATTCGATGAAGCCGAGAAGGAGTTGCTGGTGGCCACACAAGCGAACGCGGCGCAGCTCGGCATGGCCAACTATTATCTCGCCGGGCTCTACTGGCGAAAGAAGGACTATAATCGCGCGGTCGAGCAATTGGAGAAGTACCTGGCTTCCACGCCGAACGCTCCCGACGCCGAGCGCGTGCGCGCCACGATTGCAGACTTTCGCGGTCGCATCACTCCCAATAATTAATAAAGAAAGGACAGCAATTCATTCATGAATGCAAACAGGTTACCCCATCTGATTTTGACGGCAGCGCTGATCGTGTCGTCCGCACTGGTTGCAAAAGCTCAGGCGCCGGGTAGTTCGCGCAACGGCGGACTGCCGAGTGGTGAAGGCAACATCATGCTCCAGGGCCGGATTTATTTTCCGTCTGGGCAGTCTGCCAGCGGCCGCACTATTAGAGTGAGTCTTTCAAGCACGAGTGCATTTGGTGGAGGGAATACAGCGGTTCCGGATCAGGACGGAGTTTTTCATTTCAATGGTCTTGTGCCCGGCGACTACACCGTTATGGTTGATGCCGGTCCCGAATTTGAAAAGGCGCAAGAACCCGTAGGCATCTATTCGGGAACGAGTAAGGTCGTCCAGGTTACCATTCAACTAAAGCCGAAGATTAGCTCCTCGAATCCGCTGTTTGCGGGAGTGCCTGCGAACGCCCTCAAGTTCTATGAAAAGGGCATGGAGGCGGTGAAGAAGAACGATTCAAAAGCTGCGGTCGAGTCGCTCAGTGCAGCCGTAGCGGCGCATCCTACCTTCGCCGTCGCACTAAACGAGCTCGCTACTCAGTACATGCACCTGAAGCAGTGGGACAAAGCAGGTGAAACGTACGACGCCCTGGTCAAGCTCAAGCCCAACGACCCGGCCGCACATCTCAATTACGGCATCGTCGCTTTCAACCAAAAGAAGATGGAGGATGCGGAGTCGCACCTCCGCAAGGCGATTGAGTTGAAGAGTGCTGGTCCATCGGCGCAGTATTATCTGGGATTGATTATGCTCAGTACGAAGCGCTATGCGGAAGCGGTGCCTTTGTTTGAGGCGGCTGTCGCTAACGGCGGTGAAAACCTCTCGCTTGCGCACAAGTATCTCGGCGGGTTGTACATGAATACTAAGCCACAGGAGGCTGCGGACGAGTTAGAGAAATATTTGAAACTCGAACCGAAAGCATCCGATGCTGAAAAGATAAAGGGAACGATCAAGGAGTTGAGAAGTAAGAAGCAGCAGTAGTATTGAGAAAAGAACAAGTCAGGAAGAGGGGCTTGCCCCGCTCGTCCAATCCAAGCAACGGCGGGGGCAAGCCCCTCTTCCTGACTTGTTCTTTCCCAGATCTTAACTTCATTTGAGCTCGAGCAAGTGCCCGAGCTTTTCCTTTTTGGTGCGCAGGTAATCAGCGGCGTCTTCAGTTGAGTCGACCTCGATCGAGACTCGCTCCACGATCTTCAATCCCGCCTCTTCAAGTGCCTGAAGCTTCAATGGGTTATTCGAGATGACCTTGACGCTGCAGAGCCCGATATCGAAGAGGATCTCCGCACACTGCCGGTAATCTCTCAAGTCGACCGCAAGTCCGAGCTTCTCGTTAGCTTCAACCGTGTCAGCGCCCTGATCCTGGAGCGCGTAAGCTCGAATCTTGTTGACGATCCCGATGCCGCGACCTTCCTGCTGCTGGTAGACGATCGCTCCCCGGCCTTCCTGCTGAATCATCTGCATCGTCCGGTGAAGCTGGCGCCCGCAGTCGCATTTGGTCGAGCCAAAGACGTCGCCGGTCAGACATTGAGAATGGATGCGAACGAGCGTCGGGACATCGCGCCTCATCTCTCCTTTAAAGAGGACAACAAATTCTTCCTCAGTGATGAGGGAGCGGTAAGCCGCGATTTGAAATTCGCCCGATTCAGTCGGCAAATGAGCAACTGCAACCCGCTGAACCGTTTTCGCTTCTGATTCGCGACAGGTTCCCGCCGCGGGTTCTTGCGTTGAGTGTACTTCCATAACGAATACCGAGAGCACTAACAGAGTTAAAATTTGGACGGTAATTATAGGAGGTATGGGTCCTGTAGGACAAATAGGGCTTATATTATTTAGAACCAATTGCATCCAGGTGCGTGTAGATTGTCTGGCGTTTGCGATTGTTTCCACAGGCCGTGTATGCTTTCACACAGTTTGGCCTGCCGATAGGCTCAAAGAGGTTTTCTCCAGTGAATAACAGTCTTAATCTAGCCTCAAGACCGTTTAGTAATCGCATTGTTCCGTGGGCTCTCACGGTGGTCATCCTTTTTGTGTCTCTGATCGGCCTGCTGATTGTCGTGCAGCTCACGACGACCACCAGAAGAGAGGCCGATAAGGTCCAGGCGCAGATCACCCAATTAAAACAACGTGAACAAACGCTACTCGAAGCCGCTAAGACCGTACAGCAGTCTTTCACTCCCGAGCAGCAGCAGGCGCTTCCGGCCGCACACGAGCTGGTCGACCGCAAATCGTTTTCATGGTCGCGACTGCTGGCTGATCTCGAGTCAGTGCTGCCGGCGAACGTTAAAGTGTCGCGGATCACAGTCCGTGATGTGACGCGAGCCGGTGGTCAGACTGTCGCACAACTCGACCTGGCAGTATTCGCGACGGACCCATCCACGATCAGCCAGATGATCACTGACTGGCAGCAGGAAGGCGTTTTCCTGGCTGAGCTTCACAATCAGAACCTGCAAAAAGGTCGTGGCGAAAAGGGAACTGAGTATGAGCTCGCCGTGACTTACCGCGCACGCGCCGGTTATTCATCGGAGAACGTAGCTGAAGTCGACGCAACAAGGAAAGAAAGCGAGGTGCGGAGATGAGCGCAGAAATGCAAACCGAACCTCGATCGGCTGGTTATAAATTACGGGTGAGCGAGTTTCTCGAGTCGCGTCGCGGCAAGATGTTCGGAGTCGCTGAAGTTGTCGCACTCGCCGGCAGTTGCCTCGTGTTTGCGCTCGTCCTCTTGAGTTACGTCTACTTTCTCATTCCCGCTCGTTCTCGTCTCGCTTCGTTGAATGTGGATCTGAAGCAAACAGAAACGAACCTGCAAACGCTCGGCACTGTCATCAATAATGACCAAACCACGAAAGAGACCGTCGACCGTGCTGCGGTGAGCTTGAACAAGTTCGAGACTGACCATCTCATGCGCGTGACTCAGGGACGCATGGACTTGTACGAAGAGTTGAATCAACTAATCGTGAAGAACAACGTGCGCAATACGTCAGGCCCGACTTACACGACGCTCGATCCCGCAGGCACGAAGTCGAATTCCGGCAAGACGGTGATCACGAAGTGGCAGAGCTTCTATCCCGGCATCGCCGTGATGGTGACGGTCGAGGGCGAGTATCAAAACGTGCGTCGCTTCATTCGCGATGTCGAGCGAAGCAAGCAGTTTGTAGTCATCAACGAAGTCGAGCTTCAGCGTGCGAGTCAGAACAACGCGCCGGCTTCAGCGGAAGAAGGCGGCGGCGGTTCGGGCACGCGCGGTTCGCTCGTGACGTTACAGCTAAACATGGCGACTTACTTTCAGCGTCCAGGCGCTGAGGATAATGCGCCGACAAGTCAGGAATAAACGAATGGCGCTGGTCGATCTAAGCAAACCAGGTGAAAAGAAGAAACTGATCTTTGCCGGAGTGCTCGGGCTCGGAGCAATCCTGGTTCTGTACTGGGTATTGATCGGATTCGACAGCCGTCCGGCTCCGCAGACCAGGCCAACAGCGAGCGCTTCGCCGCAGCGGACAACAACGACGACAACGCAGCGGCAGGCTCCTGCGGCTCAGGTTTCACAGCAAGTCGTGGACGCCGCAAAGTTTGCTCCCATTGTTTACGAGCCGTCGTCGTACAGTGCGCCTGAGGCGAAGCGAAACATCTTTGCTTATTACGAGCCTCCGGTGAAGGCCGCCTCGCCTGTTGTAACGCCAACTCCGACCCCAACCCCGCCACCACCGGTTCTGCTCGCGTCTGTTTCGCCTTCGAACGTTTACGCACGGACTGCGGATTTCAAGCTTGAAGCTGCGGGCGATAAGTTCACACCGGCGATGCGCATCTTTGTTGATGGTCGCGAGCTGCCCACGGCTTACAAGAGCCCGCAACAACTCTCGACCACGATGCCGGCGTCGATGATCACTGCTCCCGGCGCGCGCCAGATCATGGTTCGTACTCCCGACAACAGTCTCTTCTCGAATCAACTGACGGTCAACGTTGCCGCACCGCCGACGCCCAACTACACCTACATCGGAATCATCAGTCCGCAGAATCGCGTCACTGATACTGCGTTGGTTCAGGATCGCAGCAACCGGAACGTCGTATCGGTTCTGCGCGGTGACGTTATCGGCGGCAGGTTTCGTGTGACCAGCATCTCTGAAAAAGAGCTCGTGGTGGTAGACACGAGCTTGAAGATCAAACACATACTTCCAATGAGTGAAGGCGACAAGACCGCTGGTGGTCCTTTGGCGCGTCCAACACCACGAGTTGATTCTGAAGATGACGAACCTTAAGACGATCGACGACCACAAGATATGCGGGTCGAGCGAGATCGACTCAGCGCCGCCGTCTGTCTCTGTTTCGGTGTCGCGGCGGCGATCTGAGGGTGGTTACACGCTCGTCGCGCTGCTCGCGATGATGACTGTGCTCGCCCTCTTCGCGATGGCGGCAGCGCCCAGCATACAGCAACAGTCGCAACGTGAGCGCGAGCAGGAAGCGATCTTTCGTGGTGAACAAGTGGCTGATGCGATCCGTGATTACTATCGTTATCGCTCCGGAACTGGTCGCGGTGTCGGCGCTCAGGCGTTACCGACATCGATGGACCAACTGCTAGAGGGAGTACCGATTCCCGGTGGCTCAAAAACGAGGCAGATACTTCGTCCTTCTGCAGCGCGCGATCCATTAACGTTAGAAGGTGAGTGGCGCTATATCCTGCCTCGCAGTGAGGCGTTGATCGATTTTCAGCAGTCGATCATGTTCTACACGAACAACGTGATTCCGCCTACGCATGATCCGCAAATGGCGCAATTACAACAGTTTGCAGTTCCTCAAATTCTTAATACAGTCAATCTCGGCGCGCAGTCCGCGACGCGCGACCAGTCGTCGTTTGACGAAGATGCTACTGGTCCATTCGTCGGTGTTGCGAGTCGCAGCAAGCGAGATTCAGTGTTGACCTACTACGGTATCGAGCGACACGAGCAGTGGATCTTCACGCCGCTCTTTCGTTAGTTATAGTTGGACCACACGCTTTTCAATCCACGTTAATTTAATCATCTACTCGCAGTTGAATATATAAGCTTGTTGCGAGATCCGCTCGCGCGGGATGTTGGCGTGATCTGCATGGTCCAAGTGTGCCGGCTTGGCTCGACGAGGCTCTTGAGCGCGCTGATCTCGACGCTTGATGCTGCGAAAATATTTTTTGCCACAGAGTAATAAGTTATTGACATCCGTGGTAATTGCGTTTATATAGCAAGATGTTGTGCGCCGTTTACTCTAGCCCACAAGAACGAAGTAAGCACAGTATCTTGTGGTCATGAAGAAACAGTAAAACCAATAACGAAAGAAGGAGCACATAGAAGCTATGGCAACTAAAAAAGGTGGAAAGAAAGCCGGAGGCAAGAAGGGCGGAACCAAGAAGGCCGCAAAGAAGGGCGGAGGCAAGAAAGCCGCGAAGAAGAGATAACCCGAACCAGCAGGTTACAGTACGTACCTTCCACCGGCGCACACAAACATCTGAGGCCGACGAGGCCTTACAAAAGAAACGACGAGACCTTCAAGCGAAGCTCGTCGTTTCTTTTTTGTTTCTCTGCGCAGAGCAGAACTCGATCCGATTTTGAACGGGTCAATTAGCTCCTATACTGGCTTCATGGTTTCCGTCGCACTCGTCGAACCTGAGATTCCACCGAACACCGGCAACATCGCTCGGCTGTGCGCCGCGACTAACACACCGCTTCACATCGTCGGCGTCACAGGGTTTCGCATGGACGATCGCGCAGTGCGACGCGCGGGTCTCGACTACTGGCCGGAAGTGAATCTTACGCGTCACAAAGATCTCGCTGCGCTCTACGAATCAATACCGCAAGCTCGCTTCGTCTATCTCACGACAAAGTCTGACAAGCTTTACACCGATTGGAGCTTTCAGCCGCAAGACTGTCTCGTCTTTGGCCGCGAAACACGCGGGCTACCGGAAGATTTACTCCTGGCGAATTGGAGCAACTGCCTGAAGATTCCGATGCAAAATCCGCGAATTCGCAGCCTCAACCTCGCCACCGCAGTCGGTATTGTTCTCTTCGAAGCCCTCCGGCAATTATCACGATCCGCCTGATTCGTGGCTAAATAGTCTCATGCAACTTAGAAATGACATCAGAAACATCGCCATCATTGCGCACGTCGACCACGGCAAAACCACTCTCGTTGACGCGATGCTGCGGCAATCGGGCACCTTCCGCGAGAACGAACAGGTGCGCGACCGCGTGATGGACTCAATGGATCTCGAGCGTGAGCGCGGCATCACGATCATGGCGAAGAACACGGCCGTCCGTTATCACGACTTCAAAATCAATATCGTCGACACGCCTGGACACGCTGACTTCGGCGGCGAAGTCGAACGTGTGTTGAAGATGGTTGACGGCGTGATGCTGCTCGTAGATGCGGCCGAAGGCTGTCTGCCGCAAACGCGATTCGTCTTGCGCAAGGCGCTCGAAGCACGGCTGCCTGCGATCGCCGTCGTCAACAAGATCGATCGTAGCGACGCGCGGCCAGAAGAGGTCGTCGATGAGATCTACGAGCTGTTTCTGGATCTCGACGCGACTGACGAGCAGATCGAGTTTCCGATTCTCTACGCCATCTCGCGTGACGGCGCCGCCAAACGAAAGCTTGAAGATCAGTCCGCTAACCTGCAGCCGCTCTTCGAACAGATTGTCGAATCGATTCCCGCGCCGCGCGAGTTGCGCACCGACGCGCTACAACTCCTCGTCGCGAATCTCGACTACAACGACTACGTTGGTCGTCTTGCGATCGGTCGTATCTTCTCCGGCGAGATCAAGATCGGTGACCAGATCGTAGTCGTCAAACCCGATCGGTCGTTACAGAAGACAAAGGTGTCGCAGCTCTACGTCTTCGAAGGATTGAAGCGCGAGCCGGTCCAGCGCGCCGGCTTCGGCGAGATCGTCGCACTCGCCGGCATCGAGAACATCAACATCGGCGACACCATCACTTCGATCGATAACCCGCAGCCCCTCCCGTCGATCGCCGTTGACGAGCCGACCATCGCGATGATCTTCGGCGTCAACAACTCGCCGTTCGCTGGTCGCGATGGGAAGTACGTCACGTCGCGACAGGTCAAGGAGCGACTCGACAAAGAGATCCTCGGCAATGTCGCGATCAGAGTTGAAGAAACTGACTCGCCGGATCAGTTCAAAGTGTCAGGCCGCGGCGAATTGCAGCTCGCGATTCTGATCGAGATGATGCGCCGCGAGGGTTACGAGCTTCAGGTGTCGAAACCGGAAGCGATCACGAGGAAGGTCGAAGGGAAAACGCTCGAGCCGATCGAAGCGGTGGTGATTGACTGTCCTGACGAGTTCATCGGCGTGATCACGGAGGCGCTCGGGCGACGCAAGGGACAGATGACGAAGATGGTGAATCACGGTACCGGCCGCGTTCGTCTAGAGTTTGAGGCGCCGTCACGCGGGTTGATCGGCTTTCGAAATGAGTTTCTGACGGAGACGAAGGGAACAGGTCTGCTCAACACGATGTTTCTGCGTTGGGGCGAGTGGCAGGGAGCGCTGCGCGGAAGATCGACAGGCTCACTCGTCGCCGATCGACTGGGCGATACGACGACGTACGCGCTCTACAACCTCCAGGAGCGTGGGATGCTGTTCGCGAGACCCGGCACGAAAGTCTACGAAGGGATGATTGTGGGCGAAAACGCGCGTGCTGTTGACCTCGATGTGAATGCAGTGAAGGAGAAGAAACTGACGAACATGCGTGCGTCGACGGCTGACGAAGCGATGCGACTCGTGCCGCCGAAGGAGTTGTCATTGGAGCAAGCGCTGGAGTTCATCGCGGATGACGAGCTCGTGGAGGTGACGCCGCAAAGCATCCGTCTGCGTAAGCGCGTGCTCCCGGCGAATATGCGACCGAAGAAGAAGGAGTCCGAAGGGGCGTGAAACTACCACGCATTTACCCCCTGACGGATGTGCCGTTGTCTCGCATCTCGCACGCGGAGCAAGTCAAACTGCTGAGTCTTGGTGGGGCGTCGCTTATTCAGCTACGTGAGAAGCGTATGCGGCCGCGAGAGTTTTATGAGCAGGCGAAGGAGGCGGTTGCTGTCGCCTTAAGTTGTGGGGTGCAGTTGCTGATCAACGATCGTGTTGATGTGGCGCTCGCCGTTGGTGCGCACGGTGTTCACCTCGGTCAGGACGATATGCCACCGGAAGCTGCGAGGAGGTTGTTAGGCCCGGAAGCTGTGATTGGATACTCGACGCACAATATCGAACAGGCCATTGCCGCTACGAAACTTCCGATCGACTACCTCGCGATCGGTCCGATCTTCGCGACAACTAGCAAAAGCGACACTGCTCCGGTGCTCGGACTCGATAGCCTGCGAGCTGTCCGGCAAGCTATCGGTACATTCCCACTCGTCGCGATCGGCGGCATTACTCATGCGAACGCCCAAGAAGTCATCGAAGCTGGCGCCGATTCCGTGGCAATAATAAGTGCGTTGTTATCAAATTCCCACGGGATCCGCGAAGCCACACGCAGTCTTCTACAGGATTTACAAGATTAGGCAGGATTTACATGTCAATCCTGTCTAAAACTATTTTCTTGCGTTTGTCATTGTTATGCGCGAAAATCGCCTCTGCATTCGAAGGGCGCGCATCCTTTCGATTCCCTACCTGATGAGTTTCTTCGATTTACCACCCATTATTGAGCGAATGTTGCTGGTCTCCGACAAAATCAGCGACCTGAATTTCTCCGTCGGCCAGCTCCCGCAAGTCGAAATCAACGGCAAGCTCACTCCGGTCCAGCCTCTCGGAATGCAGAAGCTTTCGCCTTATCAAACCGAGATAATCGCCCTCACGCTCATGCACGGCAACCCGGACGCCGCCGAACGACTTGCGCGCACAGGCACCGCCGACCTGAGCTACTCGCTTCCCTCTCGAGCCCGTTTTCGCGTCAACATCTTCCAGCAGCGCGGCGTGTACTCAATCGTTATGCGCGTCATCCCGACGGATATTCCGACGTTGAAATCCCTCGGCCTGCCGCCGCACCTGACCGACGTCTCCGAGCTGCGCAACGGCCTCGTCCTCGTGACTGGCCCAACCGGCTCAGGCAAGAGCTCCACGCAAGCCGCCATCATCGACATCATCAACGAGAAGAAGTATTACCACGTCGTCACGATCGAAGACCCGATTGAATACCTGCACAACCACAAACGCTCGACCATCAACCAGCGTGAAGTCGGCCACGACACGCGTGACTTTCCTTCCGCACTTCGCGCGACTCTGCGACAGGCGCCGAAAGTAATCCTCATCGGCGAGATGCGAGATTATGAGACTACCGAGATCGCGCTCGAAGCAGCGGAAACCGGCCACCTCGTGCTTTCCACGCTCCACACGATCGACGCTTCGAAGACTGTCGACCGCATGATCGGACTGTATCCGAAGAACGAAGAGCCCGTGATTCGCACGCGCCTGGCCCAAACCTTCCGCTACATCGTGTCGCAACGTCTGATTCCGCGCGCCGATGGAAACGGCCGCATTGCGGCAGTTGAGATCCTGAGATCCAGCCCGCGCACGCGCGAGTACATCGAGGTGGGTGAAGTCGAGGGCAAGTCGCTGCTCGACGCGATGCGCGACGGAAAACTCGACGGCATGCAGGATTTCGACTCGGTGATCAAGGGCCTGATCGAGTCGAAGGTGGTGTCTCTCGAAGACGGTCTCGCCTTCGCGACCAACCAAAACAATCTGCTGCTGCAGTTGAAAGGCTTGACGGCCGCGGAGGATTTCATTCGCCGGGACGGCGTGCCGCCCACCACCTTTAACGATTCCGGTTCGATGCTCGGCATGATTGAGTAGCGCATGATTATTGTTTGTCCAAAGTGTTCGACGCGTTTGCAGATCGACGACGAGAAGTCGCCGAATCGACCATTCAACGTTCGCTGTCCGAAGTGCAGTACGACTGTAAGCTCTGGTCCGTCGAGCCCTGCGACTGAACAGAGCGCCCTCGCCGTCGGTGGTTCTCCGTCAACCGATCACCCGCGCTTTGAGCAAACGACCGCACGTGCATACGAGCCGTCGGTGCCCGGCGCGCCCGGTGCAACACCAGCAAACGACGACGCGGTTCGCATGTTGTTTGACATGCTGTCGAAAGGCACGAGCCCCAGCAATGAGAATCCGCACGCTCGCCCTTCGTGGGACAAGCGTAAAGCCCTGGTCTGCACGAGTGAGCCTTATCGTGAGCTCGTCGCGAGCAAGCTTTCAGAGGTGGGTTGCCAGGTTTTCATGGCGGAGGACACGCGACAGGCAGTTGAGACAATGCGCGCGAACAAGATGGACGTGGTCGTGCTCGAGCCGCAGTTTGATCCGGCCGAGCAGGGATCGTTGTTCGTGATTCGCGAGATCAACGTGCTCCGGCCGCCGCAGCGACGCCGGTTGTTCTTTGTGCTCTTGTCGCCTTCACTGCGCACGATGGACGCACACGCAGCATTTCTAAACAACGTCAACGCGATCGTGAATGTCACCGACATCGAAGAGCTATCGCGCATCATGGAAGTCGCGTTGCGCGAGTACAACGAGCTCTATCGCGAGTTCTACACCTCATTCGGTCTCACTGCTTTGTGAGACAGGATTACATGATGTTTCAAGATGTACGTGTAAATCCGGTTTGCGTCTTGTAAATCCTGTCAAAACTCTATGCTATCCTTCTGAGCCAGTGTTATGGCGCAAAAGGAACACACGCACAGGCACCAGCATAAGAACGAAAGCTGGCGACGACTGAGCCTCGTTCTGCTCCTCACGATGCTCTACATGTTCGCCGAAGTGATCGGCGCGTGGTGGACCGGCTCACTCGCGCTGCTCGCTGATGCGGGTCACATGTTCACCGATGTGGCGGCTCTCATTCTCGCGCTCACCGCGGTTTGGTTTGGCTCGCGTCCCGCCACTTCACGCAAGACTTTCGGTTACTACCGCCTCGAAATCATCGCCGCACTCGTCAACGGCGTCGCGCTTGTCGTGATCTCGATTTTCATTTTTTACGGCGCGTACGAACGCTGGCAGTCGCCTCCAGTCGTTAAGAGTGAACCGATGATCGTAGTCGCGATTGGAGGCTTGGTCGTGAATCTCGCGTGTGCGTGGATCTTACACGCGCGGCATGAAGTCGACCTCAACATGCGTGGCGCGTGGATGCACGTGATGGGCGACGCGCTCGGGTCGGTAGCAGCGATTGTTGCGGGCGTTTGTATGGCGCTCTTCGGTTGGTATGCGGCTGACGCACTGTTCAGCGTCTTGATCAGTTTATTGATCATCTGGGGCTCGGTGAGACTGATCAGAGAATCGACGAACGTGCTGCTGGAAGGCACTCCGGCGCATATCAATCTTGCCGCGGTTGAGAATGCGATTTTAGACACGACCGGCGTCTCGGACGTACATGATCTGCATGTTTGGACAATCACGTCCGGACGTGAGGCGCTGAGTGCCCACGTGATTCATACCCCGAGCATCTCGCAGCCTGATCTGTTGCGAGAGTTGCGCACGAAGCTTCATGATCGGTTTGGCGTGGACCACCTCACGATTCAGATGGAAACCCCCGATTTCGAAGACGAGACATTTCATTTCTGCCACGCGGGTACGGCGTGTTTCAGGTCCGATCAGAACCGAGCGCGGTAATGGAACTGAATCTCCTTTTAACTCTCGACCTGCGCGAACAGGCGGCTTTGCAGGCAGCGTTGATGACGCACGGCGCGCCTGATTCACTCGTCACGCTTGCGCTCACGGGCGCGTGTCGCATTCCGTCGCTGGAAGGGGCAAGACAACTGCGTAAGTGGCTCGCTGAAGCACGCACTGCCGGCGACACTGACTTCGCTGCGTTTCACGTAATCGAGAAAGCGTTGATCGACTTCGGTTTGTAACGAGATGGAACTGGCTTATGGACGTGGATCTGTTGAGTTCAGTGTTGATGAGGCGCGGTTTTCTGTTCTCAGCACCGATCGAATTCCAAAAACGCCTCTGAAAGATTATGAGGTTGGTCTCGCGCTTGATGATCCGATTGCTTCACCGCCAATCGATATGCTCGTAAGCAGCGACGACTCGGTTCTGATCGTTGTTTCCGACGCCACACGCGCCACCGCCAGCGCTCAAATCGTAAATCTTTTGTCGCGACGTCTTGTCCAGGCAGGAGTGTCGCCGGCAAACATGGCGGTGATCTTCGCGACCGGCATTCATCGTCCAGTCACTGAGAAAGAAAAGGTCGAGCTGCTGACGCCGTTCATTGTCCAGCGCCTGCGAATCCTCACGCACGATGCGTACGATCCTTCAAAGCTCAGGACGTATGGCAAAACAGAGAGCGGCGTTACTGTTGAGCTCAATAGCGCGTTGGAAGAGTTCTCGCGCGTGTTTCTGACCGGCGGCGTCACGTTTCACTACTTCGCTGGATTCACTGGCGGCCGCAAATCGGTCTGTCCGGGACTCGCATCGGCCAAGACGATTGAAGCTACGCATATGCTTGCTTTGGATTTTGAGAGCGGTGATCGCAAAGCAGGTGTACGCGCAGGAGCGCTCGCTGGCAATGCGGTGCATGAAGAATGCGAGCGCGTTACGTCGCTGGTGGCGCCCGCGTTCAGCATCAACACGATCGTTAACGAGGAGAAGCAGGCGGTCAGGTTGTACGCGGGAGATTGGCGACTGGCCCATCACGCAGCGTGTGACTATTATCTCGAACATTTCTCTGTTCCCATTCCCTCGAAACGCGATATCGTGATCGTCAGTAGCGGTGGCTTTCCGCACGACATCAATCTAATCCAGGCGCACAAGGCGCTCGACATGGCCGCGCTGGCTTGCAACGATGGCGGCACGATCGTGCTGCTCGCCCAATGCAGCGACGGGCTCGGGCGGCCTGATTTCCTGAAGTGGTTCGACGAACGTGACGCGCGCGCTCTTGCGGCACGACTGGTCAACGGTTATGAAGTGAATGGACAAACTGCGTGGGCGCTGTTGACGAAAGCGGAACGGTTTCGTGTTTGTCTGGTTTCGGAGCTTCCGCCTGATGATGTGCGACGCATGCGGATGGACCCAGTGCGGACGATCGAAGAGGCGCTCGATCATGCCGGAAACGGAGATGGGTTCATCATGCCGCGCGGTGCGGCTGTGTTGCCCCTAATTCAGAAGGTTCAAGCGTGAATTGGAAGTTGGCATCCTGTACCGTGCGTAGTTGGGAGTGGCGCGATCGCGACGCGATCGTGCGCCACGCAAACAACCGCAAAGTCTCGATCAACCTGCGCGATCGTTTTCCGTTTCCCTACACCGCACGCGATGCGCGCAACTGGCTCGACGTAGTCGTCGATTCAAAACCGGTAACGAATTTCGCGATTGACGTAGCCGGTGAGGCGGTTGGTGGTATAGGCTTCACACCGCAACACGACGTCGACCGACGGTCTGCTGAAATCGGATACTGGCTGGGCGAGCCGTTCTGGGGCCGCGGGATTGCGACGGAAGCGTTGATGGTAGTGACGGAGTACGCGTTTGCGAACTTCGATCTGTGCCGGGTGTACGCGCATGTGTTTGAATGGAACGCCGGGTCGGCGCGAGTGCTCGAAAAGGCTGGGTATGAGTTTGAGGGACGTTTGAAAAAGAGCGTGACGAAGGATGGTCAAACGATCGACCAGCTCATGTACGCGATAATACGTTAACTGTAGGGGTGGCCCTCCGTGGCCACCCGTTCTTGACACGGAAAAACGGGTGGCCACGGAGGGCCACCCCTACAAGGAGACCTATGAAGCTAATAGCAGCCAGTCTTTGTTTGTTATTCAGCGCGTTGTTGGTGAGTGCGCAGGAGACGACGATGACGGGAAGTTTGAATGAGCAGCGTGTGGCGCTTACCACCGCGGCGGTGGCGTTGGACGCGAGTGGTGCGCCGGCGCTTGAGGCCACGTTGCGAACGACAGCGCTCAATGGTGCGCCGGAAACGCCCGTCACGAATGTTCGCATCGTTGTCAAGAATCGCAGCACGTTCCCTTACGCGTTTGTCTCCGGCGAGGTCACTTTCTACGACGCGGCGGGTGTGCGTTGCGGCGAGGGAGTGTTCAAGGCCGATGCAGTCGCAGTTGACGAATCGTTCGAGAGTGACTTACCGGGACTTCGGATTCGCTGTGAGGCCGCGACGTGGCGCGTCATCGCAACGAGCTTGTTGCCGCGAGTTGCTCCAAACGCACCGATCACCGCACTGACGCGAACGCCCTCGAATTTCGTGATCAGCATCGACGGCGAGACGCATCCGATTCAACTCGACAAACCACTCACGGTCACGCTTGGAGAAAAGCGCAGAACGATAATTGTGCGAGCTCCATGACAATGCTCTCCACTTTAATCGAGCTCCAACGTCTCAAACGTCTCGATCGCACCGGCTGGATCTTGCGTGGTCTTCCAAACGGCACGGAATCGGTTGCGGCGCACTCGTTTGGCGTGAGCGTGACCGCGATGCTGCTGACTGATCGTTGTAAAGCGCGTGGCGTTGCGATCGACGTCGAAAAAGTCTTACGGACCGCTTTGCTGCATGACTGGGCCGAAACACGTGTCGGAGACATGCCGCGCACCGCAACGCTTTACTTCGGCTCCGCGGCGCGAAAGCAGGCTGAGACTGCCGCATTCGCAGACATCGTCAACCCACTCGACGCCGACGGCTCATACGCAGCTCTTTACAACGACTACGAGCGTCGCGAAAGCCTCGAGGCGCGGCTCGTCAAAGCTGCTGACGTATTGGATCTGTTGATTCAGGTGCTCGCGCTCGAGCGTGCGGGTGCGCGCGGTCTCGACGAGTTCTGGGAAGTCGCCGAGAACCCGGAATTCAATCTCGAAGGCGTTGCGGAACAGATAGTGCTAGAACTTCTCCGATCGATTCTGAAAGCGCGTAGCGAACTGCAACCTAATGTTTGAATTCTTATCGGACTTTTTCGTAGCGCTCACCTGGCGCAAGGTACTCATCGGAGCCGCGATTTTTCTTGTTAGTTTCTTCGCAAACCTCGGCATCGTCTCTTTGATCCTGGTCAAGCTGCCTGCCGATCACTTCAGCAAGAGTCGCAAAACGAAATTCTGGGCGGGACCGCGACCTTGGATCCACGCCTTGAAAGTGATCGGGAAAAATATCGCGGGCGTTCTGCTGGTTGCGCTCGGCATAGTGCTGTCGCTGCCAGGCGTGCCCGGACAAGGCTTGCTTACAGTTCTTCTCGGTATAATGCTGCTCGACTTTCCGGGAAGACACCGGTTGGAACAGAAATTGTTAAGCAGGCCAAGCATTGTGAATGCGATCAACAAATTGCGAGAAAGGTTCGAGAAACCGCCGCTTCAGCTTAATTGAATTTCTCGATTCTTCGGCGTTTGACGTATGATTGGCGCCTAAGATTGATGCTCAAATACTTCAACGCCCACAGAATCGTGCCCTCTCGTTTACTGCTGTCAGTCTTAGCTGTCTCAGTTGTGTTGTTCACCGCTGGTTGTGGTTTGTTCGGCGCGAAGAGAAAGATCACGGTCCCACAGCTCCTGGGTCCATTAGCGAAAGCCGACAAGTCGCGGCTGATTCAGGAAGTGAACCGGTTCTCGACTGTCAAATCGATTCACGGGAAAGTCGACATCCAGTTTGAAGACACGTCGTTCGCGACGTCGGGCATCGCCGATCAATATCGACTTGTTGACGGCACGATCACGCTGCAAAGACCCGGCCAGATTTATCTGATCATTCAGTTTACTTTCGTCGACCTCGCGCAGATGGCGTCAGACGGCGAACACTTCCGCGTTGCAGTGTTGAAAGGTGACGACAAATACAAGCGCTTCGTGAAGGGAACTAACAGTGCCGACTATGGAAAGTTCGACGCAGACGGTGATGGCCAACAAACCGACCAGCAGAAGACTGAGAAGCAAACTGTCAACACACTTTCAAATCTACGTCCGCAGCATCTGACGGACGCATTTATGGTTCGCCCGATCGAGTCGAATAGCTCTTTGGTTTACGCGCAAAGCGAATTCTTCAACGAGGAAGCCGATACTCGTCGTCAGGCGAAGAAGGACGCGCGGGTGATGCGAGGTTATTATCTGCTCGAGGAATTTTCCACCGCCACTCCCGGTGACGCAAAGCTCGTGAGGCGTTTCTGGTTCGATCGCGTTAGTGGAATTCGTCTCGCGCGCGTGCAAAGTTATGATGAGAGAGGCCAGTTGATCACGGATGTGTCTTATTCTAATGAAAAGGCGCTTGGCAGTGGCCCGACGGCTTCGCTGCCCAGCCGAATTGAGATCACGCGTCCGCAGGATCAATATAAGTTGAGCATCAGCTATCAGGATTCTGCTTCAGTGGAGCTGAATCGCGACTATCCGCCGCGCGCGTTTGTGTTAGAAAACAAGTGGGGATTGCCGGAAGTCGATCTTGACGCCCAGAATAAGAAGACGGCTAA
>DASYFE010000178.1:0-23958 GCA_036498585.1 Pyrinomonadaceae bacterium | reverse complement strand
AACCACCGCGTCCGCTCGTGGTGATAAAGAAGGACTGGAATATCACGCAGGCATATATCGACGTCTTCAAGATCCTAAAGGATCAAAATACATGTAGTGACTTCTATCGTGGACCACGCACCGCGACTACAGTGCTCAATGGTTTTGTCAGACGCGTGAAGTCGCAGTCGCTCTTGCGCGATGTGTCGTTTGAGATGGTGGGGAGTCCGCGGATCATTCGCGATCCTGCAACGGGTGCGTCTTATCGACTGTTTGAGAAGACGATGGTGAACATCAACGGTTCTTTCTATCAGCGTCGTGAAGATCCGATGCGCAAATTTCCCTCGGACGTCGGCAACTTCGCGCCCGGCAGTCGCGCTGCAAGAGCATTGATTCTGCTGCACGAGCTGGGCCACCTGATCCAGGACGAGAACGGCGAATGGCTCATTCCCGACGACGGCTTTGACGGTACGCAGAGCAAGGAAAACACATTGCGCGTCCAGCAAGCGTGCCGCAAAGAATTGAACAAACTGAATTAGCCACAAAGAGGCACAAAAAGCAGCTTTTGTGCCTTTTTGTGGCCTAATTTGCTGCTATCCAGCCACTGGCGGTGATGAATTCTTTAGTTTCCGAATTAATCGTGACTACGTATGCGCCGGCGGCGCCGACGTGACGGTTGGGGCCGAAGATGAGCTTCGGAGTTAGGCCGGTGTCGTAGTCGTAGAGACCCTCCAAAGCCGTGATGAGTTGCTCGCGACTCAAATCCGATCCGGCGCGCTTCAGGCCCTCGACGAAAGTCTTCGCTGCCGCGAGGGCTGCAAGCTGCGCCGCTGCATGTTGTGCCGGCAGCTTGTACTTCTCAGCCAGCGCGCGATATTCAGCCACGCCGTCTGCAGTCACGTCAGCCGGTACCGTCGGGAAGGCGAGAAAAACTTTTTTCGAGAACGGCGCAGGCACATTCGCTGCAAGCTCTCGCGACGTCAACGCACCAAGTGACAAAACGTTTGGCGTCCACTCGAGTGCATTGGCCGCGCGCAGGAAACTGTCCACGTCAGCGCCGCCGAATATGAAGACCGTTGCCGTGCCTTCGGTTTTCAACTGCTGTGCGAGTTTGTTGGCGTCGAAGGTCGAGTAAGGCATCTTCACGATGTCGGTCCAGCCGGCTTCTTTCGCACGCGCCATTGCTGCTTCTGCCGCCGCTGAAGGCAATTCAGTTGTTGGAAACAGGACCGCTGCGCGCTGTTTCTTCGCGCCGAGCTGTTGGTCGGCAAAGTTGACTAAAGCCGCTGCCTGTTCAGTCACTCCGGGTAGTAAATAGAAAACGTAACGGTTAGGCGGGTGCTCGACCTGCGTCAGCAGCGTCGCCGGACCGATGAACGGAATCTCCTCTTCGCGCGCGAGCGCGGCGATTTCCTTGTCTGCGCCGGCGCTCACGCCACCGATGAATGCGAAGATCTGGTTCTGACTATTCAAATTACGCAGACTCGTCGACATGTCTGCGCCGGCTTCGGTGAAATGCGCTTTTATTTTCCGATTATAGATGCCGCCACGCGCGTTCAGATCGTCGAAGTAGGCCGAGATAGCCTGACGTATAGCCCCGCCCAATCCCGCCAAAGCAGTAGTTGTCGGCAGCGGTACGCCCACATCGATACTTTCTGAGGTCAGCCCGGGATCTCGATCAAATTCAAGGCGTTTGATGTAGGCAATGAGGTCGTTCATGTCTTCGATCGAGAGACGATAGCGAGGCATGGCGACGTTGAGCTCGTTTCCCGCGGGATCGACACCGCGCACGACCGCAGTCGTAAACGACGATTCATTGAACGCTCCGTGTTTGCGTCCGCTTGGGTGTGTATGACCGTACGACTTGGTGAGGTTCGACCACGTCAGGTTTCCCGCCGCGACACCGCCTTCCGTTTTACCTTCACCTCTACGGCCGTGACACCCGGCGCAATTTATCGTCGCCGCCGGCACTTCCAAATCACCAACCATCGCCATGAGCGGTTTCTTACCTGCAACCTCACCGCGCAGGAAGATAGCGCGACCTCGCCGCTCCGCCGGTGTAAGCGGACGCGTCTCTTGCGATGATTGAACTGCGGAAAGGAAAAGTGTAGCCGCAATTAAGATGAGTATATGCAGTCGCATTGCGAGGCTTACTGTACTACACCTGATAGACTTTCTCCTCGATCCGAACCTAATCCTCAGTCAGTAGGTCTTATAAGTGCATGGCCGATGAGGCGTCGCAGCGGGAAAGCTGGTGGGTGTTGCAAGCACAGTTCGATCGTCGGTTTCGGTCTCATCGCCCTCGGAGCGCATATCAATCGTGGCATCGCGCGACTCTTGAAAGCGCTCGAGCTCACTCACGGGAACGTTTCTTCCATTGCCACAACCCGGCAGTGACTTCGGTCGGCAAGCGATGGCCCAACTGCCGCGCCAACATGCACAGTTGTCCTCGATGATGCGCCTCGTGAGCGACAAAGTAGTTGAGGAAGTGAACGAGATCGGTAGGAAAGTTCTGCCAGGTTGCTGCTGGGATCGCGCCACCACGCGCGGCGCCGAGCCGGATCACGTCGATGATGCCTTTGCTGCTGTGTTCAAGAGCACGCGACAGGCTTGACGGTTTCACTGTTCGGGCGTCGACAGTGCGCGGCACAGCGACGCCATGAGGCGCAGCGATCATCTTGATCCACATGCACCTGGCGTTGTGAATGTGGGCGGCGAGAGAGCGAATCGTGCGGCGAGAAGAGCCGGGAATGCTCATGGACCATAGCTCAGGTGGCAGGTTCTCGACGAGATACACCGTGACGCGGTTGTTCGTGCGCCATGCGTCGATCAACATTTCGGTGGTTAACGGCATAGTTAGACAGGATTGCAGGATTTTCAAGATTAACATGACAAGAATCTTGTTAATCCTGAAAATCCTGCAATCCTGTCTAACAAGTGCCTAAGCTTTGCGGCGGATCGAGTAAAGCCTGTGCTCCGTACGTATCAATAACCGCTCGCCAACCAGCGCGGGCGATGCCTGGGTGAAGTCGTCGAGCTCATTCACGTGCGATAGCTGAAACTGCTCGCCTGTCGAGACCACAAACGTTTGGCCCTCTTCACTCAAACAGAACAGCTTCCCGTTGTAGGCCCAGGGCGACGTCGTGAAATTAGTCGCGGCGGGATCGATGCGTGTTTTGTAGGTTTGCTTTCCGGTCTTCGCATCGAAGCGATTCAGGATTCCGGTTTCCGTCAACGTGTAGATTGCTCCCTGATACGCGACGGACGACGGCAGATACGTGCCACCGCGCGGCTGCGACCAAACAATATACTCGTTCGAAGTCTCGCCTTCCTTGAGAGTAATGTCACCGCTGGCGCCGGGACGAAGCGCGAGCAATGCGCGACCGCGGCCACCATTTATATAAAGTAGACCTTCATAAGCGAACGGCGTCGGAACGGGGGTCAACGCCATTCCCTTGATACGCCACAACTCTTTTCCAGACAGGTCATAACTAACCACCGTCTCTGGCCCAATTGTGACAATCTCGGTTCGCGTGGGATTGCGCCAGATGTACGGCGTGGCCCATCCGGAACGTTGGTAGGGCGGATTTTTGCCGCCGAGATCGCGTTCCGTGCGCCAGACGCGCTTGCCTGTTTGTTTGTCGAAGGCGGCGACGTACTGCTGTTTCTGATTGTCGCACACGACGACGAGCAGGTTTCCAACCAGTGCCGGCGAGCCGCCGCCGCCCAGTTCAAGGTAAATTGGATACGGGTCGAGCGGCGTGGTCCAAACCTGGTTGCCTTTCAAATCAAACGCCCATAACCCGAGATTGGCTACGTAAACGTAAATAAACTTTCCGTCAGTGACGGGTGTTTCGGAGACAAAGCTATTTTTCCTGTGCCGCCCGCCCGGCGGTTGTCCGGTGAAGAACTCTTTGGTCCATTCCACCTTGCCGCTTTTCAGGTCGAGCCGGTAAAGCAGGTAGTGCAGTTTTACTTCGTTCGGCAGCTCGATGTCGCGCTCGTTCAGGCGCTTAATGATCTCTTCCATCGAGAGCCCCTGTTTTTGTAGTTCAGCGGCGTACTCGTTGCTGTACTCGGTGCCGGTCTGCGGTGACTTCGACTTGCCCTCGGTTGTGACGGTCGTGATGTAGACCTTACCGCCAGTCACGATCGGCGACGACCACCCGCGCCCCGGGATCTCCTGAAACCATTCGACGTTCTCAGTCTTTGACCAGCGTTCGGCGAGTTTTGCATGTGTGCCGACAGGATTCGATTCCGGCCCGCGAAACTGCGGCCACACGTCCTGCGCGCTTGCGATCGCCGAAAGCAGGAAGACGAGACTCACGGCGTTCAAAAGAATGTAGACTCTACGATTATTTTGCATTGTGCTCATCAGTTTTCCGGCAGGTTTACGGGATTACTAAAGGACGAAGCTTACTTACGCACTAGCTTTAGAATAAGTTTCTAGGCAATCACCTCTTTAAACGTTGTCAGAAACTGCTTCATCTCCGCGCCGGTGCCGATCGTGACGCGCATGAAGTTTGGCAGAGCAGGGAAGAGGCGACCGACTTCGACTCCGCGATTGCGCATAGCGTCGAGCACTGGCCTCGCCTCGCGACGAAGATCGATCATCATGAAGTTTGCATGCGACGGAATGTAGCGGTAGCCAAGCGTGTCGAGCTCCGCGCAGATGTTCTTCTTAACTTCGCTGTTGAGTTTGCGTCCGCGAGTGACTTGCTCAGCGTCTTTCAAGCTTGCGAGCGCCGCGACGAGCGCCATGATGTTTACGCTGTCGAATATCTGGTGAGTCTTCAGCCGCGCGATGTTTGCGTATTGTGTGACGCAGTAACCGCAGCGCAGTCCGGCCATGCCGTAGATCTTTGAAAACGTGCGCGCGACGATCAGGTTTGGATACTGCTTCACGAGCGGAATCACGCTTTCATAGTCTTTGCTCTCGACGTAATGGTGATACGCTTCGTCAACCAGGACGATCGTCGTTGGTGAAAGCTTCGCGAGAAAGTCAGACAACTCGTTTCGGGGCGTGATGCTAGCAGTCGGATTGTTTGGGTTGCAGATGTAAACGAGACCAGCCCCACCCGCAGACGCGAGCATCTTCTTTAAGTCGTGACTGTAATCCGTCGTCAGATCGATCTTCACGACTTCAGCACTCGCCACACCGGCATGACGCGCGATCGCTTCGAACGTCGGATTTGCGATTACCAGCTTCTTGTCTCTACCAGTAAACGCAGCGGCGCACAGTTTCAAGATCTCTCCTGAGCCGTCGCCGAGCAGTATCTGGTCCACCGGAACGTCGTTCAGTCGCGCCAGCTCGTCAGCGAGCATGTCGGCATACTCGTCCGGATAACGCCACGCGAGACTGAAGCCGTCAGTCATCGCTTTCAAAGCGGCAGGTGATGGACCGTACGGATTCTCATTCGAGCTGAGACGGACGATCGCGTTGGGCCGCAACGAGGCGCGCACTTCATCCCGGGACAAGACTGTTGCATAAGCCGCGCCTGCCGCTAGAAATTTAGAAAAGCTGCGACGAGAAAGAGTTTGATTGGCCATGATTGTCTTCCTCTGACTGATAGATTCAGTTAGGTTAGCGACGATAATTCCTTTGAACTGCCGGGTCAACCTTCTTCTCTGTGGAACCTCTGTGTTCTCTGTGTCTCTGTGGTTTACTGTTTCTAGAAGAATTAACCACAGAGACACAGAGAACACAGAGGTTGCACAGAGAAGAAGGAACAACTGCAAACGTTGCGGTGTCTAATTCCACGATGTTCCCGGATTTCAATTTCGTTGACGGCCTCGTCATCATACTCCTCGGATTCCTCTTATGTTTTAAGAGAGTGGCGGAGATGGAACGCTACCATCACTTGAGAGTTATCGTTCTCACCTCGATATTCGGCGTCATCGTAGTCCTTTTTCTGATAGGGGCTTGGGTCGACGTTTGACGATGACCCCCAATACGACTGCGCTCCTGAACCGCCGGAGCGATTGCGGCGGCTGCCCGTAAGCCTGCGGAGCGTGCGACAACATAAAGCTCGCGAAGCGAGCGACAGCATAAAGCCTGGGGCGCGAGCCCCAGGATCAAGAGATAAAGAAGGTTACAGAGCCCGCGACAGCGGGCGACAGCGCATGATCGTAAAGGCTGTCGCCCGCTATCGCGGGCTCTATCTCATTTTAATATTCGGATCCTGGGGCTTGCGCCCCAGGCTTTATGCTGCCGTCCGCTTCGCGGACTCCCCTCTTAATGCTGTAAATCGCGATACCACTGTTGTAGCACGTAGAACGCTTTCTTCTTCTCGCCGCGGTTCGAGATTAATCCTTTGCGGTTCCAGTAGTCCTGGATGTTTGGCAGCGGGCGGCGTGGAGAGCGGAAGTCCGTCAGGATCCATGGCGACGTCCCACGCAGGAACGGAATCTTCTTCAACATCGCGATCTGGTGCTGGTAGATGCTCTCCTGATACTCCTCGGTCCATCTCGCGCCTGCATCGCCATGATGACCATACAAAGCATCGCCGCCAAACTCACTCATCACTAGCGGCTTCTGATATTTTGAGCGCCACTCCAACCGGTCCGCTTTCTCCGGCAAACCATCGTACCAACCGACATACTCGTTACAGCCCAGCACGTCTAAATATTCGCCGAGCGGATCGTCAATCATCTGCGTCGTGTCGTTAATGTAATGACGCTCCATCGCCGCCGACATCAGTCGAGTAGCATCCAAACTTCTTGCATGCGAGATAAGGTTTTTAAGAAATGCGAGACGCGCATCACTCAGCGGCGTTTCATTCGCCACTGACCAGATCACAACCGCCGCCCGATTCTTGTCGCGTGCGATCATCTCGCCTAACTGATTCCGCGCGTTCTCGAACGTCGCCGCCTTCTCCCACTGAATGGTCCAGTAAACCGGAATCTCCGACCACACGAGAATTCCCATCCGGTCAGCCTCGCGAATCATAAACTCGTTGTGCGGATAATGAGCGAGTCGAACAAAATTTGCGCCGAGCTCTTTGGCCCAACCGAGCAGCGTTCGCGCATCCTCACTGCTGTACGCGCGGCCACCACGCAGCGGCGCTTCCTCGTGAATGCACACGCCATGCAGAAAGATCGGACGCCCGTTCAAAAGAATGTCTGTACCCCTGGTTTCGATACTGCGAAAGCCGATCTGATCGCGTATTTGATCCGTTTCGCCTTCGACTATCACCTCGTAGAGCTTCGGATTCTCCGGCGACCACAACTTCAGCTCCGCGTTGAAATCGACTTCAGCAAATCCGCGAGCATCCGTATTAACGGTTTTACTGATCCCAGCCTCAGGAATCCGCACAGTAACTCGCTGACTGAGCTTCTCGCCTACGAGCTTCACCCATCCGCTCACTCGTTGTCGCGAACCCTTCTGAAGCTGAATGAGATAGTCGTGTACAAACGTCGACGGCGTCTCGATGAGCTTCACTTCTCGCGTGAGCCCGCCGTAGTTCCACCAGTCAGTCATCAACGTAGGCACAGCATCAAGACGCCGCTTGTTGTCCACTTTAACGACGAGAAAATTACCCGTGTCGCGAACGAGCTTCGTGATCTCGAAATTAAAAGGTGTGAAACCGCCTTCGTGCTGACCGATCTTCTCACCATTCAAATAAACGTCTGCAAAGTAATTCGCAGCTCCGAAGTAGACGAAGAGACGCGTGTCAGGCTTGCGCGGGTAATCGAACGACTTCTTGTACCAGACAGTGCCTTCATAAAAGAACAACTGGTCTGACTGCGTGTTCCAATCGCCCGGCACGTTCAGCGTAGCGGAGCTGTCGAAGTCATACTCGATCAAGTCCGTCTTCGATTTCGGCTTTGCGTTTTTGAAGTAACCGTTGTCGCTCGGTTGATAACGATAGTTGTAATAGCCCGACTCGTAAGGATCGACAATCGTTTGCCACTGGCCATCAAGACTAACCGTTTTGCGACCATCGGTGTTTGCGATCAGGCCGATCTGCTGTGCTTGCACCGATGGACCAACCGCCAGCAACGCGATAAGAAGGATTAGTATTTTCATTAATGCAAAGAAATCGTGTTTCTCTGTGCAACCTCTGTGTTCTCTGTGTCTCTGTGGTGAGTTTGCTGCGAATTCAGTCAACCACAGAGACACAGAGAACGCAGAGGTTGCACAGAGAAGAGTCCCACAGCCCCCTCAACCTGGAATGAACTCGATAGTATTAACGACTCGCTCCGGTTCGGCGAAACCTTCGACCCACTTGCGCGAGCCTTTTGTCGGGTATTTCTCCCCATACGCCGCGGTCACCGCGTCCCTAATACGGGCGCTGCGAACAACCCGACCGCGAACGGATAGCTCTAAATCGCCGACCTGGACCGTCCCACTCGCATGCTTCCGAAACGCCTGAAACCATCCGCTCGGTTTATCGTTCCACGATCGCGCAAAGACCCTGCCGTCCACGACTACAACCCAAACTCCCGTGTGGCGATGCTCGTCTCCGGCACGAACGCCAATGATCTTCGCTTTGCGAAACGCTTCGACGACGGCGGCCGTGAATGTGTCGGCCTTGGACATATATCGGCGTTCAATATACAGGATCTCCAAAAATATCGAGATTAATCCATGCAAATCGGGCTGAGTCGTAATAGAATCGCGCCCGGCAATGATGCACGAGGCGCGCGACGAGAAGCTGAATCGCGACGTCGCAATCAAAGTCCTGCCCGCCGCGCTTTCCGAAGACGCTGAGCGTTTGCCATCGCTTCGAACAGGAAGCGCAGGCCGCGGGCGCGCTAAATCATCCCAACATTCTCGTCATCTACGACGTCGGCACAAACGAGCGTGCACCTTATGTCGTGTCGGAGCTGCTCGAAGGCGAAAGCCTGCGCGATCGTTTGGACCACGGGCCGCTCTCGAGTCGCAAGGCGATCGAGTACGGAACGCAGATCGCACGCGGGCTCGCGGCCGCGCATGCGAGAGGCATCGTCCATCGCGATCTCAAACCCGACAATCTCTTCATCAACAGAGATGAGCACGTAAAGATCCTCGATTTCGGTCTGGCAAAACTGGTCCAACGGGCAACAGATGAGACTGTGCAAACGGATGTTGCGACGCGCAGGGTACACACCGATCCGGGAACGGTGATGGGCTGGTTTCAATGGTACTGCCGCTACTACATGGGACGCCGTTGTCCCGATGATCAGCGCCAAATCAAACGCTGGCGCGCGATGCGACGTCACATCGCGCAGATCGAGAAGCACTGTCCAAAAGGTGAAACGGAGTGCCGCCCGCGTCAGCGGCAGGCTTTACTCCACTGGGCCTACGACTCACGCAAGATCTAACCCTTTCGGAAACGCATCGACGATCACGTTGAGCTCGAGGTTGTGTTCGAGTAGTGCTTTGAGTACGGCAAGCACCCACGTGAAGCCGCCGGTCGAATCGAGCGCATCTTTCACGACCTTATCTCCGTCGCCCTTGAAACCGTAGTTCTTGATCGTGACGTAGGTCTTATCGTTTTCATAAGGAGTGAAGGTCCACTCGACCGTCGTCATCTCGCCGTAGTTACCCCACTCAATCACGATCCGCTTGTTCGT
Organism: Pyrinomonadaceae bacterium; assembly: GCA_036498585.1. GTDB lineage: Bacteria > Acidobacteriota > Blastocatellia > Pyrinomonadales > Pyrinomonadaceae > PSRF01. The sequence continues at coordinate 14,421 of DASYFE010000178.1, read as the reverse complement.
TTCGATCGACTTCACTTCAACCTCGACGGAAACGTCGTACATCTCCCACGTCCAGGTGACGTGCTTGCCTGGCTCCAACCGTCCCGTGCTCTTCGTGAACCAGAATCTCGACGTGATCGCGGGATCGATAAAAGCTTCGAACACGTCACTCGCGGGCCTGCGAATGAGCATCGCCGCCTTCGCCACTGGCGCCTGTGTTAATTCCAGATTATTCATAATGAGTGAGTCTAACCCTTGACTACCAGCAGGGAAAGAATAATATCTGTGGTCAATATGTGGCGCTGTAGCAACTGTGGCAACGGAGTTGAGGACAAATACGCGCACTGCTGGCAGTGTGGCTCTCCGAAGGCAGTAAAGCGGCCGACCCAAGCTACGCAAGGTCCACCAAAAGCTGTGCCGGAATTTGCGTCGTATGAGGAGCTCGCTCACGTGCCGGCCCGGCCCATGTGGATCATGCGACGTGGTCCATTGCAGCGCATCGTCATGTTGGTCATAATTCTCACCATCCTCAAGGTCGCTTCCTCACGATTCCTGGGCGCTTATGGTGTCTACATCGTGGCCGGCGTAGCGGTGATCGTCCTCGTTGCCATCCTGTGGGGTTTCTTCCGCCGCGATCCGAACGAGGGCGTGGGCGTGAAGCTCAACTAAATCTTAAAACATAACGTACTGGTCAGTTTGAAATACGCCGAAGGCGTTGGCTAATTCGAGTCCAAGGTTGGAGCGCCAGCGACAACCTTGGGTTGTGAATTCTAAAACAGGCGAAACCCTGAAAGGGTTTGGCGGTTGGCGAACCATTTCAGGGTTAGACCATCGTAATGTGATGGTCCCCAGGGTTCTCACAATCTCGAACCCTGGGTTTGTCGTTAACGATCAATTGAACCCTGTAAGGGTTCGCCAACCTCGGAACCCTTTCAGGGTAGAACGAATTTGTATGGTTCGATACCCAGGGTTGTCGCAAGCTCCAACCCTGGGCTCGAGTTAGCCAACGCCTTCGGCGTATTTCAAACTGAACTAGTACCAACATAAATAGTTGTTGACTGTGGTCCATATCGGGAGTATTGTGCGTCCGACTATTCCCCCTCTTCACACAATTCCATAGGCACGAGTATGAAAAAGAATACAAAAACGAAGGTCTGGTTTGCGTTGTTGGTCCTTGCGCTCAGTCTCAGCGCGATTACGTTTGCTACTGCTCGGATTCTTCGTCACGAGATTGCTGACATAAAGCCCAGTCAGAATCCGGCAAGTGTCACAAGGTCCAACCGGAATGCGTATGTTCGACGGGCCCAAATGGCTCCGCGGTTAGCGATGAATCTGAACGCCCTGGGTAACCGTCTCGAAAAGCCGGGCCAGGAACGGGTGTCGCTGGTGGGGACATGGCGAGTAGCTGGCACAGCGCAACTGCGGGAGTTTGCGGCGACTTTGGAATTTCCGGACAAGTTGCGTCTCACTGTCGGTGGCCCACAAAACCGTGTAATCACCTTCGACGGACAGCAATCCAAAGGTACGGCTGATGATCTCGATCTGGTCGAAACACTCGCCTACGACAGCGCCGAACACTTCTTTGCTGCTCAGATGCAGGGCAACGCCATGCGTTTTCTGGGTTCGCGTTTCAGAACGGACGATGGTTCAACGCCGGATTACGATGGGCCATATTTCGACATCTACAAGATCGCCGACCACATAAAAACCTCCGAACAAGAGCGCGCTGCAAAGCTCTACTACTTCAATTCCGAAACCTTACTGCTCGATCGTGTAACTTACGACGTTAATCGCGGAGGTTCGGAGATAAATGTTGAGACAAAGCTGAGTGATTGGCGCGTCGTAGACGGTCAGCAGGTGGCGCGACGCATTGAACGTTTCGAGAACGGGAAATCGGTGTTCGTTCTTACGATTCGATCGGCTGGATTGGGCCGCCGCGCCGATGACGGCATTTTCGCGCAGTAACAACTCTTTGCAACCTCATACGGAAATAATCATGCTCAATGCACTCTCACACTCAAGGCGCGCCGTCTTAACCACAGCATTCATTTTCATTTTGCCTCTTCTCGTTGTTGGTCAGGGGTCGACGCCCGCGCGCGGATTCCAGCCGGGCGGGTCTTATGCGCTCTCGGACATCGAGACCATAAACACTACTAACGGCAACTTAATACTTAACCTGACGCTGGGGAAGCTGGCGCCCGGACGCGGCGGTCTCTCGGGCCAACTGAGTCTTCACTACGACTCGAAGTTGTACGATAGCCGCACCCAGTATTATGAGGACTGGGAGCATCCGATTTTTGGGGAGCCCCAAGTGGTCATTCGCAACATGTTGATGACGAGCGACCAGGGCGGCTGGCATTACGGCACGGGCTACGAGCTGCAACTGATCGACCGCATGAGCCAGTATCCACCTGAGATCGCGCCCCAATATCCCGCCACGGAAACCATTCGTCATTACAAAGTCAAAGTGTCGTTCCACGATGGTAGTGTGCACGAATTCCTGCCACGTGGATTCGGTTCACCACTCGAGGAAGGCTATTACGATATTCGTCCGGATGGCTGGCAGACGAGGTTTACCGGCGGGTATGTTCAAGACGTTCCGTACCTCACCAACACGCTCACTTACTACACGTTTGACGGCACTTATATCAAGCTCGAGATCCAGCACGATTCAGACGGCAACTGGTGGAATAATCCCTGGAGTCTTTATTTTCCTGACGGCACGAGAGTCACCAACTTCGGCACGCGGATAACCGACCGGAATGGCAACTATGTCGAATGGTCCAATGTCACTTACAACGGCCATCCAGCGACGCAATTGATGGATCAGCTTGGCCGCAAGATTGTCATTGAGAATCAGGGCTTCAGCGGTGGAGACGTCATTCACGTGCCCGGTATTAATAGCACTGACCTGACTTATCAAGTGCACTGGAAGAGTATCCAGGTGTTCAAGACTTATTCCACGGATGATCCCGGCAAGTACGACGAAAACGGCTATCCATCGATGTTGGCCTATCAATACGTCGTGTCACAGATTGACCTGCCGGCAGCGACAGGCGGTCTGCAATATGTGTTTGGTTACAACGCTGCTGACTACGACAGCAGTCCCTGTTGCACGCCCTCGTATGGCTGGGGTGAGCTGAGCTCCGTGACGCTGCCCACAGGCGCGCAGGCTCAATATCAATATCAACTCGATGGTCAAAATGGTCCCGGCTTTGGCTACATGTGGACCGATGTGCTCAATAATCATGTGACGCGCAAGAGCCTTACCTACCAGCAGCAATACGACGGCAGCTCAACTCCCGTGACGGAGACCTGGAACTACGACATCAGTATTGGCATGGCGACCATCGTTCTGCCTGATGGTGGAGTGATGACGCAGCTCGGGCAACCAACCAATCATACTGAGAACGCGGATGGCTCTGTTAGTGAAAAGATCTGGCAGGCGAATCGGCCGCAGGGGTTTCCCTCAAGCTATGCGCCTGACCCGGCGACTGGTATCGACGCTTACGATCCGCAGCGCGTCAATCAGTTTGTGAAGACGGAGTTTACTTCCATTAGAGACGCCGACGGGACGTTAACCAGGACCGCGATCAAGGATTACAGCTACGATAAGAATGGCAACGTCACTGTGGTTCGGGAATACGACTGGGTTGATTACGGCAGTGTGCCTCGCAACGGAGGCGGGCTCCCGACGGGCATTCCCGGCGGCGCTGTGTTGAAGCGCGTGACTACGAACAGTTATGCGAACTCGACGCCCGATGCGTCTGACACGAGTTCGAACGACGCTGATAGTTACTGGAATTCGACAGCGCCGGCTCTCAAGAGCGTAGTCGCCTCGACTGAAGTGAGTAATGGCTCGACTATCCTGACACGAGCGGAGTTTTTCTACGACAACTCGAGCACGACCGGCAATCTGACACAACAGAAGCACTGGGATTCGACGAAGGGCACGTACAGTAATCCACTTACTGGAAGCAATTCGATTTCAATGTCTGTCCAATATGACCAGTATGGGAATCCCACGCTCACAACTGACGCGCGCGGCGTTCAAACTCGATTTGTTTATGGCAGCGTCGGTGGCTTCACTGATCTTTATACGACGCAGGTACAGACTGCTTACCAGACGGCGGTGCAGCGTACTGAGAACCGTGAATACGACTTCACGAGCGGTGTGGTCAACCGCGTTACCGATGTCGATAACAACGTAGCAGTAGCGACGGGCTACGACTTGTTGGGCCGGCCCACGCTCGTTAAAGCAGCGGAAGGGAAGTCTGAAGAGACGCGCACGGCAATCGAGTATTCAGATGTGAATCGACGTGTGATCGTGCGAGCTGATCAGCTTACGCTGGGCGATGGTAAGCTGGTGAAGATTCAGCACTACGATCAGCTTGGAAGAATTCGTCTGGCGCGGCAGTTGGAGGATGCTGTGACGCAGAGTGCTTATGACGAAACAACGGGCATAAAGGTGCAAACGCGGTACGTAATAAGCAATCCGTGTCAGCCCACGAGTACGCCAACGTGTCTGGCAGCCAACAGCTCAGTGCTGGGAAGTTATCAGCTCGTCTCGAATCCGTATCGCGCAACTACTTCATCCGGCGCCGGCTCGGAAACGACGATGGGTTGGGCGCGTTTACGCAATGACAAAGGCGGGCGGACGATTGCGGTTGAGACGTTTAGTGGCGCGAGTCTGCCCGGGCCATGGGGTGCAAATTCATCCACCACGGGAACAGTGATTACTGCTTACGATGCAAATGCTACGACTGTTACCGATCAGGCTGGCAAAGTGCGACGCAGTGTTGCGGATGGGCTGGGCAGGCTGAGTCGCGTTGATGAGCCGGATATCAATGGAGCCCTGGGATCAGTAAGTGCTCCGAATCAAGCGACTAACTACAGCTATGATGCTCTCGATAATCTCACGACAGTTTTGCAGGACGCCGAGACCCGTACGTTTGTCTATAGCTCGCTGAAGCGACTGACCTCAGCCGCCAATCCTGAGAGCGGCGCGATCACCTATGGCTACGACAACAACGGAAATTTAACGAGCAAGGTTGATGCACGAAGCATTACTACTGCCTTCGCGTACGACTCGTTGAATCGCGTCACTTCAAGAAGTTATTCCGATGGCACGCCAACCGTCACCTACACTTACGATGCTGCCGGCGTGTCGAACTCGAAAGGACGGTTGACCTCTGTAAGCTCAAGTGTCTCAGCGGATAACATCACTGCTTATGACGTGTTGGGACGAATAACCGCTGGCAATCAGGTCACTGATGGGCAAACGTATTCGATGAGTTACAGCTATAACCTCGCTGGCGCGCCCACTTCATTTACTTATCCTTCAGGACGGATAAACTCGTTCGAATACGATTCTGCCGGTCGCATGGCCGGAGTGCGTGACCAAACGAGCGGCGCCTATTATGCGGGAGCGGTTGGCAGCGACAGCACGAATCGAATCAAGTATGCGGCGCATGGCGGTGTTTCCGTCGTGAAGCTCGGAAATAACCTGTGGGAGCACACTGACTTCAACAGCCGGCTCCAATCTTCCGAGATCGGTCTCGGCGCTTCGAGCACTGATTCCAGCACGCTGCGTCTCACCTACAACTACGGAACGACGAATAACAACGGCAACTTGCAGAGTGTCAGTTATCTTGGTGGCGGACTGAGTTACACGCAGACGTTTGGTTACGACACGTTGAATCGTCTGACTACCTCAAGCGAAAGCAGCGGCGCCTGGTCGCAAACGAACAAATACGACCGCTATGGGAATCGCGCCATCGATCTTGGCGGCGGCAATCAGAGTCTCTACTTCAACGGCGCCAACCAGATCACCAATGCCGGTTACTCCTACGATGCAGCCGGCAACCTGACCAACGACGGCACACAATCGTTTGCGTATGACGCCGAGAACAAAATCAAGACTGTAAATGGAGCGAGTGACGTCTATCGCTACGATGGCGGCGGCAATCGCGTCCGCAAGAACTTCGCGGCTGGCGAAAAAGTGCGGATGATTTATAGCGGTGGTCAACTGATCGCTGAGTATGATCTCAACAACGGCTCATTGAAAAGGGAATACGTCTACGCAGCAAAAGGGCTGCTCGCCACAGTGGAGCCCGGCACCGGCACGCGCTACACCACCTCCGATCACCTCGGCTCTCCACGCGTCGTGACAAACTCGAGCGCCGGAATTGTCAGTCGTCACGACTACATGCCCTTCGGCGAAGAACTCGGCTCCAGCGTCGGCGGCCGCACGTCGGGTATGGGCTTCGTGATTACCGACGGCGTGCGACAGAAATTCACCGCAAAAGAACGAGATCTTGAAACGGGATTGGATTATTTCGGAGCCAGATATTATGGAAGCACAATCGGCAGATTCACCTCACCCGATCCGTTGCTGTCAAGTGGAAGATCTGCGCAGCCTCAAAGCTGGAACAGGTTTACCTATGTATTGAATAACCCGATGAGACTGATTGATCCTGACGGGATGGAGGGTGTAGAAGCACAACAAGTCGTAGAAGTCGGAAAAGATAAGATCATCAACAAGAAGCTTGAAGAAATAGATAGTAAGGCAAAGCCACTCGAAAGAGGAGTGACACCGGTGCCAACGCAAGCTGTGATAATCCCCGGAGAGCAAACTAAGTTAAATAATGCGAGCATTGTGGGTCCCGATGGCGAACAGGGACCTTCAGGTCTAACTGGCTACATGCAACCGATTGCATTAGTAGTTCTCGATCAGGGTGGCAATATAATGAAGTCGCCGAATGACATGTTTGTCGTAGAGAATGCTCAGCCCGCTAATGAGGACGCTAAGCAGGTAGTAGCTTCAGGCGGTCAGATCACCTCGAATGGACAGGAGAAGGGACAGGCAAGCAATGGTGCGTTTTATGATCTTCAACTGAGAGTGCCAGGCTCACAGATCAAAGACGCGCTCACCACCCAAGACGTCACTGTCCGACAGTATTTTGGCCCAAAGACAACCGATTACAAGGAAATATTCCAGGTTTCTGGAAACAAGATACGATTCGATGATCGTAAAAGATCAATCACATTTACCCAGGCAACCGTGAAGAAACTCTAAAGGAATCAACTATGCGAGCCCGAATGCTTGTGGTCGTAACCTTGTTAATAATTACGCACACTCTCGCCGTACCGCCATTAGGCAAGTCGGCGAATCAAGGGTTAATTGATGGCTCAATCGATAACCTTGATCTCAAAGCTTCAAATATACATTTGATGCTATCTCGTCTTTCAGCTGCAACCAAAATTCCAATTGGGTTGGAGGTTTCGCCTGACGATAATCTCTCGATCGACCGAAACATGAAGTTGGAGATTCAAAAAGGAACCCTCCGAATAGCGCTCAATTCAATCGTAAAACAGAATCCCCTCTACACGTGGAAGATACAAGATGGGGTGGTCAATGTTCTTCCCATGGATCCAAGTCGGGATCATTTGATCAGGGCTGTGCTAGAAACAAAGCTACAGAGGTTTATTGTCCAGCCTGGCATGTCAAGATTTGTTTTCCGCCAAACCGTCACTGCAATGCTTGAGGTTAAATCGGTCCTTGACCAAGAGAATGTTCATCCTGACAACCAATCATTTATGTCTCGTGACTTCGATTCTTTAGGCCGCAGTTTTAGTCTTGAGGTCTCCAATGTCTCGGTTATCGAACTTCTAAACCGTGTGATTCGAGATAGCCAGACCAACTACTGGGTTATTTTAAGACAGGGCGAGCGCAAGGAGTACTTTGTTTTGAACCTTTAATACTTTATCGACTCGTTGAAGCTAATGAGCGATTACGAGTTTAAAGAGGTATCACCTGTATTCACTGTCTGAAACGATACTCCTATCCATCAAAACACGAGTGTCTGAATCGAATGCGGGAGGCTCTCGAGTTCGGCGGCTTGGCCGTCCATCCAGAGATAGTAGGTCATCTTCTTGTCGGTCTTATTCATCACTACTACTGCGACGCTCCCGTCAGGATTCAGGAAGCCGGTTGAGAGTAGGGGACTGCGACTCGGGGAGCTCGCGATGCGTTTCGCGCCGGGATGGGCGAACTTCGAGATGTGGCCGATGTAATAGTAAGAGTTGGTATAGATCAACTCGCCGGTCTTCGTGTCGGCATGTACGGGCGCGAAGCAGAAGTTCTGGACGTGGTTCGGGCCGCCGGTTTCGTCGAGCAGAACGTTCCAGTCGGTCCAGCCAACAGTGCCGCTGTTGAAGTCGTTGATCATCGAGCGCCCGTAAAGTTCACCCAGCGCCCAATCCTTCAGCCTTTCAGCTTTGAATGCGTCGGCACAGCCTTCGGTGAAGATCAAATGCTTATCGGGAAACGACTCCCGCACGAGCTTGACGTTGTCAAACATCGGCTCGCCGCCAGTCCACGGTTCGTACCAGTGATAACCAATACCCCACACATACTGCGAAGCTTTCGGATCGTCGAGGATGGTCCGCGCACGCTGGTAGATGAGATCGCGATTGTGGTCCCACACGATGATCTTCTTCGCAGCGAGACCCTCGCGCCTGATCGTTGGTCCAAGGTGGTTCTTGAGAAAGTCTCTCTCGTCCTCGGCTGAAAAAATGCACGACTCCCACTTCTGCGTCGCCATCGGCTCGTTCTGAATCGTGAGGCCCCAGATTGGTATGCCCTCGCGCTCATAGGCCTTGATGAACTTCGCGAAGTAGTTGGCCCACGGTTGATAAAACTCCTGCTTCAGCTTGCCGCCGCGAAGCATGTTGTTGTTGTCTTTCATGAACGCCGGCGGGCTCCAGGGGCTCGCGAAGATGTTCAGCCGCCCGCCCGCCGCAGCCAGCGACTGCTTGATGAACGGAATGCGAAACTCCTTGTCGTGGTCCACACTGAACGACTTCAACTCCTTGTCGCCCTCCGTCACGTACGTGTAGCTTCCGCTCGAGAAGTCGCAACTGTGAATGTTGGTGCGCGCGAGCGTGTAAGCAATGCCGGTGTCGCGATTGAAATAGGCGTTCAGCAATTCCTGCTGTTTTGGTTTTGGTAACTTTGCGAATGTCTCGGCAGAGGCGTCGGTGAGTGCGCCGCCGACTCCCAGAATCGTCTGGAACGTCCGCGCCGGATCGACGAACACACAAATCTGCGTTTCGAGCGGTTGGGCCATCGGCTTGAATTTGGCCGTGCCGGTGCGAGATAAACGGTATTCGGTTTGGTCCGCTGTCGTATAAACTGTGACGTCGCGGGCTGTTGCTCTGCGGTTCACCTGGGGCGCGACGTCAGATGGTTGCGCGTGGATCAGGCGTTTGGCGAAAAGCAGTGCTGACGACGAAGCACCGAGAAACGTACGGCGGTTAATTTTCATGAAAGTGAATTTAACATTTAGATTGAAACTACTGCTAAAAATTTTAATCGTGCTGATGGTGGCGCCGGTTTCGGTGTTTGCACAGGATGACGATGAGTGGCCATCGCTGAGTTATTTGAGAAGTGACTACAAAGCGGTTGCCGTCGTCGCGCATATTCGCATCAAGGAAGCGGAGATTACCAATCGTATCGTCGGGTATGAGAACTGGAGGATTCGTGCAGAGGTGATTGAGTCGTTCAAAGGGAAGTTCAAGAAGGGCGATGCGATCGAGTATGTGCACGGCGCGGAGGCGGGATTCAAGAAGGAATATTTCACTGGGGAGAAGATCGTGTTTTTGTTGAATGAACGGGAAGGGGAGCGAAAGTATTATGCGGTGTTGGAGAATTCGACGCTGCCGTACACGGAGGATCGCGTGAAGAAGGTCCGGGTGATTAGAAGGCGGAGGTAGTGGTAGACAGGATTTACAAGATTTGACAGGATTTACATGTTAATCCTGAAAAATCTTGTAAATCCTGTGAAACTATTTCGCTCTTGGATCGGCCTTCACCGACAATCTCTGACTGTAACTCTTCCCACCAACAGTGAACTTGATCGTATAGACACCCGGCAGGACGAGCGGCGCACCACCACGACCAAAGCCACCACCACCGCCCGCAGGACGCGGCGGTGGCGTCGGTCTCAGATCCCAGATCCAACGATGCTGGCCCGCCGCAGTGGAAAGCGTTTCAGGCGTCCGCACCCAGTAAGCAGGGATGTTCAGCGTCTCGAGATTCACTGGCGTTGGTTTGTCCTCAGAAGAATACTTCCGCACAACATCACCACCGGGATCGACGATCTCGATCGTCACTGGACCACTCACACTCGACTTCAAGTAATAATCAATCATCGCGCCAAACGGCGGATTCTCCGCGATGGGCTCGTCGCGCGGCATCGGGGTTCCATTGTCGTTGCCAGGCGTCAATAGATACGCATCCGCCGGTTGAAACAGGTACGCGCTCGACTTCTCAACATCATCACTGAGCTGCCGCAACAGCGTGATGTTGTCGATCACCCAGAAACCACGACCATGTGTCCCCACAATCAAGTCATCTGCATGAACCGCAATATCGCGCATCGAAGCCGCCGGCAGATTCAGTTGCAACGACTGCCAGTGATCGCCATCGTCAAACGACACGAACACATTGCGCTCAGTGCCCGTGAACAAAAGTCCACGACGATGCGGATCTTCCTTCACGGTTTGCACGTAAACACCGGCGGGCAATCCTCGCGTGATCTCGGTCCATGTTTTTCCGGAGTCGAGCGTGCGATAGATGTGCGGCTCGTAATCCGCGAGCTGATGTCGCTCGACCGCAGCGTAAGCCTCGTTCACATCAAAGTGGGACGCCTCGATCATCACCACTTTGCTCCACGACGTCATCGCGGGCGGCGTCACGTTCTGCCACGTTTTGCCGTCGTCTTTAGTGAGATGGATCAAACCGTCGTCAGTGCCGATCCAGATTGTCGGCGCACGTAGCGGCGAAGGCGCAATCGTATAAATCACGCCACGTCGCTTATCAGCCGGCGCATCTGCCGCGGCAGCATCGTTGAGGTTCGACGGCACGCCGGGATCTTCGCGCGTCATATCAGCACTGATCTGCGTCCAGCTCTCGCCGCCGTTTGTCGTCTTATATAGAAACTGATTGGCGTAATAGAGCGCGTGGCGATCGGCTTTGGAGAAGACGAGTGGCTGCGTCCACGCATGACGAAACTGTCCCGCCGTTCCACCGCGCTCAGGTGAAACATTCTTCGTCTCACCTGTGAGAACGTTGCAACGCGACACGGTGCCGCCAAACAGAATCTCCGGATGCAGCGGATCGGGAGCGGTGTAGCCCGCTTCACCGCCGGCGCACAAACCCTCCCAATCGCGATTCGAGATGTCCGAATGAATGCTGCGCGAAGGCGTCCCGACAGCGCCGCTGTCCTGTTGCGCGCCGGTGACCCAGTAAGGAAAACGATAGTCGGCGGCGACGTGATAGATCTGCGCCGTCGGCTGGTTGTACCATGAGCTCCACGTCGCCGCGCCGTCGACACTCACGATCGTGCCCTGATCGCTCGCAAGGATCATTCGTTTCGGATCGTCTGGGTTGATCCAGAGCTGGTGATAGTCGTCGCCGCCGGGCGCGCCTTTGATCGGCGTCCACGTCTTGCCCGCGTCAGTCGAGCGATACATCGACGTGTTCATCACGTAAACGATGTCTGCGTTCTTTGGATCGGCGGTGACTTTCTCGAAGTACCAGCCGCGGTCCCAGAGTCGCTTGTCATTCGACAGCCTGGTCCATGTGGCGCCCGCATCGTTTGAAATAAATACCCCGCCGTCTTTAGCATCAACAACAGCATAAAGACGATTGCGATTGGTTGGCGCAACTGCGATGCCGATGTGCCCGCGGCCATCGAGCGGAATCCCTTCCGAGATCTCTTTCCACGTTGTGCCGCCATCGACAGACTTGAAGATCCCTGCGCCTGGCCCATTCGCAGGCGCGTAGATAAACCACGGTGGGCGGCGCACGTTCCAGAGCGTTGCGTAGACTATCTTCGAATCGACCGGATCGAATTGGAGATCGATCGCGCCGACGTCATCGTTTTTGAACAGAACTTTCTGCCACGTGACGCCGCCGTCGCGCGATCGATAAACACCGCGGTCGGGATTCGGCGCGTAAGCATTTCCGAGCGCCGCGACAAACAGCGTGTTCGGGTTCTTCGGATCGACGATGATGCGACCGATCTGTTTCGTGGTTTCGAGTCCGAGGTGCTTCCAGGTTTTACCGGCGTCGGTTGATTTGTAGACGCCGTTACCGAAGGCGATCGAGTCGCGCATATCTGCTTCGCCAGTGCCGACGTAGATCACATTCGCGTCGGAAGGCGCGACACCGATTGCGCCAATCGAAGCGACGCTTGTGGCGTCGAAGATGGGCGTCCACGTGCGCCCGGCGTTCGACGACTTCCACACGCCGCCGCCAACCGATCCGAAGTAAAACGTATCGGGTTGGCCTACGACGCCGCTTACAGCGTTGACGCGCCCAGCACGAAACGGCCCAATCATGCGCCAACGCAAACCGGAATAAAGACTCGGATCCGGTTGCTGCGCATCAATACTGACGGCGCCAAACACTGCAATGATTACGAAGATTAAGGACCGGCGAATGTCACGCATCAATATGCTCCCCGAAATGTATTTACTCAGTGAAATAGAACCTCAGCAGGGTCATAGCAAACGCGAAAAGAAATCCGTACGCAAAAGTCTCGAGCCGGATTGTCCAATCCCAGGTACGAACCCGAAACCACGCTATGTAAGACATCAAGTCGACATGGTCTATCGGCAAGGATAGCCGCAAAGCCTCTCAAAAACCAAAAATAATTTTTTGTGCGTTTTGTGCTTCGTTGTGGCTTAATAACGGAAAATGAAATTGCTTCTTGGCATCGATCTATCGACCACTGGCGCGAAAGCGTTGCTGATCGACACGCACGGCCGCGTCGTGAGTAGCGCCACTACGCCACTAAATCTCTCGTCGCCTCACCCGCTGTGGTCAGAACAGGATCCGCGGGAATGGTGGACCGCGACTACGCACAGCATCAAACAAGCACTCGCAACCGCGAATGCCTCCGGCGAAAACGTAGCAGCGATCGGCTTGACTGGGCAGATGCACGGCCTCGTGTTGCTCGATGCTGAAGGCGAAGTGTTGCGGCCTGCGATCCTTTGGAACGATCAGAGGTGCGGCGCCGAGTGCGACGAGATCCGCGCCCGGATCAGTCGCGCAGAGCTGGTCCAGATCACAGGCAACGATGCGCTCACCGGCTTTACTGCGCCAAAGATCCTCTGGGTCGAGACACACGAGCCGGAAATCTATCGCCGCACTCGTCACGTTCTGCTGCCTAAGGACTACATCCGTTACAAACTTACCGGCGCACTCGCCATGGACAAAGCGGATGGCTCGGGCACGATGCTCTTTGATCTGCGCAAACGGACGTGGTCTTCTCAGATTCTGAAAACACTCAACATCTCGCCCGATTGGCTGCCGCAAACATTCGAAGGTCATGAGACTACGGGCGAAGTGACCCGCGAAGCTGCTGAGCAAACAGGACTGAATCAAGGCACGCCCGTTGTCGCTGGTGGTGGCGATCAGTCAGCGCAGGCGATCGGCGCCGGAGTCGTGTGTCCGGGAACGATTGCAGTGACGCTTGGGACTTCGGGAGTTGTTTTTGCTGCGACTGAGTCACCGTTGATCGAGCCCGAGGGACGGCTGCATGCGTTTTGTCATGCAGTCGCGGATCGCTGGCATTTGATGGGAGTGATGTTGAGCGCTGCGGGCAGCTTGCAGTGGTATCGCGACAAGCTCGCGTGCGATCGAAGTTTTGCGGAGTTGGTTGCAGAAGCTGCTCGAGTGCCTGCCGGAAGCGAAGGTCTGATCTTTCTGCCGTACCTGAGCGGAGAGCGCACGCCTCATCCCGATCCACTCGCACGCGGCGCATGGATCGGACTGACGACGCGTCACGGCCAGGCGCATTTGACACGATCGATACTCGAAGGCGTCGCGTTTGGGATCAAAGACATGTTTTGCCTGATGCGCGACGCCGGGCTTGGATCCGTCGAAGAAGTTCGCGTGTCAGGTGGCGGTGCGAAGAGCTCGCTGTGGCGGCAGATTCTTGCAGACACGCTCGGTGCAGATCTCGTGACAGTTAACACGACTGAAGGAGCAGCATACGGAGCGGCGCTGCTGGCTGGGGTTGGCGCAGGTGTGTGGTCCAACGTCGATACGGCCTGCGCACAGACGATCTCAACGCGCGATCATGTCACTCCGAACAAAGACGCGGTCGCGACTTACGCATCACTCTACGAACAATACCGGAATCTTTACCCAACCCTAAAACCCACCTTCCACGCCCTCTCGAATTTTTAACTCCCACATCGCGACAAACTTGTGAGTAAGGCAGGCGTGAAGATAGTCGAGACGATGCGTGCGTATCTCTGCGTTCTCTGCGTTGAAATTGCTGTTAACGCAAAGAGCGCAGAGATACGCAGAGAGCCGCAGAGAAAGCAGATATACGTCGTTGACCAGAATACTTTCGTCTCGTAAAA
>DASYFE010000177.1:0-46455 GCA_036498585.1 Pyrinomonadaceae bacterium | reverse complement strand
GTACGACTCCCGTAGGCAGATCAAGCACATAAAGCTCAACACCGCCATCACTCGTATTAACTACCCGCCTGCGCGTCGCAAACGCCACGCGCCGTCCATCGCCGCTAATCGTTGGCTGCAACCCAACATCAACCGCCCTCGATCCCAGATTTGTTAACCGCCGAATCGATTCATCGCGCCCATCGAACAGATAAACCTGCGTCTGATTCAGCCCCGTAGCCGCCGAATAAACCATACGCATCCCATCATTACTCACCGCCCGCCCCTCAACCAGCGACAACTCCGCCACGTCCTTTACCAGAACCCGACTCTTTAACGTCCGCATGTCAATCCGTACTAAATCTGTGTCATCCGTGGTTAAATAAACCCATCGGGCATCACCACTAATCTTCGGACTCACGCCGCTGCCCAACCGCGTGACCTTCCCGTCCAACGTGTCATAAACAACGATCTCTCCATTCGACGCAAACGCTACTGTCCGACCATCGCTCGACAACGACGGCTGAAGGTTTTCCTCACTTGTTTCCGTTAATTGATTCAGCTTCACGCCATCAAACAAAAAGATCTCTGAATTCCGATCAGCGTTTCGCCCAACGAGATCCTCTCTCGACGCAAACACGACGGTCCTTCCATCACCAGACATCGCCGGACACACCGCGCGCGTCCTGCCTATCTCGACAAACGATGGATCAGCGCGCACCACGCGAAACGACGCGCTTCCGCCCGTATTCGCGAGATCCGCAGTCGACTCAAACACAATCGTCCGCCCATCATCACTGATCGTCGGATTGAGGTTGAGCACGTGTTCCGGCGTATTCGTGAGCCGCGTGAACGTTGAAACTGACTGCACACGTTGCGGTCCATAGATAACGATGGCGATGAAGGTGAAACAGGTGATGAGGAAAAAGGTTGTGAGACGAAGCATCGTGAGGTTGCTCCTAACTTAAATTTTTCAGCGCATTCTACACAGATATTAAATAATTTCAAGCAAATAATTCTTCTCTGTGCAACCTCTGTGTTCTCTGTGTCTCTGTGGTAGTTTATGGAGCACTTCTAACCACAGAGAAAGCTTGAGATGAGAATACTCGTGAGTGGTTCACATGGACTCGTCGGCAAAGCGGTCATCAACTCGCTGACGTCTGATGGTCACGAAATCGTTCGTCTCGTGCGCGCCAAGCCTTCCGGCGCTACGGAAATCGAATGGCATCCTAATCAGGAAAAGATCGACGCTGCGGCACTCGAAGGCCTCGACGCTGTGGTCCATCTCGCAGGCGAAAGCATCGCCAGCGGCCGTTGGACTGGAGAGAAAAAACGTGCGATCCGCGACAGCCGCATCAAAGGGACGGCGCTCTTGAGCGACGCACTCGCGCGACTGTCACCCCCGCCGTCAGTGTTCGTGAGCGCGTCGGCGATCGGCTACTACGGCAATCGCGGTGATGAGTTGTTGACCGAGCAAAGCGCGCCCGGAGACGACTTCTTAGCGAACGTTTGTGTCGAATGGGAGAACGCGACAATACCCGCGATCGAGAAGAGAATCAGGACCGTGCACGCGCGCTTCGGCATCATTCTCGATGCGCAGGAAGGCGCGCTGGGAAAGATGCTGACGCCTTTTCGGATGGGGATTGGTGGGCGCATCGGTGATGGAAAACAGTGGATGAGCTGGATCGATGTCGAGGACGTTGTTACTGGATTGAGATCCTTGATAGAAGGGTCAGTAAATGGGCCAGTGAATTTTGTCGCGCCCAATCCGGTGACGAATGCGGAGTTTACGAAGACGCTGGGGCGCGTGCTGGCGAAGCCGACGCTGTTTCCCGTGCCGGCGTTCGCCGCGCGCTTAGCGTTTGGTGAGATGGCGGATGCGCTCTTGTTATCTAGCGGGAGGGTTGAGCCACGGGTGATGAACGAAAAGGGGTTCGTGTTTCGATGGCCAATACTCGAGGATGCCCTGAGACATCTGCTCGCGCGAAGATAACGTAGTTATAGACAGGATTTACAAGATCTTTCAGGATTAACATGTAAATCTTGTTCTAGTCTTGTGAATCCTGTCTAAATTCGGGCAGCGCCTGAAACACCTCGAGCGCATATTTCACATTCCCAAACGGCGCTGACACCTGCACGCCCTGAATCTCATCGCGCACCTCCAGTAACGACTCGCGCGCAATTTTCAACCCTTCGTCACGTCCTGCCTCTTTGCTGATGTTCGAAGCCGCGCGCATGCGGTCCATGATCGACGGCGTCACGCGCACGCCCGGCACCTCGTTGTGCAGAAACTCCGCGTTGCGATACGAGACGAGCGGCCAGATGCCGGCAATGATCGGAATACGCACGTGCTCGATGCGTTTCAGAAAATCACGCAGTTGACCCGTATCAAACACAGGCTGCGTGATCGCATACTGCGCGCCTGCTTCCACCTTCCACTCGAAGCGCTTGATCTCTTCGTCGAGATTAATCGCACCCGGATTCACACCGACGCCTATACAGAACGCCGTCGGCTCGCCGATCGGATTGTTTCCGAGGTCGAGACCATGGTTTAGCTTGTTGACCATATTCGTCAGACCAATCGAATCGATATCGAAGACAGCGGTCGCGTCCGGGTATGGTCCCATCTTCGGCGGGTCGCCCGTGATCACCAAAATATTTCGCAGGCCGAGCGCCGCCGCGCCGAGCAGATCAGACATCATGCCGAGCAGGTTTCGGTCGCGACAGCAATAGTGCAGCACCGATTCGATCCCGATCTGTTGCTCGACTAAAACAGCAGTCGCGATTGCACTCATGCGCGACTGCGCACGCGCGCCATCAGGAATGTTCACGCCATCGACACCTGCTTCTTTCAGCAGGCGAATCGAGTCGAGCGTCTTCTTTGCATCGACACCTTTCGGCGGCAGCACCTCGACTGAAGTCACAAACTCACCGAGCGCGATCTTGCGTCCCCAGTGCGAACGCTCGTCGGGCGGAACGACATGAATATCCGGCGCTGTTGTATCGACTGTCACTGTCGCGCTGCCAGTGAATGTGGTGCTCTGTGTTCGTGGTGAAGCGGCGCGTACCGAGTCCGAAATCAGCTTGATGTGCGCCGGCGTCGTGCCGCAACACCCGCCAATAAACTTGGCGCCCGATTGAATAAACCGTTTCGCAAACTTCGACATGTACTCAGGCGAGCACATGTAAAACTGTCTTCCTTGCACGTCACGCGGCAGTCCCGCGTTTGGCTGTGCTGAAAGCTTCTTCTTCGTGACCTCGCGCATCTTCTCGAGCGCGCTGAGAATGATCGCAGGCCCGACACCGCAGTTGAGACCGATCACGTCCGCGCCCCACTCGTCGAGACGCTCGGTGAACAATTCAGGCGTGGTGCCAAACATCGTGTTACCGTCAGTCATGATCGTCATCTGCGCGATGATCGGCAGATCGCAAAGGTCACGAATAGCAGCTATCGCCTGGCGGATCTCTGACACGTCGGAAAACGTCTCAAGGCAGAAGAGATCGACGCCGCCTTCGAGCAATGCTACAGCCTGCGCCTTGAACAGATCGCGCGCTTCCGCAAACGAAGTTGGACCATACGGCTCGATGCGCAAACCGAGTGGACCGATCGCGCCCGCGACGTACGCGCGCTCGCCCGCGGCCTCACGCGCCACCTTCGCAGCGATGGCGTTGATCTCGTGCATATTCGCCTCGAGCCCGTACTGCTGGAGTTTGTGTGCGGTGGCGCCAAACGTGTTGGTCTCGATGATGTCGGCGCCGGCGCGAATATATTCAGTGTGAATCTCACGGACCAGATCCGGGTTGCTGAGATTCAACTCGTCGTAGCAACGATTGATGTAGACACCCTTGGCGTAAAGCATCGTGCCCATTGCGCCATCAACGACGAGGATGCGATCGCTGGAGAGAATTTCTTGAAATGTTTGCATCTTCTTGAAGCAATGAAAAAGTCCCGCGCCAAACAACGCGGGACTTCAAATCGGTTTGAAGTTTTTCGGGTCTCTGCTGCCTACCCGAGCTGTTTAGCTGGTTATTTTACGTGGCCGCAAGTCGCCTTAACTCACCACGCGTGTCATCGGTGCTTATACGCCCCACTGACCACGACTGTCAAGTTTGCGGGGGAGCAAAAAATAGACAAAGTTTGAGAAGTTCTCTCTCTGCGACCTCTGAGTATCTTTGCGTTCTCTGCGTTAAAGAGCGATTTCAACGCAGAGAGCGCAGAGATACGCAGAGAACCGCAGAGATCAACAAAGCGATCTTGCTCGATCCGGCTAGTCCAAAATTGCGCGTAAGCGGCTGGGGAAATCGGTGATGATGCCGTCGATGCCGTTGGCTATCGCTCGTCGCATGTCCACTGGATCGTCGACGGTCCAGGCATGCACTTTTAAGCCGGCAGCGTGTGCTTTGCGAATGAAGCCCCGAGTGAGGAGCCAGAATCCTATTAAGCGTTCCCGCATTTGCAGGGCCTCGGTTGGTGGTCTGTAAGGAATGTGAAGGAGATAGTTACCGAAATAGTAGCGCACCCATTCCCACGTTGATGCGGACGTCGCGATCGGCAGGTTCCGTCGCTCGCATTCGTTCCTGAACTCTTTCAAGACCGCCGTGTGAAAAGAAGCGATCAGCAGGTTCTCCGCCGGGACACCGTCTCTTTCAATCAGGTCGAGGAAAGGCTTAACGATCGAGGGACGCTTCTGCTTGATCTCGATGTTCATCCGCTGGTCCTTAAACTCCTTCAACACGTCTTCCAGTCTCGCCAACCTTATGACAGGTTCATTGTTCCTAAACAGAAAGGTCCGTCCACCATCAGGAGACCACCGGTAAGCAGCGTTGAGATTTTCGAGGTCTTTAAACTTGAGCGATGTCACTTTCCCCGAGCCCTCAGTCACTTTACTGATGTCTGACGAATGCATCAGCACGAGCACGGGAGGATTATCTGCGGTTCCCCACACGTCCATCTCGATTACGTCCGCGCCACTCGCCAGCGCTCGAGTGAACGCATAAGTGGTCTCGCCGGGCCACTCGCCGTTACCACCTTGATGAGCAACTAAATCGACATCCGGAGCCTGCGCGAAAAAGCCGAGACGCGAGTTTTGAGGAGGTGGAGGATCACTCTTCATAAGGCCCGAGAGATTAGCACATGGTTCCGATCCTGGGACGCGATTGGGGAAAAGTGTCTTGTTTTTCTGTCACGCTGACAATCGCATTCAGAATGACCGGATTGGGTGGAGCAAACAAGTACAATGTTTTCAACCACTTACGGCCATAAAATTGAAACGAATTGGCAACTGCGTTCGTAGTTTATCCATCTGAGTTCCGGTCCTTCAGTGACAGCTTGCTGTTCGGAAGTCTTGACTGTTGTACGGTGCAGTCCCCCTGAGAGTCTGCATACAAGTCGAATACCTGGTGGCGTTATGGTCATCGTTAATACGGAGATATTACTGAATGAAGTTTCCCCGCAGGTTACCCCATTTTCGCTCTTTGAAGTTTGCACCGTTCGCACTAATTTCACTTTTCCTGTTCAGTAATCTGACTGGCCTACTGTTCAGCCGCGCGATGGCGCCAAACGTCATCGCGAGTCCTGATAAAACGCTTCGCATTCCCGCTGACATGCCAACTTCCGGTGACCCGGAGTTGGACAAGATCATCTACGAAGCCGGTGAAAAAGAAGGCGTCGATCCACGGTTTATACATGCCGTGATCTGGCAAGAGTCGAAGTACAAAGTCGAGGCGCGGTCACATGCGGGCGCGCAGGGCCTGATGCAGTTGATGCCGGCTACGGCGAAGCGTTTTGGGTGTCACGATCCGAACGATCCGGCTGACAACATTGAAGCGGGCACGAAGTATTTGAGCTGGCTGTTAAAGCGATTCGCGGGCAACGTGGAGCTCGCACTTGCGGGTTACAATGCGGGCGAAGGCTCGGTTGATAAGTACGATGGAATTCCGCCGTACAACGAGACACAGAATTACGTGAAGATCATCTCGAAGCGTTACGGGAAGATGTATCACCCGGTGCCGGTCGACGCTGCCGATTAGAAATATAGGTCCTATAAGTCCTAATAGGACCTATACCAAACTTGACACTCTCCCTCACATTTGGCTGAATGCTCACGGTCTTTCCCTAAGCTCCGCATTACGTAAAAAGGAACTCAATCTATGAGCACATCGCAAGATGCGGCTACCTCCCGTTACGACCGTAGTTTCTTTGGTCATCCCGCCGGTCTCTCCACACTCTTTTTCACAGAGATGTGGGAACGCTTCTCTTACTACGGCATGCGGGCGATCCTGCTGCTCTACATGACCAAAGCGTTTACCGAAGGCGGGCTCGGGTTTGATGAGAAATACGCCGGCCTTATTTACGGTACGTATGTTTCCTCTGTTTGGTACTTGCCGCTGCCTGGAGGTTGGCTTGCCGACCGTATCCTGGGCGCAAAGCGAGCGGTGCTTATCGGCGCCATCGTCATCGCCTGCGGTCACTATTCGATGGCGATCAACTCCAAGCTGACCTTTTACGCTGGTCTCATACTGATTGCCTGCGGGACTGGATTGCTTAAGCCAAACATCAGCGCGATGGTGGGCCAACTCTATTCCGAAGAAGACAAGCGACGCGATTCTGGCTTTTCGATCTTCTACACGGGCATCAATCTCGGCGCATTTCTCGCACCGCTCCTCGTCGGGTATCTGGCGCAGTCAGCGTCGTTTCGGAACTTCATTACGTCGTGGGGATTTAATCCGAACTCGAGTTGGCACTGGGGGTTTGGTGCGGCCGGTGTAGGAATGACTCTCGGTATTATTCAGTATGTACTTGGTCAAAAACGCCTGGCGGCGGTAGGAGGTAAGCCTGATATTCCATCAGCGACGGCGGAGACCAGCGAGGGAGTAGATTACTTGACGCTCGTGCTCGCTCTGGTTGGCGGAGCCATCGGTGCGGGACTCGGACTGAGCTTCGGCGAGGCGCTCATATCAGCATTGTTCCCAACTGTGGTCGGATTCTTTTTTGGGTATCTGCTGGGAATCATGCGCCATCTGAAGGGCGAGGAATTAAGGCGAGTGCTCGTCATCTTTATTCTGTTTGTTTTCTCGATCCTGTTTTGGATGACTTACGAACAGGCCGGCTCGAGTCTAACGCTCTTTGCCGATCGCCTGACGAGCACCACGATCTTTGGTTGGACATATCCGTCGAGTTGGTTTCAAGCTGTACCCGCGCTTTTCGTGATCATCTTTGCGTCAATCATCGGTGCGCTCTGGTTAAAACTCGGAGACCGGCAACCCTCGAGTCCGGGCAAGTTCACGATCGGACTATTCTTCGCCGGTATTGCTTTCGTCGTGATCGCATTCGCCTCTACCCTGGCCGGCAGCGGACGTGTTAGTCCGATGTGGCTGGTGCTGGTTTACTTCCTGCAAACGATCGGGGAGCTTTGTTTGAGCCCAGTCGGTCTCAGCACAACTACTAAACTCTCTCCCGGAAGAATGGTCGGACTGATGCTTGGCGTGTGGTTCCTTTCGATTTCGATTGGAAGTTATATAGCGGGATTGGCGACGGGACTATTCGCCGGGAACGACACGAGCGCATTAACGCGAGGCTTCGGTATATTTGCCGGAATCACTTTGCTGGCCGCCATCATACTTGCTGTCCTGACACCGCTTATCAAGAGGATGACTCCGAGAGCACAATGAAGAAAAAAGTATTTTTACTCGCAACTATTTTACTGGTACTTGTCGCACAGAGTTCAAGAGCACAAAACAAACAACTCACCATCGACGACATCTTCGATCCCGTTAAGAAAGTCAACTTCAACGGCTCGACTCCCACCATTCGCTGGCTCAAAGACGGCAACCACTACCTGTTAACCAACGAGGCTTCGCGGCGCGACGTGCCGCGACTGCAAAAGGTGAATGCCGCCACGGGCGAAGCCGTGCCGTTTTTCGATGCGGCAAAAATGCAGGCTGCGTTTGCGGCGTTGCCGGGTGTGAGCGCGCAGGACGCACGACAACTCGCGAACCGCGGCGACTACGATCTCAATCCCGCTGAGACTGCTGTTTTGATCAACTGGTCCAACGATCTCTTCTATTACGAGTTTGGCAGCGATCGTGCGATTCGTCTCACGAGCAATCCCGAAGAAGAAGTGGGCGAGGGCTTCAGTCCGGATGGACGCATGGTCAGCTTCGTGCGCGAGAACAACTTGTACGTCGAAGATCTCGGCATGCAGCGTCGCGAGCGCGCCCTCACTCGTGACGGTAGTGCGAAGCTTCTGAACGGCCGTTTGGATTGGGTCTACCAGGAAGAACTTTATGGACGTGGAAACTTCGGTGCGTACTGGTGGAGTCCTGATTCGACGAGCATCGCGTTTCTGCGTATCGACGAGTCGCCGGTGCCTGAGTTCACCGTCGTCGATCACATTCCATATGACCAAAAGCTCGAAGTGACGGCGTATCCGAAGGCCGGCGATCCGAATCCGATCGTGAAGCTAGGCGTTGTCAACGCCGCGGGCGGAGACATTCGCTGGATCGATACGTTCAAATATCAACCGGAAAACTTTTTGATCTCGCGTGTGACCTGGACGCCTGACGGCGAGAAGGTCGTCTACCAGGCGCAGAACCGCGAGCAGACGTTTCTCGACGTGAACTTCGCCGATCCGCGCAACGGCAAGTCGAGCAACGTCATTCACGAAACCTCGAAGGCGTGGGTCGCGATCAACGAACAGCCGATCTGGCTCAAGGACGGCTCGTTCATCTGGGCCAGCGAGCGCAACGGCTGGGAGCATCTCTATCACTATTCAGCCGACGGAAAGCTGCTGCGACAGATCACAGACGGCAAATGGGAAGTGCGCTCGATCGAAGGGGTGGATGAAGCGAATGGTTACATCTACTTCACCGCGACTGAGCACAGTCACATCGCAAACCATGGTTATCGCATCAAACTGGACGGCAGTGGCCTGACACGTCTGACGCAAACGGAAGGCTCGCACCGTCTCGATCTCAGTCCTGCAAACAACTACTTCGTCGACGTTTGGAGTGACCTCAACACGCCATCACAAGTTCGCCTGTACGACGCGTCGGGCAAACTCGTGCGCGTGATCGCCGAGAATAAAGTCGACGCCCTGAAGCAGTACAAACTCGGAACGACGGAGCTATTGCAGGTCAAGACGCGCGACGGCTTTGCGATGGAGGCGATGATGATCAAGCCGCCGGACTTCGACGCGCGCAAGAAGTATCCGGTGATGAGTTTCACCTACAGTGGTCCACACGCGCCGCAAGTCAAAAACGGTTGGGGCTCGCAGACGTACATGTTCCACCAGTTGCTGGCCCAGAAGGGTTACATCATCTGGGTTTGCGACAACCGCACCGCGAGCGGCAAAGGCATGGATGCGACCTGGCCGGTTTACAAAAACTTTGGTGAGCTCGAGCTGCGCGATCTCGAAGATGGTGTGACGTGGTTGAAGAGCCAGTCTTACGTCGACGGCTCGCGCATCGGGATTTGGGGATGGAGTTACGGTGGTTTCATGACGAGCTATGCGTTGACGCACAGTGAGTCGTTCAAGATCGGTATCTCCGGTGGGACGGTGGCTGACTGGCGCGATTACGACAGCATCTACACCGAGCGTTACATGGGAACGCCGCAGAACAATCCCGAAGGCTACAAGAAGAGCTCACCGGTGAATGCCGCGAAGAACCTGCACGGGAAACTGTTGTTGATTCACGGCGCGATTGACGACAACGTCCACATGCAGAACACGATTCAGTTTATCTACGAGTTGCAGAAGGCAGGGAAGCAGTTTCAGTTGATGTTGTATCCGAAGTCGAGGCACGGCGTGACGGATCCGCTGCTGCTGAAGCACATGCGGCAGATGATGCTCGACTACATCGTGGAGAATTTGTAGGGAAGGTAGTTGGAGATAGGATTTACAAGATTTTTCAGGATGAACATGTCAATCCTGAAAAATCCTGTCTACGTCTACGGCACGGGGCTTGCCGATGGGAGGCCGGAGGTTTTCCCCCATGGCCACACCCCTCGCCTATATCACTCATGATCCTGAACCCCAGTTGCCGCTATTGCGCGACGTCGTTCCGGTCGACTGTCAGACGCAGGTCCAACGTGAAGTTCAGGCAACTCTTCACCACGAAATAGACCTGGTTCTCCAACAGATCTACAGTCCCAACCTGCGAGAAATCTCACAGACCATTCTCGGCGGGATGATGCGATACTTCGGCTGGCTCGATCGCATCGAGAACAATCTGCAGAAGCTCGACACGCTCCTCGAAAGCCTCTCACTCCTCGAAGTCCTCGAATTCGAAGCACGCTCACTCACCGATTTTATCGACACTCGGGCCATCAAACTCGCGGGGGAAAACGAGCGCCTGCTCGATGTCCTCGACGGCATTTCTTACGGAATTACTCACGATTTACGGCGTGTTTTCGAGCGTGAACTGGTGCGCGGCGTCACCGAACAGTCGATACCCATCGTCTACGGTAAGATCCTCCATGCGCACGGTTTACTCACGAATTGTTTCCAGCAATCCACCATCACTCTGCTCCAGGTTTTCAACCCCAGCCTCGACGCTTCGAAGCTATTCAACGACGTCGAGCTGCGACTCCAGCAGTCACTCACCCTCTGTAAAGACCTCTCGTCACTCATGCGGTTTGTGCGGCTCGCGCAGGCCAAGGACGACCCGGATGTGCTGCGCTCGGTGACCGCGCGAATCCTCGAGTTTCGCGACGGCAGCATGCAGTATCTGATGTACAAAGACTGGCGTGGCTACGAGAGCCTTGCGCTCGAAGTCATCACGGCGGTGGAGAACAATCTCGACCCGAAACCGCTGCTGCACCGGTTTATTTGTTACCTGGAAGTGCTCTACGGGCACGTGAAGATGCGTGCAGTGCTGGCCGACGAGTTTCCTTATTCCGGGAAGGACGAGAATGAGTGATCGTGCCGCGAACTGTTAGGCCTCTGGTGACATAAATTGTTAATTCAGCGCGGGTGGCCCTCCGTGGCCACCCGTGATTAGCGCTGGCAACCGGGGCAGTAGTACGTAGACCGTCCGCCCTGGACCACGCGGCGAATTCTTTTTCCGCACTTCACGCAGGGCTCGCCCTCGCGTTCGTAAACGCGCCAAAACCTTTCCGACGTTCCAATGTAGCTGCTATTGCCGTCGGCCAGATCGATTTTCAACGTCGAGCCGGCGTCGATGGCTTCCTGTAGCGTATCGCGAATCGCCTGGTACAACTTCCGCGCGCGTGGCTTCGAGAGTTTATTCGCGGCCCTCATCGGACTGACGCCTGCGAGAAAGAGCGCTTCAACTGCGTAGATGTTGCCGAGACCGAGGACGCGCGTCTGGTCCAATAGCAAATGTTTCAACGGGCGACCGGAGCGTTTGAGAGTGTTGAGGAAATACTCTTCCGTGAAGTCGTCTGACAGCGGCTCAGGCGCGAGTGTCTGAAGCTCCTTTGGTGGGCGCAAAGGATCTTTGAAAATCTGCATGCGTCCAAACTGGCGCATGTCGCAATACACGAGGCGGTGATCGTCGTCGAGATAAAAGACGACGTGTGCATACGGTGGCAGTGATTCGTCGATCGTGAGCGAGACAAACTTGCCGGTCATGCGGAGATGCGTGGTGAGTACGTGTCCTGATTCGAGTTTGAAGAGGATGTACTTGCCGCGGCGGCCGACGCCCGTGATGAGGGCATTTTGTAGTTGATGGTTGAATTTTTTACGCGAGATGCCGGGCGCGATGCGTTTGAGGTTTAGCTCAGCGGCGAGAATGCGTCGTCCGGTAACAACTGGAGATAAAGCGCGGACGACGTGCTCGACTTCTGGGAGTTCAGGCATAAGACATTTGACAGGTTTCAGGATTTACAGAATTAACAGGATAACTCTTGTCAATCCTGAAAATTCTGCAATCCTGTCTACGACTCGATCAACTTCTCGATCTCCTGACGGATGTGGTCAACCAATCCATCCTTGCGGGCCTCGATGTTCAATCGCAAAAGTGGCTCAGTGTTCGAGCCTCTAATATTGAAGCGCCACTCGGCAGTCTCGAGCGAGTAACCATCAGTAAAATCTTCCTGCCCCTCGCCGTGAAACTTCTCCTTCACCTTCTCGATCACCGCTTTAATGTCTTTGACGTGATAATTGAGCTCGCCCGACATGTAATGCCCGGCCATGAACGGCGCGATCAACTCTGAGAACGGCTTATCGTGCGTCGAGAGGTGTTCGAGCACGAGAAGAAAAGGAATCACGCCGTTATCCGCGTAGAAATTTTCGCGGAAGTAATAATGCCCGCTCATCTCACCCGCAAACAGACCATTCTCTTTACGCATGCGATCCTTCATAAACGCATGGCCGCCCTTTGAGATGATCGGCCGTCCGCCATGTCGCTTAACCGCGTCGAGCGTGGGCCAAATTACGCGTGGATCGAAGATGATCGTGTTATCACTTCCATACTTCGTCAACAGAATATCGGCAAGGAACGCGGTGATGTACGCGCCCGAGATGAACTCACCTTTCTCGGTGAAGAACATCGCGCGATCGGCGTCAGCGTCCCATGCGACACCAAACGAAGCGCCCTTTTCCTTGATCAGGCTTTCTGTTTCGGTGCGATTGCCCGCCAACATCGGATCCGGTGGTCCTTTTGGAAACGTGCCATCGGGTTCGAAGTTCAACGGGAGGAGATTCAGGTTCAGATCCCTGGCGAGCTTCGCAGCGGGCCGGCACACATATCCGAAGTTGGCGTTGCCGACGAACGTGAACGGTTTGATCTTGCTTCGATCGATAGACTTCAGGACGTGTTCGAGATAATCGTTGATTATGTCGCGCTCGGTGCACGTGCCTTTCTTCTCGGAAGTGACTGCAGCATCTTTACCGGCTTTGAGTGCGTCGCGTATGTCGAAAAGGCCGGTGTCAGAAGAGATAGCGGTCGCTTTCTCGCGCACCATCTTCATGCCGTTGTATTGCACCGGATTGTGTGACGCGGAGACGACGATGCCACCTGAATATTCGGAAGATGCGCCGACGGTGTAATAGAGCATGTCGGTCGTGATCTGGCCGATGTCTACAACATCAACGCCGGCGTCGAGAAAGCCGCGCGTCAGACCCGCTTTAAGAACTGGCGACGAGACTCGTGCATCCATGCCGACGACCATTGTCTTTGGCTTGAAGAGATACACGTACGCTTTGGCGGTACGGTAGTAATCCTCTTCATTGATCTGATCGGGGTAGGTGCCGCGAATGTCGTATGCTCGAAAAACGTCCCAGTTCATGTTTCCTCCAAACGACTTACGCAAAAGTGTAGTCGGTTAGCGAAGTTTTATCCCCCAGCACGGTTCCGGGTCTGACAATCGCCGCGCGGCCGATGTGACAACCACGCCCGACAATCGCGCCGCTCACTTGCGCGGTGGTGCCGATGCGCGTGTGTGGCCAGATGACTGAGTTCTCAACACGCGCACGCTCCTCGACAAAGCATCCCTGGCCCAATACCGAGTTGATGATCTGCGCGCCTGGTTTGATCTGGCAGTCGTCACCGATCATCGACAACTCATCAATCTCCGCAACTGTCGCCGCATCAAACTGCCCGCGTCGCTCCTTGATATGAAACCGCGAAACACGACTCGCAAGCATATCGTCGTGAACTTGCAGGTACCGCTCCGGTGTGCCGATATCGATCCAGTAGGTGCGCACCGGGATGTGCGCGTAAAACGCTTCACCACGCTTCAGAAGATCCGGAAACAATCCATACTCGAAAGAGTAATTCTCACCTGCCGGTAAATAGTCGAGCATCTTCGGCTCGAGAATGTACGTACCGGCGTTGATAGTGTTACACGTGATCTCGTCAGCCTTCGGCTTTTCGAGGAAGCGATGAATGCGCCCGTCTTTCTCCGTTTCGACGAGGCCATAACTCTGTGGATTCTCAACCGGCGCGAGGACGATCGTCGCCGTGGCTTTACGCTCGGTATGTTCGCGAATGACGGCCTTGAGATCGAGATCTGTGAGAATGTCGCCGTTGAAAACGACAGTTGGCTCGCGGATGAGATCTTCGGCAAACTTGTAAGCGCCCGCGGTGCCCATCGGTTGCGGCTCGACTGTGTACTTCAGCTTGACGCCGAAATCGGAGCCGTCGCCGAGCAGTTGCTCGATCTTGTTAGGTTGATACGATAGCGAGAGCGTGATGTCCGTGATGCCCGCGCGGCGCAGCGTATCGATTTGATAAAGAAGAAAAGGCCGGTTACAGATCGGAACAATCGGTTTCGGAGTGTAAACTGTTAAAGGGCGAAGGCGCGTGCCTTTGCCGCCAGCAAGAATGAGTGCCTGCATGCTTTATGAATAATGAAATAAAGTCTAATATCGGGCCAAGTCTAACATAAGGGAGTTTGAAATGCCGGAATTGAACGAAGCAGTAATCATCAGTGCGGCGCGTACGCCGGTCGGAAAGTTTCTCGGCTCGTTGAAAGGATTCTCAGCGACTGAGCTCGGCGCGCTCGTGGTGCGCGAGAGTGTGAAGCGGGCGGGAATCAAGCCGGAAGATGTTGACGAAGTGATCATGGGATGCGTGATTCAGGCGGGACTCGGCCAGAACCCCGCGCGTCAGGCGGCGTTGAATGGTGGAATACCGTCGACTGTTGCCGCAGTGACTGTGAACAAGGTTTGTGGCTCGGGTTTGAAGGCCGTGATGATGGCCGCGCAGGGAGTTCAACTCGGCGACTCCGAATTGGTCGTTGCCGGTGGAATGGAGTCGATGAGTAATGCGCCTTACCTCATTCCGAAAGCGCGTGAGGGTTATCGACTCGGCAATGGCGAGCTGATCGACTCGATGATTCACGATGGACTTTGGTGTGCGTTTGAGAATTATCACATGGGCTGCACGGGTGAAGTCGTTGCGGATGAGTACCAGATCAGCCGTGGGGAGCAGGATGAGTTTGCAGTGAGCTCGCATCGCAAAGCGGCGGCGGCGATCAAGGCAGGTTACTTCAAAGATGAGATCGTGCCGGTCGAGATTAAGCAGAAGAAGGGCGCGGCGCTGATCTTCGATACTGATGAGACTGTGCGTGAAGACACCACCGTCGAAGTGCTTGGAAAACTCAAGCCGGCGTTCAAGAGTGAGGGGACAGTGACGGCGGGCAATGCGCCGAGTGTGAATGATGGCGCCTCGGCGGTTGTTGTTACTTCGCTGCGTCGTGCGCGTGAGCTTGGTGTCGAGCCGATGGCGAAGATCGTTGCGCAGGCGGTGTCGGGTGTGGAGCCGCGCCTCGTGATGATGGCTCCGGTTGAGGCTGTGCGGAAGCTCTTGAAGAAGACTGGCTGGTCAGGCAGTGAAGTCGATCTGGTGGAGCTGAATGAGGCGTTCTCGGTGGCTGCGCTTGCAGTCACGCGCGAGCTCGGGCTGGATCCTGAGAAAGTGAACGTGAATGGCGGCGCGGTGGCGTTGGGCCACGCGATCGGTCAATCGGGATCGAGATTGTTGACGACGATGCTGTATGAGTTGAAGAGACGTGACGCGCGACGCGGAATCGTGGCGTTGTGTCTCGGTGGTGGAAACGCCGTTGCGATGGCGGTTGAGCGTTAGACAGGATTTACAAGATTTTTCAAGATTGACATGTAAATCCTGTTTTCATCTTGTAAATCCTGTCTAAAGTTAATTCGGAAAACCGATCGATGAGTGAATTGAATACTGTCATTGGAGTTGTAGGCGCGGGCACGATGGGCAATGGGATCGCCCAAGTTTCGGCCCGAGCTGGTTACAAGGTGATCATGCACGACGTTCGCGACGAGTTTCTCGATCGCGGAATGAGTGCGATTGATAAGAGCTTGCAGCGCGATGTGGATAAAGAGCGGCTCGATGGCGCAGGCAAAAAAACTATTATCGAGAGAGTGAGGACGACGACTGATTTCGCAGAGTTCAAGGAAGCGTCGTTTGTGGTCGAAGCGGTGGTCGAGGATCTGAGCGTGAAGACGCAGGTCTTCAGGATGCTCGATGAAGTCGCGCCGCCACACGCCATCCTTGCTTCAAACACCTCGTCGATCTCGATCACAAAACTCGGCGCGGCCACGAAGCGTCCGGACAAAGTCATCGGCATGCACTTCATGAATCCCGTGCCGGTGATGAAGCTAGTCGAAGTCATCCGCGGTATGGCGACTTCCGACGAAACTTACGAACGTGTCCGAACACTCTCCGAACAGCTCGGCAAGACGGCGCTCGACTGCCAGGACTCGCCCGGCTTCGTTTCGAATCGCGTGTTGATGCCGATGATCAATGAAGCGATCTTCACTCTGTACGAAGGCGTAGCGAGTCGCGAGAGCATCGATGGCATCATGAAGCTCGGCATGAACCATCCGATGGGCCCGCTCACGCTCGCCGACTTTATCGGTCTGGATGTATGCCTCGCCATCATGAATGTGTTATATGAGGGGCTCGGAGACCCCAAGTACAGACCGTGCCCGCTGCTGAAGCGCTATGTCGACGCCGGCTGGCTCGGTAGAAAAAGCGGTCGTGGGTTTTACGAATATTAAAGGTAGCAGAATGCGCCCCGGCATCTCTCACTACTGTCAAAAATGTCTTGCGGCAAATGCGCTGGGCCAGGAGTTCTGCACTCGCTGCGGCACGCGCTTGATGATCGTCGTCGAGCCGAGTTCCACGCGCTTCGAAACCGCACCGACAAGTCTCTCCACCGACGAACACCTTCTCGAACGTATCTCAGCCGCTGAAAACAGAGTCGCACGATTGGCCGACCGTCTCGAGCGCAGTCTCGACTTACTCCTTCGCTACGCACAGAACGCTTACTTCGATCGCTCGCTGATGCGAGCCCTCGTTGGTTTGTTGACTGAAGACGGCGTCATTGAGGCAGAGCGACTCGAGCGAATGTGGAGCGAACGCTGCCAGCGCGACACGGTCGAACAGGAAGAGAACCTGCATCGTGATGCGTTACGCTTGCGCATCCTCGCGAACGCGCAAATGGCGGATAAGCAAGTGTTCGAAGGCCTCGTCAACGAAGGTTTTGTGCTGATTGAAGACAGGCAGGTCCCGCAAGGGATGAGCAAACTTCAGGCTGCGGCTGAGATCGCGGGAGAAAACGCGCCCTTAAATCTATTTATCGGTGAACACTACTTCCGCCGCGGTAAGACAAAGCAGGCGCGGGCATACCTCACGAAGGCGCACGCTGCGATGCCGGAAGATCTGCGCATCTCGTTGTTGTTGGGATTGACGTGTGCTGACGACGGTGAAGTCGAGCTGGCGAAGGATCTTTTGAGTAGTGCGACGGCGCAGGGTTGTTCCTCGTTCGCGGGACACTGCGGCCTTGGCTGGGTCTTTGTCGCTGAAAAGAACTGGCGTCGCGCGCTCGGTGAGTTCAAGCGAGCTTTAACGGTGCGTCCGTCAGCCGAAGCGCATTATGTTCTGGGCTGTCTTTACTACGAGCTAAATCGCGACGCACTGGCAGTGCGGCACCTGCGAAAAGCTACCGAGATGGATGGCGGCTATGCGGAGGCCTTCTCGTTACTTGCCCAAGTTTATGAACGTACCGGACGTAAAGAACTAGCGCGCCAAGCTTTAGAAAAGGGCGGGCGTAAGAATATCAATCTATTTCAAATGGCGAAATCGGGGGCCATGCGGCTGATGACAGGGGCCGATAAGCGTCTCGCGGAGGCGTTACGAGAAGACGCGCTGGCGGCTGATTTTACGAACGGACACTAACTCTTCTCTGTGCAACCTCTGTGTTCTCTGTGTCTCAGTGGTTGTGAGAGGAAAAACCACCACAGAGACACAGAGAACACAGAGGTTGCGCAGAGAAATCTCAGGCCGGCCGTGGCAGATTTTGCGAATACTCGTTAATCGCCTATAATGGCCGCTTTTTGTGCGGTGATGCGTATTGAGCTGGAGAACCTGGAGGGCAGTAAGGGCGATTTCGCTCATGTTTACCAGCCTGATGATCTGAACCCAGTCGACGAGCGAGTGAGTTTGATTGCGCCGGCAACGGTCAACGGGAAAGTCCGGCTTTCCGGCAACGAGGTCTTTGTCAACGGGCACGTCGAAACACGAGCCCAGGTCGAATGTGACCGCTGTTTGAAACCAGTGGAGCTGCCGGTTAACGCCGACTTCACGCTCGGATACATGAGCGGCTCGGAGTACGAGAGCAGCCAGGCGGCTGAGCTGACCGAAGCCGAGATGTCGGTTTCAGTGTTCGACGGCGCAGCGATCGATGTTGACGAGATCGTGAAAGAACAGATTTTATTGGCCGTACCCACTCGCATGCTTTGCCGCGAGGATTGCAAAGGCATCTGCCCGGAATGCGGCGCCGACAGGAACACGGGCGAGTGCAGTTGCGTTAAGAACGACATCGATCCGCGTTGGGCGGCTCTGAAGAACTTGACGAAGAACTTGACTTAGGCCACAAAAGGCACAAAAGGCACAAACCAGTTAAGAATAAAGCTTGTGCTTTTTGTGCCTCTTTGTGGCGTGAATTTAATGGAGTAATTATGCCAAATCCTAAACGACGACATTCCAAAGCTCGCACCGCCAAACGACGCGCGCACGATGCTTTGCGCGCCCCCCAAACCACACTGTGCCCGAATTGCCGTGAGCCCCGCATGCCACACCGCGTTTGCCCCAAATGCGGCTTTTATAAAGGTCGCGAAGTGGTACAAGTAGAACAAAGCTAGTCGACGTTGTGCGAAGTCAGTCGCAGCCTCAGCCTCAGTTAACGGGCAAAGTCGTTCTCGACGCTATGGGAAGTGACCACGCGCCCAACGTAGAGATTGATGGCGCGCTTGCTGCGACCCGCGACTTCGGCGTCGGCGTGATTCTTGTGGGCCAGGCCCACAAGGTCGAGCCCGAGTTGCGAAGATGCGGTTGGCGCGGCGACGGCGACCGCGGGATCGAGCTGGTTGACGCGGCTGAAGTCATCGCGATGGATGATCCGGTCGCCACTTCCGTCAGGCGGAAGAAGAAAAGCTCTTTGAGGATCGGTTCGAAGCTCGTGATGGATGGTCGTGGTGATGGTTTTGTCTCCGCGGGCAACACCGGCGCGGCGATGGCGACTGCGAAGATGGTGATCGGAACGTTGCCGGGTGTAGACAGGCCTGCGCTCGCGGCGATGATTCCGACGAAAGCCGCGAAGCCAACGCTTCTGCTCGACGTCGGAGCAAACTCCGAGTGCAAACCGCACCACCTGGCCCAGTTTGCGATCATGGGAGATGCTTACTCGCGCTCGGTGCTCGGAACAGCCAAACCATCAGTTGGCTTGATGAGCATCGGCGAGGAAGAGGCGAAAGGAAACGAGCTCACGAAAGAGGCGTTTCCCCTCTTGCGGCAGCTCAGCGATATCAACTTCGTCGGCAACGTCGAAGGTCGCGACGTTTTCTCGGGTCTCGTCGACGTGATCGTGACTGACGGCTTCACTGGCAACGTGATGTTGAAGTTGTCGGAGGGATTGACCGAGGCGATGCTGTCGATGTTGAAGCGCGAGCTGATGTCGACTGCGGTTACAAAAGCCGGCGCGATGCTCGCGAAACCGGCGTTTCGAAGTATCAAGAAGCGTCTCGACTACACGGAATATGGCGGCGCGCCGCTGCTGGGTGTTAGTCGAATCGTTGTGATAGGACATGGCCGCTCGAATGCGCGTGCGATTCGGAATGCGATCCGGAGCGTGAAGGAATTTGCCGAGCAGCGAACGGCAGAACGGATTGAACAGGGAATAAATCGTCCGCAGATTACACAGATGAACACAGGTAATCTGCGTATATCTGTGTAATCTGTGGACACTTGTAGTAATCTGAGGACTTAATGCTGAATCAACGCGCTGGAATTCTGGGTACGGGGCACTCTTACCCGGAAGGCATTCTGACGAACGAAGAGCTCGAGCGGATTGTCGAGACTTCTGACGAGTGGATCACGACGCGCACGGGAATCAAGCAACGTCGCAAGGCGGCGCCGGATGAATACACGTCGCTGTTTGCGGTGCGTGCTGCACGGCAGGCGATAGAGCGCGCTCGTTTGGATCCATCCGATATCGATCTGCTTCTTTGCGCCACAGTCACGCCCGATCAGATACTGCCGTCGACCGGCTGCATCGTTCAGGCAGAGCTCGGCGCGAACAACGCCGCGGCGATGGACATCGTTGCCGCGTGCTCGGGTTTTTTGTATGGCGTGTCGCTGGCCGACTCGATGATCAGAACGGGCCAGGTGCGACATGCGGTCGTCGTCGGCGCGGAGATCCTGACGCAGTACGTTGACTATACCGATCGACAGACGTGCGTGTTGTTTGGCGATGGCGCGGGCGCGGCGGTGCTGGGACCAGTTGAGAATGGTCGCGGCATTCTCGCGAGCAAGATCAAGTCTGACGGTCGCTACGAAGAACAGCTCTTTTCACCGGGTGGCGGCACTCGCAAGAAACCGACGGCAGAGACACTCGCAGCCGGCGATCACTATTTCAAGATGCGCGGCAACGAGCTTTTCAAGGTTGCCGTTCGTTCGATGGCTGAGATCTCGCGCGAAGTGCTCGAACAGGCAAGTGCGAAGTCTGACGATATCAGCCTGTTTATTCCGCACCAGGCGAACCAGCGCATCACTGAAGCCGTAGCGGATCGCTTGAACGTCGACTTGTCGAAGGTTTATTCAAACATCGCGGTTCATGGCAACACGTCGTCGGCATCGATCCCGATCGCGCTCGATGAGTGCGTCAGTGCAGGACGGATCAAGCCGGGTGATCTGGTGTTGATGGCTTCGTTTGGCGGTGGCGCGACGTGGGGCGCCGTGTTGATGCAATGGTGACGGCGATCGTGTTTCCCGGGCAGGGTTCGCAAGCCCCTGGCATGGGAAAGGATTTGGCGGAAAAGTTTGCGGTAGCTCGCCAGGTCTTTGAAGAAGCTGATGACGCGTTAGGCTTCGCGATTTCGCGGCTCTGTTTTGATGGTCCAGCGGAGGACTTGCAGTTAACTGAGAACACGCAGCCGGCGATTCTAACGGTTTCTGTCGCTGCGTTTCGCGCGATGCAAGAAGCGGGAATTGAGGTGCCGGCATTTGTCGCGGGACACAGTTTAGGCGAATATTCCGCGCTTGTAGCGTCGGGCGCTCTGAGTCTAGCGGATGCTGTTCGCACGGTGCGTGCGCGTGGACGCTACATGCAGGAGGCTGTGCCGGTTGGAACTGGCGCGATGGCCGCGGCTATCGGGGGTGAGCTCGAAGCGATTGAACGCATCTGCGCGGAAGCGAGAGCTCATGTAATTGGAGGCCAGGTTTGTTCGATTGCGAACTATAACGCGCCGAGTCAGGTAGTGATTGCCGGTAACACGGAGGCCGTTGACCGCGCAGTTGAGTTGTTGCGCGGCGTTGCGAGGAAAGTGGTCAAGTTGAAAGTGAGCGCGCCGTTTCATTGCGCGCTGATGAAGCCGGCGCAGGACAGGCTGGCGGCTGATCTTGCGGCGCTGAATTTCAGTGAGCCGGCGATGCCGGTAGTGACGAACGTCGATGCGCGTGCGACGACCGCGCCAGATGAGTTGCGAGATGCACTCGTGAGACAGGTTTCAGCGCCGGTGCGCTGGGTCGAGTCGATGCAGTTACTGATCGAGAAGGGCGTCGACACGTTTGTCGAAGCGGGGCCCGGAGAAGTTTTGTCAGGTCTTATGCGTCGGATTAGTCGCGACGTAAAGACGCTGAACGTGGAAGATGCAGCGAGTCTGCAGCAATTGAGTAATTAAATTAACTCACAAGAGGAGCAAACACGATGCCCGATCAAGAGATCGAGAACAAGGTAAAACAGATTATCGTCGATGAGCTTGGTGTCGATGAGAACGAGGTCACGCCAAACGCGAGATTCATCGACGACCTCGGTGCCGACTCGCTGGACACGGTCGAACTCGTGATGCGTTTTGAAGAAGAGTTCGGCATTGAGATTCCCGACGAAGATGCTGAGAAGATTCAGAGTGTGCGCGACGCGTACAACTATATCGACCAGCACAAGAAGTAGTGACTGATGGCTTTCTCTGTGCAACCTCTGTGTCCTCTGTGTCTCTGTGGTGGTTGAAACCACAGAGACACAGAGGACACAGAGGTTGCACAGAGAAAGCCGCGGTTTCTTAACACCGGCTCTTCCCAAGGAGTTCTGATTTGACACGTCGTGTCGTGATTACAGGCCTCGGCCTCGTCACCCCGGTTGGCAACACTGTCGAAGACACCTGGACCTCGCTGATGGCCGGGCGCAGTGGCGCTGGCTACATCGAGAAGTTCGACGCCGAGAAATTTTCGGTCAGGTTTGCCTGCGAAGTTAAGAACTTCGACCCGCTCGCATTCATTCCCAAGAAAGACGCGCGCAAGATGGGCGCGTTTATTCATTACGCTATTGCGGCTTCGATCGAAGCGGTTGCCGATAGCGGCATCCAGCTTACGCCCGAAGGCAAGATGCCGGCCGACATCGCGGAAAACGTAGGCACGTACATCAGTAGCGGTATCGGCGACTTCTGGGCCATCGAGCGCGAGCACTCGAAGCTCCTCGACGATGGTCCGGATCGCGTCTCGCCGTTCTTTATCGTCTCGGCGATCGTGAATCTCGCCGCGGGCCAGGTCTCGATCCGTTTCGGCGCGAAAGGACCAAACTCCGCGACCGCCACCGCCTGCGCCGCCGGTGCGCACGCGATCGGCGACAGCTTCAAGATCATTCAACGCGGCGACGCCGACATAATGATCTGCGGCGGCGCTGAGTCGGCCATCACGCCGATGAGCGTGGCGGGCTTCTCGGCGATGAGAGCGTTGTCGACCAACAACGACGATCCAGTGCACGCTTCGCGACCGTTCGAGCGAGACCGCGACGGTTTTGTCATCGGCGAAGGCGCGGGGATCATGATCCTCGAAGAGCTGGAATCAGCGAAGCGACGCGGCGCGAAGATCTACGCTGAACTGGTTGGCTACGGCGCGTCAGCGGATGCGTTCCATCTCACCATGCCGGATGAAACCGGATCGGGTGCGCGACGCGTCATGCAGCGAACGCTCAAAGATGCGGGTGTCACGCCGGATCAGGTCGGCTACATCAATGCTCATGGAACGTCGACGCCGTATAACGACAAGTTCGAGACACTCGCGATCAAAGAGACGTTCGGCGCGCACGCTTACAAGCTTGCCGTCAGCTCGACGAAGTCGATGACGGGTCACCTGCTCGGCGCTGCGGGCGGTATCGAGAGCGTGTTCAGTGTGTTGACGTTGACCCGCAATGTTATCCCGCCGACGATCAATTACGTGAATCCCGATCCCGAGTGTGACCTCGACTACGTTCCGAACGAGCCTCGTGAAGCCCACGTTGAGTACGTGCTTTCAAACAGCTTCGGGTTCGGAGGCACGAACGCGGCGTTGTTGTTCAAGAGGTATGAAGGTTAAATGAAGATCATTGTGATGATGAAGCAGGTCGCGAATAAGGATGCGATCCTGCGGATTAACAAAGATGCGACGTGGATTGAAGAGGGCGATCTCTCCTTTGAAGTGAGCGAGTCAGACGGCTACGCGCTCGAAG
This sequence comes from Pyrinomonadaceae bacterium, assembly GCA_036498585.1. Lineage (GTDB taxonomy): Bacteria > Acidobacteriota > Blastocatellia > Pyrinomonadales > Pyrinomonadaceae > PSRF01. The sequence continues at coordinate 22,997 of DASYFE010000177.1, read as the reverse complement.
AAGCGTTGCGCGTGCGCGAGAAGCTCGGTGGGGAAGTGGTTGTTTGTTCGATGGGACCGCAGCGTGTGAAGAGCGTCATCAAAGACGCGCTTGCGCGTGGGGCCGATCGGGCGATTCATGTTGTTGGTGACAATCTCACGCACCTCACGCCGTATGCGGCGGCGACGATTCTGGCCGACGCGATCCGTGATGAAAAACCGGATCTCGTAATGACGGGTCTGCAGTCAGACGATCATGGTTATGGACAGACCGGTGTGATCATGGCCGAGCTGCTCGGATTACCGCACGCGACGATCGTTATCGAACTGGACGCTGCGGCTGACAAGCTGCGCGTGAAGCGAGAGCTGGAGAGCGGCTGGTACCAATGGTACGAGATGCCATTGCATGCCTTGCTGACGATCCAGTCGGGTATCAGTCAGATTCGATATGCGACGTTGAAGGGCATCATGGCGGCGAAGAAGAAAGAGATCAAAGAAGTGACGCCGTCTGCGGAGCTTGTCGCGAGGCCGTCGCACCAGCGCGTCGAGAAGATCTACCTGCCGCAGAAGATGAAGCAGACGCAGATGCTTGGAAATGGAGACGCGAAGGCTGGGGCTGCGGAGTTGGCCCAGAAGCTTCATGTTGAAGCGAGAGTTTTTTAGCCACGGATTACACGGATGAGTAACGGATTATTAGTCTTTATCGAACACAAAGGTGGCGTCGCGAATCGCAGCTCGATTGAGGCGATTGCGGCGGCGCAGGCGCTCGGATCGGAGTTGGGCCAGAAGGTTAGTGCGGTTGTGCTCGGTGCGGATGTCGCTAGTTTGGCGCAGGAGATCGCGGCTTACGATCTGGAGAAGGTTATCTGCGCGACGAACCCAAAACTGGCTGACTACACACCCGATGCTTATGCCGACGGGATGGAGCAGATCGTCAAACAGGTCGATCCGAATTTTGTGTTTTTGACGCACACGTACCAGGTGCGCGACTTCGCTCCGAAGCTTGCGGCGCGGTTTGGTAAGTCGCTGATCAGCGACTGCATTCGTGCGAAGGCAGAGGGTGGGAAGATCGGTTTCACCCGCAGGATTTTTCTTGGCAAGCTCGATGCTGATGTTGTGTCTGACGGAGAAGCACCGGTGTTTGCGACGTTCCAGACCGGAGCTTATCGCCCGGATCAGGCTGCAAAAGCGGGTGGTGCGCCGGTCGAGAATGTGGCGGTCGAGATTGGCGAGGTACGCATGAAGCCTGAAGCTCCGTTCCAGGAAGCGAAGCAGGCGGTGGATCTCACGAAGGCAGAAATAATCGTCGCTGTCGGACGGGGGATCAAGAGTAAAGACAATCTCGCACTGGCGGAGAAACTCGCGGAAGTGCTCGGAGGCGATCTCGCTGCCTCGCGTCCGATTTGTGACGCTGAGTGGCTACCTATCGATCGCCAGATCGGATCGTCGGGACAGACCGTCGCTCCGAAACTTTATGTAGCCCTCGGCATCTCAGGCGCAATCCAGCATCTCGTCGGCATGAAGAACTCAGGCACGATCGTAGCCATCAATAAGGATCCCGAAGCTCCCATCTTCGACATTGCTGATTACGGTATCGCCGGCGATCTTTTCGAAGCAGTACCCGTACTCACCGAAGAGATCAAGAAGATAAAGAGTACTTAACTGCTTCTCTGTGTTCTCTGTGTCTCTGTGGTTAAGAAAAGGAACACCACAGAGACACAGAGAACACAGAGGTTGCACAGAGAAATCTCTAATTCTTCTTGAGCTGTTCAACGACTTCGTCGACTTTCCAGTCATTCCCACCGTAGATCTTCGTTACCTTACCTTGTGGATTAATAATCACCGTCCGCAGTGCGTGAATGATCTGGTCCTTCTCGGGGAAGTAAGTTAACCCGAAGAACTGCGCGATCTCCTTCACCTGCTCCTTTGTTCCGCCCGCGAACTCCCAGTGCGCAAACGTCTCGTTCTGGTAGCGCTCGGTGTGTGCAGCGCCGTAACTGCGCAGCACCTTTGGCGTGTCATACTCGGGATCGATGCTGATGCTGAGCAGGTGAGTCTTTCCGTAAACCTCCGGGTTTTCTCCCAGCGCGCGATCGACCTGCGCGAAGTTATCTGACATCAACGTGCAGTAATCCGGCACGGGACAGCGCGTGTAGATGAACGTCAACAGCAACGTCTTGCCGCGATAATCCTTGATGTGAATCTCGCGATTGTCCTGGTTAAGGAGGGTGAAGTTTGGAACCTCATCGCCTTCCTTCGCCATCTGCGCGCCCGGCATCGCAGGCGCAATCGCACTCTGTCTCGTGATAATCAGATCTTCGAGCCACGAATGTTTACCGTCGACCACGAGCGTCGCCGTAATCTCGTCGTCGGGCGCGAGTATCTGCAGGTCTGCCTCATTCTTTACAGCAAACGGCATCGTCATCCCGGGCATGTAACCTTTAACGTCCTCGTGCGAAACCGTGACGAGACGCTTTTGCGAATCGACAGCGATCACCTTGCCTTTGAAGTCGTAGCGCTTCTCATTACCCCGCCTGCACGCCGTTCCAAAGAAAACAGCGAGAGCCATCAGACCTAAAAACAAGGAAACAATTTTTGTGCCTTTTTGTGGCTTGATCATTTTGTGGCTTGGAGTTGGGCGTCGTAGAGGCGTTGATAGGTCCAGTAATTCGCCATCACTTTGTAGACGTAATCCTTGGTCTGCGAGAAACCAATCTCGGGAACGTATCGATCGGGCTCGTTCGCGCGCGAGCGTGCGATCCAGCGCGCAAGGTTGTCGGCGCCGCCGTTATACGAACCGGCCACAGCCTGCGGCTGATTCGGAAACTGCTTGAACAGGTTCGAAAGATACTGCGATCCAAACAAGATTGCCGTGTCGGCGTTGTAGAGATCGTCCTGGTTGAAGTTGGTTTGGTTAACTTGCGCGGCGATCTCGTTAGCTGTTGAAGCGATGAACTGCATCATGCCGCGCGCGGCAGCGATCGATTTCGCGTCTGCCTGAAAGCGCGACTCCTGCCGGGCAATCGATAACACGAGGCGCGGATCGACATTCCTGCTCGATGTGTGCTTCAACAACGATCCACGAAACGGCGCCGGGTAAAGCAACTCGACGAGCTCGCGTGGCGCTAATTCGATCATGTAGTCGCCAGGCACTGTTTTCCAGATCTGCTCCCCGAAACGAACCGCGCGATTCGGAATACCGGCGCGCAGCGAGAGTACGGCGATTGAGTAGTCTTCATCGGGACCGGCAGACCCTTTGCGCGCGGCGAGGAATTCGGGAAGGGCTTCGTCGTAGAGACCGAGAAGCAGCAAGCTGTTCGCGAGTGCTTCGTGAGGGCCGAGTTCTGGGTCCTGTTTCAGCAGAGTGATCTTGTTATAAGTTGGTAGGCGATATGCGGGGAGTGCGCTGTACGCCGTTTGTAAATATTTCAGCGCTTCTGTGCGAACCTGCGGATCTGACGTCAGTCTCAAGCTTAATTGAGCTGCTACGCGAGATTGCTCAAACTGTCCCGCAGCGCTCGCGGTTTTACTCTCGTTCAGCAACGCATTGAGTCGCATCCGCAGGAGTACCCGTGACTTCTCGTTCGTTGACAGATCCAACAACCGCTGCGTCGCGCGTGTGCCATAATACTCATTGCGCCCATCCGGAATCGATAAATAGCCGGCTACGGCGTCTTCAGTGCGTCCGAGCTGTTCGAGCGCGAACGCACGCAGGAAATTCACTTCGGCCGTAGTAGTGCCGCCGGGAACACGGACTCCACCCAAATCAGAAAACTTCGACAACTCATCTGCATCGCGCACGACTGTGGCCCAGCTACTCTGGGCCATGTGAATGCGAAGCTGCGCAAACAGCGCGAGGGCGTCACCGAGATTATTTTTGAACCGCGATCGAGTTGTTTGTACCCAGCCTAGTGCTTCCGAATAACGGCCCACTTCGTGAAAGGCGTCGATGATGTTCAGGTAAGCGCGTTCAGGATTCGGCCGGTCCGGGAAACGCTGGATCAGCAGCTTGTAATACGTGATCGCAGGGTCAACTTGTTTGAGGCGAATGTAGGTCGATGCGAGCAGACCCAGGATATCGCGTTCCGTTGACGAAGCGGTAGGAAAAGGACCCTGAATCTTTTGAAGAGCTTTCTCAAGCTGCGCAAGCGCCTCGTCGTACTTCGCCTCGTTGTAAAGACCACGCCCGATCTGGTAGAGCGCGTTGGGAACAGTCGTGCTCTGCGGAAAGCGATCGACAACCGCCTGGTAGTGAACTCGCGCGCCCGCAAAGTCGCGATTGAACTGATAGACCGACGCGCGCAACAGGTGATCTGCTTCGGAATTTAGCGGCGCATTTTTCTCGAGGGCATCGAGCTGCCGTACCGCTTCGAGCGCATAGTCATCGGGACGCGACGCATCCGGCATCTGCATCACTAATTTTGTGAAGACATCGCGCGCTTCGGTCGTCTTTCCCGCACGCACGTACGCGACGCCCATCAACGCCGCGCCTTCACGCGACATATTGATGTTCTTCGACTGCGCTAAAGGCTTCGCACTGTTCGCCGCCGCAGTGAAATCACCGCTCTCGAAGAAACTCTCAGTCAGTCGCAGTGTCGCAGCGTCGAAGAGCAGGCTCGACGGCGCTGTGGTGATGAGTTGTTGCAAACGCTCGCGCTCGAGAATGAGATCGCCAGTCGCGCGTGCGAGCTTCGCGAGCCGCCACAACGCATACTCTTTCAGTCGCGAGTTGTTCGACGCGATTGCCTGGTAGTTTGCGATAGCGCTGGCGGTGTCGCCTGTTCGTTCCGCGATGCGGCCGAGCAGGTACTCGTAATTCTTGTCGCGAAAGAGCGCCTCATTGGCTGCGCGAACTTTGCCGATCTCGGAGCGCGCCGTCTGCCAGTCTTCGGCTTCGATCGCCGCGACGATCGGATCCGCCGATTGGGCCGCGACAGCAAAAGCGGTCATGTTGAGTAGGACGAGAAAAAGTATTAGTCTTGCGAATCTGGCTACTATAGGTCTGACGGGCGACATAACTCGGATTATAATGAGGCCACAGAAGGGCACAAAGAGCACAGACCATTAATTTTTCGAATCGTGGCTCGACGTTGCGGTGGTTTGTGTCTTGTGCGCTTTTTTGTGGCTATTAATATGATCAAACTTGAAGCGGCTGCGTTGGCAGCGAGAATCAAAGAGGAAGTAAAGGCCGAAATCGAGCGCGGCGTGCGTGCGTCGCTGGCCGCGGTGCGTGTCGGCGACGATCCGGCGTCGGCTGTCTATGTCAGAAACAAGATACGCGCGTGTGAAGAAGTTGGTATTCGCTCCGAGCACCACGCGTTGCCTGAGTCGACAACGACGGCGCAGCTACTCGAGCTCATCACTTCACTGAACACACGCGACGACGTTGACGGGATTCTCACGCAGCTTCCGTTGCCCGCTCACGTTGACGAGACCGCGATCATCGAAGCGATGAATCCTTCGAAGGACGTCGACGGCTTTCATCCTGTGAACGCAGGCAAGCTCGCGATGGGAAGACCGGTCTTCGTACCGTGTACGCCCGCGGGAATTATCGAACTACTTGATGATCGTGGCGTCGAGATTCGTGGTGCGAACGCGTGTGTCGTTGGTCGTAGCCAGATCGTCGGGCGTCCGATGGCGCAGTTGCTTTTGCAGCGTGACGCCACCGTGACGATTTGTCATTCACGCACGCGCGACCTTCCGGCGGTGACGCGCACGGCAGATTTGCTCGTCGTCGCCATTGGGCGTGCGGGCTTCATCGGCCGCGATCACATCAAGCCAGGCGCAACTGTTATCGACGTCGGCATGAACAAGGTTTCAGACACCGACGAGGTGCGGAGGTTGTTTGGTGACGAAGCAGAGAAGCGACTCGAGGTTGTCGCCAAACGCGGCTCAACTCTCGTCGGCGATGTGAATCCGTACGAGGCGGCGGAAGTCGCGGGCATGTTGACGCCCGTACCCGGTGGCGTCGGATTGTTGACGGTGGCGATGTTGATGAAGAACACATTGAAAGCTGCCAAGTTGCGGGCGCGTGTTTGAATTTGTGTCTTCTCTGCGATCTCTGCGTATCTCTGTGATCTCTGCGTTAAATATTTCTCGCGATAATAGTTAACGCAGAGATACGCAGAGATCGCTGAGAAGAATTAAGAGTTGTAAAAATGTTACGCGTCGGACTCACAGGTTCAATCGGTGTTGGTAAGTCGTTCGTAGCGTCTGTTTTTGTGGAGCTCGGGTGTCACGTTGTCGACGCGGATCAAACGGCGCGCGAAGTCGTGATGCCGGGCACGCCGGGTTTGAAAGCGTTGACGGAGGCGTTTGGCGAGGGAATTTTAAATCCGGACGGCACGCTCGATCGAAAACAACTCGGCGCTGTAGTTTTTAACGATGAGAGTCAGCGTCAGCGTCTGAATCACATCCTGCACCCGTTCATCATCGTGCGGCAGGATGAGATCATGAACGCATGGGAAGCGGAGGATCCGGACGGCATCAGCATCATCGACGCGGCGTTGATGATCGAGTCAGGCGGCTACAAGCGCTTTGATAAACTGATCGTGGTCCATTGCCGTCCCGAAGTGCAGCTCGAGCGCCTGATGCTGCGCGACAAGCTCTCGCGCGACGAAGCGCTGCGGCGTATCAACTCGCAGATGCCGCAGGAAGAGAAACAGAAATTTGCAGACTATCTGATCGATACGTCGGACGGCTTTGAGCTTACTAGAACTCGAACCGTGGAAGTGCATAACCAGTTAATCCGTGTCATCCGTGGCTAAAAAACCTTTCTCCTGGATCTGCTCGCTGCTTCTGGTGCTGTGTCTGACTCACACAGGCTGCTTCAACACGAGCCAGCCTTCTCCTTACTACGGCAAAGTCGTGCCGCCGAAGACGCAGGAGTTTCGCTGGAGCAACGGCGGTCTGCCGCAAACATTCGATCCCGCATTCGCCGCTGCGCCACCGGACACGGACGCTGTTAGAGCACTCTTCGAAGGTCTGACCGACTACGATCCAAAGACGCTCGAGCCCGTGCCGGCGGTCGCAACGCGCTGGGAGTCGTCGAACGACGGCCGCGTCTGGACTTTTTACTTACGCGACAACGCGCGCTGGTCCAACGGTGAGAAAGTTACGGCCCATGACTTTGTCCGTTCGTGGGAGCGCACGCTCAAGATCGGTCCACTCGCGCCGCACACAGAGCTGCTTGCAAACATCGAAGGCGCGACCCCCAGCCTGTCGGAGCCACACAATTTCGGGGCACGGGCGCTCGACGAGAATGTTCTGCAAGTGACACTGCTACGCGGAGACACTAGTTTTCCGGCGCTCGTGGCGCATCCGGTCTTTCGTCCAGTTAAAGTGGCAGACGCACAGAGCACAACGCGTCTCGAATCACACGAGCTGATCTCAAACGGCGCTTTTCATCTACTCGCGGCCGAGACCAATCAGGTGCAGCTCGAACGCGCCAAGACATACTGGGACGATGCTTCGGTCGCGCTCGATCGCGTCACGTTTGTGAATACTGCGAACGCTGAAGACGCACTTTCAGCTTACGAAGCCGGCGAGATCGACGCCGTGACAAACGCGCCGTTCGAGCCGTTGGCGCTGAAGCTACTCGCGCCTTACCGGGACTTCCACCGCTCAACGTTCGGCGCTTTGACTTACTACGCATTCAATACTGCGCACGAGCCGTTTGACGATGTGCGTGTGCGTGAAGCCCTTGCGCTCGCAATCGATCGCGACCGCGTGAGTCGTGACGATCTCGGTGGCGCGACTGAGCCGGCAGGCAAGTTTCTGCCCGAAGCGATGTCTGGAGAACAGCCCGTGGTCGATAAGACCGGGTTAGTCGAGCACGACGTCAACAAAGCGCGCGAGCTGCTCGCCGAAGCTGGATATCCGAACGGCGACGGCTTTCCCGTGATCAGGCTTTTGATCAATCGCAACGAGCAGCAGCGGATTGTGGCGCAGTCGATCGTAGCGATGTGGCGGGCAGCGCTGAATATCGAGACGGAGATCGTGTTACGTAATTGGGATGAGTATGAAGCAGCGATCAAGAATGGTGACTTTGACATTGTGCGGCGCGGGATGGTGATGCAGTCGACGAGTGAGCTGGTCAATTTACAACTGTTATTTGAGCGCGACCCGCGTCCGTTGCCGTCTGCGTCGCCGGCGGCCAGTCCGTCGCCGCAGCCCACCGTGCCGGTCGAGACGGAGGCGCAGGCGTTGAAAGATATGAAGGCGGTGCCGATCTATTTTGCGTCGTCGTACTCGCTCGTGAAGCCGTATGTTTCGGGGTTTGATTCGAATGTGTTGGATGTGCCGAGTCTGAAGAAGACACGAATGAACACAAATTGGGCCCAACCTTAAATATGATTGAGTTCAGCATCATTTGCCGAAGCAGGGAAGAGACGGCTGCCGTGGCGGCAGCGCTGGCGCCTCTTTTGCGATCCGGTAATTCATTGCTGCTCAAAGGGCCGCTGGCGAGTGGCAAGACGGCATTCGTTCAGGAACTCGTGGCGGCGCTCGGATCAGAGGCCGAAGTAACGAGCCCGACTTTCACGATCGCACAGTTTTATCCGATCCCCGCGGGTACGTTCCTGCACATCGACGCTTACCGGCTGTCGAGTGTCGCGGAGTTTCGCGATCTGGCGCTTGAAGATTTCGTCGCTGAGAGCATTACGGCGGTCGAGTGGGGTGACATCGTCGAGCAGGAGTTCTCGAACGCTTTATCGATCAATTTTGAGTTTGTTGAGAACGAGGACAACTCGCGCAAGTTGACGTTTTCCGCGACGGCGGAGAAGTGGCAACCAGTGCTCGTTGCGTTGAAGAACCAGGTATGAGTTTGTTGTTGGCAATTGAATCGTCGTCGAATGTGTATCGTGTTGTGCTTGGACGCGATGGTGAGGTGATCTTCGATTCGGACGTGAATGACTGTGATCTGCCGTTCAGAACGTTGAGTGCGTTACTTGAATGCGGGCTCGACGCGATCGGTGCACAGGCTCGCGAGATCAATGGCATTGCGATCAATGTCGGACCGGGATCGCTGACGTTTGTGCGTGCGGGAATATCTTTTGTGAATGCGCTCGCGTTTAGCTTGAACGCGAACATCTATCCTTTCAACTGGTTCGAGATCATTGCTGAGCAAACGCGCGCGATGACGAAGCTGCCGGTCGTGTGTGCGGTTCCGGCGTCGAATGATAACGCGTACGTCGGCTTGATCAGGGGTGAGTCTGTTGAGATCATGCGATTCGGTCGTGTGCATGAAGCCCTCGCGAAGGTTAGCGACGGACTCGGCGAGGTCGCGGTGGCGGGAAGGATTCGACACCGGCTCGCGGAATTGTTGGGAGAAGCGCGCGTTGTTGATACCGGGATCGAGAATCCGGATGCGCGCACGTTGTTGAAATTGGGATTTGCGGCGGGTGGAAGATCCACGAGGCAGGTCGAGGCGCTCAATGACCAATCGGACGTGTTTTTTGAGTGAGTAATTAGACAGGATTTACAAGATTTTACAGGATGCACATGTAAATCCTGTAAAATCTTGTAAATCCTGTGATGCATAAGGTTGAAGAGATAGTAGCGTGTCTGCAAATGGGCGGCGTCGTACTTCTGCCGACGGACACAGTCTACGGGCTCGCGGTCAGTCCGGAGTTTGATGAATCAATCAGTCGTCTATTCGCGCTCAAGCGGCGGCCGCGAAATGTGAATCTTCCTATCATGGTCGCGTCTGATGCAGAGCTCGAGGCACTCGGTTTTGAGGTTAGCGAATCAGCGAGTCGATTACTTCGTTCGCCACTGATACCCGGCAGCTTAACGCTCGCGATGGGGTTTAGCTCCGATTACAGGCCGGCGTGGCTCGCAGGTCGTGACGAAGCAGCGGTGCGTATACCGAATGACGAGAGGCTGCTTTCCGTGTTGCGCGAAACCGGGCCGTTGCTCGTGACGAGCGCGAATGCGCACAGCGCCGAAACGCCCGACAACGTCGCAGACATTCTCGCGCAACTCGACGGCGCACCCGATCTCTCAATCGACGGCGGAACACTGCGCACGACTGCATCGACGCTCGTGAACTGTCGCGTCGATCCGCCTGCGATCGAGCGCCTCGGCGTGGTGCCTGAATCTGAAGTGTTGAAGTATTTATCATGAGTCAAGATGTGATCCTGGGAATCGAATCGTCGTGCGATGACACGGCCGCTGCTGTCGTCGATCGCGACGGAAATGTGCTGTCGTCAATCATCGCGAGTCAAACGCATATTCACTCGCACTGGGGCGGCGTGTATCCGGAGTTTGCGAGCCGCGCACACGCATTGGTTGTCGTACCGACGATCGAACGCGCGCTGAAAGAAGCACTTGTCGAGGGGCCGGATTTGAAAGCGATTGGTGTGACGCGCGGTCCGGGTCTAATTGGTTCGTTGATCGTCGGCGTGAATACGGCCGCGGGACTCGGGCTCGGATGGAATGTTCCTGTAATCGGAATCAATCACCTGCGCGGACATTTGCGTAGCGCCGATCTTGTTGAGAAGCGAGTCGAGCTACCGGCGATCGTGTTGCTCGTTTCCGGTGGTCATACGTTTCTGGCGCGCATGGAGAGTTTGACGTCGATACAGTTGCTGGGCTCGACGCGAGATGATTCGGTGGGCGAGGCTTACGACAAGGTGGCGCGACTGCTGGGGCTTGGGTATCCGGGTGGCCCGGCGGTCGATAAGCTTGCGAAGATGGGAAGAGATTCGATTCCGTTTCCGCGTCCGATGTTGAATGAAGGTTTTGAGTTTTCATTCTCGGGGTTGAAGTCGGCGGTGGGAAGGTTCCTCGATAAGAACCCCGACGTGGACCATGCGGACGCGGCGGCGTCGTTTGTTAGCTCATGCATGGAGATCCTCTTGACGAAGTGCAGGCGCGCCCTCGAAGAATATCCGGCGGAGTGTTTGGTGGTGGTTGGTGGTGTGGCGGCGAGTCCGCAACTACGTGAAGGCGCCGCCGAGCTCTGCGATCGAATGGGTGTGAAACTCTGTCTGCCGCCGCTGAAGTGGTCGACGGACAACGCCGCAATGATCGGTCTCGCCGCCTGGGACTACCTCCACGCCGGCGTCACGCCACCACTCTCAGCCACCGCCTCGCTCAAAATCACCGAGTTTTAGTCAGAAACGCACGGGCGGCCACGGAGGGCCGCCCCTACAGTTGTTGCCGATCAAACGCCTTCGACGAACTGGCGTGGTTGACTACAACTGTAGGGGCGGCCCTCCATGGCCGCTCGTGCCTTTTTGTGTATTAGTTACGGCTTAGGTTGCGGACGAATCCCCAGTCGCCGCTCGCGTTCACCTGAATGTTCTGCACGTTCTTCCGCGCGATTACGATGTTCGACTGGTACCACAATGGAAAAACCGGCACGTCGCGACTCACGATCTCCTGAATCTTCACGTAAAGCTCGCGAGCTTTTTGATGATCGTAAGTGTTCAATGCTTCATTCAGTAATGCATCGAGCTCTTTGTTACTGTACCGACTGCGATTGCGCGCGGACCGCGTCTCCGTCGGGATCTCGGAGCTCGCGAAAAGATCTTTGTAGAAGATTGGATCCTGATTTCCACCGACCCATTGCGAATACGAGATCTGAAAATTGCCGCGCTTCAGCTCGTCGAGAAATGTGTTCTGTTCCGCCGTCTGAATCTCTACCGGAATCCCGACTTCCTTCAGAGAATTCTGAATCACACCGGCGTACTGCCGCCCCGCGATACTACTTCCGGAAAGCTTGAAGACGATCGGCCTGTCGAACCGCATGCGTGGTCCATCACCATCTGGATCGCGGAATCCGGCTTCGTCAAGCAACTGCTTCGCTCGCGCTGGGTCGTACGAATACGTCTGCCCTGGCGAGTACGCCCACGATTCCTCGGGAATGATCGAATGCGCGATCTTTCCGAATCCGAGCAACAGGTTCTTGATCAAACTATCGCGATCGATCGCGTAAGCGATTGCCTGCCGTACCTTCACATTGTCGAGCGGAGGCGACGCCGTATTGATCGTCAGCAAATTAACATTCGAACCGTTGAACACCTTCACTTGCAGGTTAGGATCGCCCTCAAGCCGCTTCACTGCGTCTGGCGAGAGACTCGTCGGCATCGGCGCGATATCAATACGGCCCGCCTGCAATTCCGCCTGTAACGCATTCATGTCGGAGATCACACGTACGCGCACCAACGGCAACTTCGGCGCGCCTTCCCAGTAATCCGCAAACGCCTCGAGATCGCAAACTTGCTGGGCATTGTCGTAACTCACAAACTTGAATGGACCAGTGCCGAGCGGATGCGTCTTTTGTGACTCGTAACTGTCTTTCGGAATGATCGCGATCGGAACGAGATTCGAGAGTAATCCAACCCACGGCTCGGTCAACGTCACGACGACCGTGTGCGCATCGGGCGCCTCGACGCTCTTTATGTAGCTGCGTTTTTCTGCGCCCGTTCCTTTATAAAAACTCGCCGACTTTCCGAAGTTGCTCGAGAAAACGAGACCGAGCGTGTACTTCACGTCCGCCGAGCTCAGCACCTGCCCGTTATGAAACTTCACCCCGTCGTGAAGTGTAAACGTGTAGGTTAGACCATCATCGGAGCGCTTGATGTCTGACGCGAGCTCGCCGACGTAATCAAACTTCTCATCTTTCTTGACGAGTGTGTTGAACATCAGCGTGCGCACGCGTTCGCTGGCCGCCTCGACCGCAGGCGCCCCAATCGGGTCGATGGTGCGGACGTTATCGCCGAGCGCGATCACGAAAGCGTTGCTGCGACGACGGCAACCCGGGGGAATAATCAACAGGAATGTCAAAACGAGCAGCAGTACAAGCTTGCCCTTGCTCACTTAACGGTGCCTCCATAGGTATAGTTGAGCTTGGAATTGAGTTTGCGGATTTCGTCTGCGAGCGCGTGGAAGCGCGTCATGTCGAGCGGCAGCGGCGGCTCCATGATCGTCTTGGTTCTCGCGATGCGGTCGAGTGTTTGTTTGATACGCTCTTCCGTCACTTTCCCACTTCTCGCTGCTTCGAGCAGGCCGTGATAGCCGCGACGAATCTTGTCAGGGCTGGCGCAGATCAAAAGCATGTCTTCGCCCGCGAGTGTCGCACGCACGGCGGCGTCTTCGATCTCACAGTGCCGCGCGATCGCGCCCATCTCGAGATCGTCAGTCACGACGAGATGTTTGTAGCCGAGCTCCTGTCGCAGAAGCGTCGTCACGATGTTGTAGTTCACCGAAGCGGGCTCGAGTAAGCCGCCGGTGACTTCACCTTTAATATCGATGTTTGGGAAGCCGCCGTGACTCACCATCACGCAGCGCACGCGATCGTCGCGACGTTGAAAGAGCTCGATATACGGTGCGAGATCCTGTGCGATCAGATCGTCGTGCGAGAGACGCACGACCGGCATCTCTTCGTGCGAGTCGACTTCGCCAGCGCCGATGCCCGGAAAATGTTTGAGACACCCGAGCATCCCTGTGCCCTGGAGCCCGCGCATGTAGACGGTCGTGTAACCGAGAACTTCGCCGGGCGAGCGGCCGAAAGATCTCGAATAAAGACCGTTCGACAGCAGGTCGCGATCCTCGGTCATGATCGACATCACGGGTGCGAAGTTGATGTTGAAGCCCAGCATGCGCAGCACTTCGCCGGTGACTCTTCCGAGCGCGCGCGCCGCGGCGAGATCGCCGTGCTGGCGAATCGTTCGCGCGGACGGCATCGGCGTGAAGATGCGTCGCAGGCGATCGACGAGGCCGCCTTCCTGATCGATACCGAACAGCGGCGGTGTCGGAACGACTTCGCGAACCGCGTCGAGCAGTGCACGCAGTTGCTCTGGACCAGCGACGTTGCGACCGAAGATGATCACGCCGCCGGGTTGAACTTCCTCGACTAAGGCGCGCGCCTCAGCGTCGAATTCGGTTCCCGGAAGGCCGATGAATAGGAATTGTCCGATTTGTTGTTCCAGGGGAAGCGCGTAAAGATTTTCTGGCAGCATCTGTTCGCGAGTTTAGCATGAAGTCGGTGTATCCACAGATTTGACAGATTATTTTTCTTGATCAATGTAATCTCTGGATGTAAAACAAACTTATGCCACGCGAAATTACCGACCGGGGTCGCGTTGTTGAAGCCATCCAGAATCTCGCTCTTACTGCTGAACTCTTCGAAGAACAAAACGGCAAGCAGAAGTACGGCACGGATCTCGAAGTCATAGTTCAGGGTCGCGATTACGCGAACGGGAAGCGCGTGGGGCCCTACGTGCGCCTGCTCACCTACGATTCTGGCGAGGAGATCATGCGACAGGGCGAGTGGGGTGGAAACACGTTCTACATCACGGTGGAAGGCACGCTCGACGTTTACGTTCGCGATTCAGGCGCGCAGAAGAAGATCGGTCAATTACCTCCGGGCACGTGTTTCGGCGAGATGGCTTTGCTTGCCGGCATTGAGCGCAATGCGACTGTCTCCGTGCCAGCGAATCAAACCGCGCTCGTCCTCGAAGTGACGCGCCCCGCGCTTAGACTGCTCCGCAAACTCTCAACCTTCGGCACCATTCTCGACACGACTTACCGCACGCACGGCATCGATCGTCTCCTCGAAGATCTCCGGCTCGTCACTGGCAAACCTCTAAGCGAGCCACTCATCGCTGAGCTGCGCCGCACGGCGCGCTACATGGTCTACAGCAAGAATCACGCGCTGTGCATAGAAGGCGATCCGATCGATCGATTGATTCTGATCAAGAACGGTTGGATTCGTCGTTCGCACGGCGTCTTTTTCGATGCGGCCTCACCGGAAGTCGTTCTGGGAATGGATGAGGGCATCGGCGTCGATTTTCTTGGCGGCGGAAACTGTCTCGGCAGCGAGGGAGTGATTCAGCCTGAAGTTTGGAGATACAAAGCGAGCGTGATGGCGCGCACCGAAGTGCTCGAGATACCGCTCGATCTGTTCTCGAACGATCCCGCGCTTCGCAAACAACTGTCAGACACGTTCGCCGGACTTTCGACGACAGGCAGAGCAATGCCGCCCACCATCGAGGATCTTCCCGACCTCAACGCGTTGAAAGCAGCGGAAGAGGAGATCACGACCGGCATCATCGACGGGACTAACGTGCTCGTGATGGACATGGACCTGTGCATCCGTTGCGGCAACTGCTCGCTCGCGTGTCACAAAATGCACGGGCAGTCGCGTCTCTTGCGCAGGGGAATTCAGATCGAGCGGCCTACAAGGATCGCCAAGAAGCGTTTGCAACACGCGTTGGTGCCGCAAGTTTGTATGCACTGCGCGGATCCGGAGTGTATGACTGGTTGTCCGACAGGTGCGATTTTTCGCGACCCGGTGGGCCAAATCGACATCGATCCGCACACGTGTATCGGCTGCTTCGATTGCGCAACGCAGTGTCCTTACGACGCAATCACGATGGTGCCGCGCGCTGCGCCACCGACGTCGAAGGGTTTTGCTTCGAAACTGAGAAAGGTTTTTAGTCTGCGGAATGATCGGCTTGTGACAGTCGAGCCGTCGGACGACCCGGTTGCGATCAAGTGCAATCTTTGCGAAGACACGCCGCTCAACCCGCCGGGCGCGAAGAGCAAAGCGTATTCGTGTGAAGAGAATTGTCCGACCGGCGCGCTCGTGCGTGTCGATCCGATCGAGTATTTCAGTGAGATTGGTCCGGCGCAGGGATTTGTGTTTCGCGATCAGACTCACGCTGTTGGGCGAAACATTCACAAGAGCGATCCACTCGCGCGTGCATGGCACATCGGCGGCGCTGCCGTGACGATCCTGACCGCTGCAGTTTTGTTTTGGGCGCTCGGTAAAGACGGATTTGATACGGTTCTCGCGGGCACGTGGTTGACCTTGCGCTGGCTCACGGGAATTGTCGGGTTCGCCGGTGTCGCGGTGGTGATGTCGTATCCGTTTCGGAAGCAGGTTTACCGCAGACGAGCGGGCGCATTGCGTTACTGGATGCTGGCGCACGTTTACTTTGGCGCGATCGCTGGTGTGGTGCTGTTGTTTCATTCCGGGCCGCGCACAGGCGGTTTGCTCACGAGCCTGCTTTATGTCGCGTTCGATCTGACGTTGCTGTCGGGAATTGTCGGCATTCTTTCTTATTGGGTGATGCCGCGGATCATGACCCGGATCGAAGGCGAGCCGCTGCTGGTTGAGGATCTCGAAGGACGACGGAAAGAGTTGCAGAGTGACACGCGGACGATTCTCGAAAAGAGTGAAGGGTGGTTGAAGGAGGAGATCAGGGATCGGGTTTACCCGCGGTTTCTTTCGTGGGGATTTTTGTGGCGGCAGATCTGGCGGCGTGAAGAGTTGAAGGGGCTCTTGGCCCAGGCGCGACAGGAGTTCAAAGACCGGACGACGCGACAGGCGACGGATGAAGAACGAGAGTTGTTGATTGACGCGGTCGAGACTGCCGTAACGCTGCGACGTGTTGATGCTTTATTGACGCTTCACTGGTTATTGCGATTCTGGATTCCGATGCACATCGCTGCGACTGCGGCCATGCTTGCACTGATGGTCGTCCACATCGCGCAAGTCGTGTTCTTCAGAGTTAATTAATGCCTACCAACCAATACGTCATCATCCGCGACGATCTGCTGGTCGATCCGGCGACTATCATCAGCGAGGGATTGCTGATTGGTCGACTGTCGCAGTGTGAATTGCGTCTTAATCATCCGTCAGTGTCGCGGGTCCAGGCGGGTATCAAGCAGTTTGATGAAGGTTACTACCTCTTCGCGTTGCGTCCGAAGAACCCTGTCATACTCAATGGCAAACCAGTTGACGAGAACGAAGCGCTCGCGGCCGGTGATATCGTCGAGGTCGGACCATTCCATTTACAGATCGAGTCCGGTGACGATGGGCTCGTAATACGCGTTGAAGTTCGTATCGGCATGAAGCTTTCCGAGATCGACGTCAGCGATCCGGGAATCAACACTGAAAACCTTTTCGAGCAGGCGGAGACGAAAGCAAAGAAGCCGCGCGCCGCGCCCATTGCTGCCACGAAGGCGCTCGATATCTTCTGGGACAAACGCATTCGTGATGTGGGGAAGATGGCGCGTCCTTCGCCGCTTTATCCGAAGGGTGGGCGGCGCAGTGGTAAATCGCAATATAACTGGATGCCGACGACCGATCTGTTGTCGCGCTGGCCGGTTGCGTTTTTCACGTGGGCGCTGCTGGTTGTCGGTTTGGTTTCTGTAGCCGCTGCTTACTGGTACACGAGTGCTTTCTCGCCCGCGCCGGTCTCGAAGGCGCACACGTTGACGCAGTTCAGCCTCACGCCCGCGATTGCAACGACGCCCAATGCGGGTTCATGTAGGAACTGTCACTCGTTGTCGGGCAACATGGAACAGCGATGTGCGTCGTGTCACCGCACTGAAGCGTTCACGGCGACGGTGATCAAGCCGCACGAAGCCGGGGGGATTGGTTGCGTTGATTGTCATGCGGAGCATCAGGGCGTGGAGTTTAGTGCGAAGGCGGGTGCGCTGGCGTCGTGTACGCAGTGTCACACGGATAGTAATCGGAAGTTATATAACGGTCGCAAGGTTGGGACGCCGCATGGTGGAACGTTTGGATATCCAGTAGTGAATGGAGAATGGAGCGCAAAGTCGATCAACGATGAGGAGTGGGAGTTACGGAAGCTCAGCGTCGTGCGGTTGCCGACTGATACCGATCAGAAGTGGCGCAGCAATCAGTTTCATGCGCTGCACGATCAGCGTGTGAAGATTGCGCCGGGGATGAAGGGTAATGCGGAAGGCAGGTTGTCATGCTCGAGCTGCCACAATTCATTCGAGCCGCTTGATAGAACGACCCCGCGGACAACGTGCGCGAATTGCCACGTTACGAATAACCAACCGAACTGCACCTCCTGTCACGTCCAACACATCCTCGACTCGCGCCGCTGGAGCGCGTCAATGCTTTGACAGGATTGGATTACAAGATTTTTCCACATGTAAATCCTGAAGAATCTTGTAAATCCTGTCTAATGGGCGATCGCGTTCTTGAGTCTGGTTATCTCGGCAGCCAGCTCGGAAGCATACGACGCGTTTACTGATCGCAGCTTGCCAAGGGTCTGCTGCGCGTCGTCAATTTTGTTTCTATCGCAGTAAAGAAAGCCGAGCTCGAGCAGGGCTTCAGCATTGCCGGACCAGACGTTGACAGCTTCTTTGTAGGCAGCCTCTGCAGCATTCAATTTCTTCTGCTCACGAAAGGTGTTACCTAGATCGAGGAAATTATTAGACTCAACCGAAGCAGGATTTTTCGGTGAAGCCGGTGGTCTTGGATGTGGCTTAGGACGATGTGGCGCTGAAGCCGCCTTGTTTTCGGGTTCTCTGCCGGTTGATTTGGGCAGTTTTTGGGCGAGAACTCCATCCGCAAAAACAGAAAATGCCGCGACCAAAAGCAATAGCTGTAAAGCTCGGGAGATCATTGCGGCACGCAGGATAAACCAAACGCTCACGTCTCACAAGATCTTCTCTGCGGCCCTCTGCGTATCTCTGCGTCCTCTGCGCTGAAATAGACCTTTTAACGCAGAGCGCGCAGAGATACGCAGAGAGCCGCAGAGGTAACTTCCATCGCTCCAGCCCCAGCATTGCTCGCCCGCAGCAAAGTTGTTAGAATTCGCGCCATCTTTTCAGTACCTGGCAGGCTCGCCACACTCGAAGGCAAACGCACCATTGCCGCATTTCCGGGCGAGCAAGTATTTCGGTCCTCGTAATTGGGAATAGCAGGCTCCACCCGATATGAGAGAATGCCCCCACTGCTATTGTTGTTTTGACGACACGGTATCTCTGTGTCCGGCTGACCGGTGCTCGACATTCCACTCATTGCCCGGCAGCGTTGCCCTCGAGGGTAAGTACGTTCTTGAATTCCGACTCGGTGAAGGCGGGATGGGAATCGTCTACAAGGCCCACCACAAATTTCTGAAAACCACTCGCGCCGTCAAGACAATAAAACTCGATCTCATCGGTAACGACACCTCGTTCGTAAAGCGGTTTCATCAGGAGGCGATGGCCGCAGCCGCAATCGGTCACCCCAACATCATCTCCGTCCTGGATTACGGACTGCTCGAAGAAAAAATTCCTTACATCGTGATGGAGTTTGTTGAGGGCGTGTCGCTCGAGGCCTTGATCACGAGCAAGGGACGATTTACGCCTGCAGAAGCACTTGAGTACATGCAGGTGATAACTTCCGCGCTGGCCGCTGCACACAAACACGGCATCGTTCACCGCGACCTCAAGCCACTCAACATAATGATCGAGTCCGGCGGATCTGTGCGCGAGCAGATTCGCATCCTTGATTTTGGTCTCGCGAAGATCAAATCGTCTGATCTGTTTGGTTCGTTCGTTGCCGCCAAGACAGTTGGAATCGTTGGTTCACCTGCTTACATGGCTCCGGAACAATGGTCCGGTGAAGAGACTGATCGAAGATGTGACGTTTACAGTCTCGGCATAATCCTCTACGAGATGTTGACGGGAGACGTGCCTTACAAAGGCTCCAACATCCCGTCCATCATGAAAAAGCATTTGATGGCTCCGCCTCCGCCGCTGGCGAGTCCCGAGTCGGGCATATCGGCGGAAGTTGAGAAAGTGGTCCATCGCGCGCTCGAGAAGCAGCCGGAGACGCGCACCGCGTCTGTGGAGGAATTTATCGCGCAGCTCGAACAGGCCGTTCTTCAACCGGCGCCAACGAAAGCCAAAACAAAGAGACGCAACACCGGCAAAGCCACAGCAGGCACGCGGCGTCGAAAAACGGTTGAATTACCAAGTGATGAATCACTCGCTCAGGTCGAGTTAAAGGAAGAATCTGTCAATCCGGTCTTTGCTCAGGATGTGAACACGGTCCGTAATCCAGTTCCGCATGTTCAAAGCGAGAATGAAACGGCAAAGTTACTGCGAACTGTGCGTACGCCATCGACAGATCAGCCGGAGCCGGCGCCTCGCAAGGCAGAAGAGAGCGCGCCTTCTGAAGGTAATGGAAAAGTTGAGGTTCCTCCTAAAAGCAAACTTCCTGTTCGTCCAGCGCCTGAGCAACGATTACCTGGCCGCGTAGTGATCAGCCAGCAGAGTCTTGTTGGGAACTTTCTTAAAAAGCGATTTGCCGTACCGGTGGTTGCGGGAGTCGTGGTCCTCGCTTTGATCGTCCTGTCTGCGTTTGTTTATTCGCGGAAAGAAGCTGAGCCGACTGGCTTGCACGCGCAAGCTACTGGAGCAGGTAACGCGAAGCGCGAGATGGTCTTGATCGAAGGCGGCACTTTCACAATGGGCTGGAACAAAGGGAATGAACAAAGAGGAGAGCACACGGTTACGGTGCCATCCTTCTATATAGATAAATACGAAGTTACAAACTCTGAGTATGCCGACTTCATCAAGGAGACTGGCAAACCGGCGCCTTCGATCGATTCGTCTGTGAACGGAAGTTACTGGGAGCCGTGGAACGGAAAGAATCCGCCGGCAGGTCGTGAGCGCTGGCCCGTTACTAATGTTTCACCGAAAGATGTGGAAGCTTTTGCAGCGTGGCTCTCGAAGCGCGACGGAGTCGTGTACCGGTTACCGACGGAAGAAGAATGGGAGTTTGCGGCCCGTAATGGCTCCAAAGATTCTATGTTCCCGTGGGGGAATTCATGGGAAGAGGGACGCGCCAATATCAATGAGAAAAAGAGTCCGGTAGACGTAGGCTCTTTCCCCTGGGGAGCGACGCAAACGGGAGTACAGGACATGGTTGGCAATGTGTGGGAATGGACGTCGTCGAAGCCGCGCTTTTACGACAACACACGCCCCGCTGTCAAAAATGCTCGGGTGCGAAGGGGTGGTTCATTCTTCGAGAAGATGAATGGTGAATTTAACAACGCTACGGATCGCTCCTGGTTCGGTGACGAAAACTTCAAGTTTCCCACGATCGGCTTCCGGCTTGCTCGTGATCGAGAGTAGCTTCTCCTCTGCGTAACCTCTGCGTCCTCTGCGTCTCTGCGGTTAACTATCACCGCAGAGACGCAGAGGACGCAGAGGTTACGCAGAGTTAACGCCATGCACGCAAAGATCAAACACACCTATCGCTGGATAGCTTATCTCCTGCCGGTGCTGCTCGTCCTGCCGTTTGCCGAAATAAGAAATCATGCTGAAGAAACCGTTGAAGTTGTTACTGACCGGCACCCGATCGAAGCTCACCCGATCTATCTGATCGCTGCTCCTCCTCAGGAAAAGATGGGGCCGCGACCTTTGAACGTTCCGGTCGTATCTGCGCGAATAGCCACTGCAAAGAACGAGAGCGTGACTGATCTACAGTTGCAGTTTGCGATATCTGCGGCTCAAGCCGTACGGATTGGTAATGGTTTGATTGAAGACGCAGATGCTCAAACCGCGCTGCAGTATTTGGAATACGCGCGGAAGCAGGATTCAAACTCGGTCGACGTGTTGACTGGCCTGGCGCGCTGCTACTACGAGCTACGCCGTGATGACGAAGCACTCAAACTCTACCAGGACGCAATCGCGCAGAATCCCGCCACTTGGGACGCGCAATATTATCTGGGCCGAATCCATCTCGAAAACGGAAGATACCCGCAGGCGGTTGAGCCACTCGAAAGCGCGCGCAAGTTGAAGCCTGACGACACGGATACGATCAGCAGTTTAGGTGTGGCGTTAAGCAAGTCGGGCAGAAGTGCGGAGGCCATCGCGTACCTCACGCGCATCACAGCGTTGAAGCGCTACGTCAAGGAAGACTTTTATTATCTTGGCGAAGCCTACGCTAACGATCAGCAATGGATGAAGGCTGCGGAAGTTTTCAAGCAAGGCGCCGACCTGCGCGGCATCGATGCGAACGGATATTTCTACTGGGCCACCATGCTGTTCTATGCGGATCAGTTGGGTGAAGCTTTGGATGGTTACGAGAAAGCCAGGAGCGTTGACTACTCAACGAGTCACTCCGGGACGTTCCGGTATCTGGCGGAGATTTACAGACTCCGCGGGATGCAAGACAAAGCGTTGGGCCACTATCAGTCGCTTTTGCAACGAGAGCCGAAAGACGTCGAGGCGCTCTTTCAAGCAGGTTACCTCAGTTTCAAGCTGAATCAGTTAGAGCAGGCGAGAGACTATTTCCGAAAGCTGATAGCAGTCGATCCGAAACACGCAGGCGGCGCTGCGGATCTCGCTGCATTGGAAGCTCAATACAACGAGAAACACGTCGGGCTAAATGAGAAGACGCCGGGCGTCACGCTTCGGGAAGTTGTCCACGCCAATCCCAGCAGCGTTGAAGCTCACGTTAACCTGGGCGCGCAGTTGCTTACTGAAGGCGTGTACCCCGAAGCGCTGACCATACTCGAGCGTGCCGTCAGTCTGCGGCCGAGCTCAGCCGCAGCGCAATATGATCTGGGATTGGCCCAGCTCAAAGAGAAGAAATACGAAGAGTCGGTAACCTCGAATAAAAAAGCGCTCGAGCTCAAGCCCGAATGGCCGGATGCTTACAATAATCTGGGACTCGCGTACGCAGGTCTTGGTCGCTGGAATGAAGCAGTGACGGCTTATAGCAGTGCGGTGCGTTTGATACCGGACTATGCCGGCGCTTTATACAATCTGGGCATCGCTTATCTTCGGCTTGGACAAAATGCTACCGCACGAGAGGTTGTTGCGAAGGTACGACAACTAAACTGGGATTTGCAGGCGCGCTTGTGGCAGGAGATTCTCGCAGCCGAACGTCCGGCGACTGTTGCTGTTGTTATACCGTCACCAACTCCCACACCGGCACCATTGCCGGAACCATCACCTCCGCCAGCTTCAGGAGATAATGCCGGCGAAGAATGTCCCAGCCCTATCTATCGAGCATCTGGTGTTACGCAGATGGCATTGATGAAGGACCCGCTTCAAGTTTCGTACACGGATGACGCGACTCAAAACAAAGTGGAAGGAAAGATTGTTCTGCAGTTCGTGGTTTGTAGCAACGGCCGTGTCTCAGACATCTCGATAGACGAGCCATTGCCATTTGGATTGACTGAACGAGCGATCGCAGCAATCAGAAAAGCGCGCTACCAACCGGCCTTACTCGGCACGCAGCCGGTG